>NZ_JBNXVP010000002.1:0-418292 GCF_050565645.1 Leptolyngbya sp. AN10
GGTACATAGTAAAATCAGATGCAAGGTTTTTGCACGGTTTATAGTGCTTTATCTTGCATTTTATCAGCAATTTATCCCGCTGAAATTCAGTCCTAGAAAGCTTCTTAGACTTCCTCAGCAAGCCCTAGATAATCCAAATTCCTTGGCGACGTGCCCATTCAACCACGTTCTGTAATCTTGGTATCATGGCTTGAATTGCAGACACATCCGCCTTAAGATTTGCACTACAAAAACCAGTACGATCGCAGAAATCAATTTGCATATCAATCACAAGCAGTGCCGTCTGTGATACTTCAAATTCAAATGGATGCTGTCGAGTTAGAACTGTTCTTTTAGTCATCATACTTTGAACGTAGAACAATGATTGCGATCAAGTTGCAATCCGCGATACTGAATTTAAAGATCAGGAGATCAATCATGGCGCGATTAAGTGGAAAGATTGCTTTAATCACTGGTGTAAGTGCAGGAATTGGACTTGCTGCCGCGCGATTGTTTGCATCAGAAGGCGCATTTGTGTTTGGAGTCGATCGAACTGTTGAAGCAGGACAGACATTAGCCAAGGAACTCAACGAACAAGGGCTAAAGTTTGAGTTTTTTGCCGCAGATTTATCCGATCGACAAACCGCGATCGCAGTGGTAGAACAGTGTTATCAACGCTACAACCGAATTGATATCCTCTACAACAATGCGGGAATTTCATCGATCGAGCCTTTCACCGCTGTCACGCCTGAGACTCTAGAGAAACTATTTGCTGTCAACTTCATGGCAACCTTTTATCTGTGTCAGCAAGTCATTCCACACATGCAGCAACAAAAAAGCGGTGTAATTATCAATACTGCTTCTGAGCTTGCGATCGTAGCTCAACCTTTATATTCTGCTTACTGTGCTACGAAAGGAGCCGTTCTATCTCTGACTCGTGCGCTGGCGCTAGAATATGCACGAGAAAACATTCGGATCAATGCACTCTGTCCAGGACCGATCGACACAGCACTGCTAAATCAAGAATTTGAGCAAGAAGCTGACCCAATCAAAGCGAAAGCCGAGAGTGTTGCCTCTATGCCGATCGGAAGATTGGGAACACCCGAAGAAATCGCTCAAGTCGCATTATTTCTGGCGAGTGATGCACCTCAGTTAATGCAGGGAGCCGCCCTACTAATCGATGGTGGAAAAACTATCATATAAGTAGATGGGTGAGATTAATCGTAAGATGCGTTTCGACTCCGCTCAACGCGCAACACCCGATTCTTCGAGGGTTGAGCGCAGTCGAAACCCAAACCCAACGAGCGGTTTAATTTGGCTCTCCTACTTAGTAGCTTTTAATACAGTTTTATGCTCTATCTTTGTCCATATTTACATCTGTCTCTGATTCATGCTAGAAGTCTTGGCAGACAGATTCAAGACACTACAAATTTGCTTCTAGGGTTCCGATTCAGTTTGAATGTCTGGTCCGAGAGAAGCCGCTGTTCTGAACAGGACAGCTACACGGAGGGAGAAAAGCCCGGGAGAGCCAACCAGCAGGACGATCGCTGAAGGCTTCCTGGGCTTTTGCAGTTTCAAAAAGGAGTTGGTGATGTCCCCAGATACAACGATTGATGCAGCCCTAATTGCTCGTGATGAAACGATTCCAGGCGGTGCTTACTGGTCGCAGATTGTTCCACGCGGGCGAACACTGCGAATCATGGCTCCAGAAGGATCGAGCGGCGTAGCAATGCTCTGTTACAACGCGGATAACTCGATCGAGCGATACAACGCTGCTGATACTGCAAAAATTCAGTTCAATGCGTTTCTGAAAAAAGGCATGGTGCTTTACTCCGACATGGGGCGCGTTCTGTTCTCCATTACTGAAGATACTTGTGGCTATCACGATACTTTAGGTGGCTGTAGTAACCTTGCAACCAATGCAAAGTATGGTGACGGGGACTATAAGAATTCACGCGATAATTTTATGCTTGCCTTGATCAAACGCAATCTTGGCAAAAAAGATATCATGCCAAACCTCAATCTCTTTACTCGGATTAGCGTTGAGCGGAATGGGAACTTGATATGGTCAGGCAAAACCGCACAGCCTGGAGACTTCATTGATTTACGAGCAGAGATGAATGTCTTAGTTGTTCTCTCAAATTGTCCGCATCCGCTCGATCCGAACTATGATCCGAAACCGATTCGTGCGATCGTATGGAATTCTCCAGACCCCACCTCGGATGATCCCTGCCGGACTGCGAATCCAGAAGTGCTGCGAGGCTTCCAAAATACGGATGCGATTTTTGCTTAATTTAGGAGTGTGAATGATGACTACGATCGATGTTCAGCTTGATCCAAAGTTAGCGATTTATGATCAAGTGCTGCCTGCTCGTAAGCCTTGGGCGAAAGTGATCAAAAAAGGACAAGTTCTTCGCATTGTTGATCTCGGTGGCAATCAAGCCGTTGATTTTCTCGTTTACAATGCCGATGATACGAGCGAGCGCTACAGTGCCCCCGACACAATCCGTGCACAGGGAAACATCTTTATCACCACGGGCACAAAGCTTTACTCAAATGACGGAAATGTTTTGATGACGGTGCTAAATGATACTTGTGGCAAACATGATACCTCTGGAGGAGCTTGTAGCTGCGAAAGTAACTCAGTTCGATTTGGCTTAGATAAAAAATGGCAACATGCTTGCGTGGAAAACTTTCTTTATGCGCTGAAAGATTACGGCATGGGTAAGCGAGACATGACGAGCAACATCAACTTTTTCATGAATGTTCCCGTGAGTGAAGATGGAACGCTTGAGATTGTTGATGGAATCTCTGATCCGGGTAGCATTGTTGATTTGCGGGCTGAAATGAATACCTTAGTCGTAATCTCCAATTGTCCTCAGATGAACAATCCGTGTAATGGCTACAATCCGACTCCGATTCAATTGATTGTGTGGGATAGCATCTAATGTTTGAGAAAGTTCTGATTGCCAATCGTGGAGAAATCGCCTGTCGGATTATTCGGACACTCGATCGATTAAATATTGCTTCGGTTGCCGTCTACTCTGAGGCGGATCAGTACACTCCTTTCGTGTCGATGGCAACGGAATCGATCGCGATCGGGTCTGCATTGGCATCAGACAGCTATCTCAGATGGGATCGAATTCTCGAAGCGGCTCAAACAACAGGAGCACAAGCAATTCATCCGGGCTACGGATTTTTGAGCGAGAATGCTGAATTTGCGGAAGCTTGTGCAGCAGCGGGAATTGTGTTCATTGGACCGACTCCTGAGCAAATGCGAAGCTTCGGACTAAAACACACGGCACGAGAACTTGCTGCCCAAAATCAAGTGCCCTTACTACCAGGAACTTCGTTATTAGAGAGTGTTGAACAAGCACAAATTGAGGCGGAGCGAATTGGCTATCCGGTCATGCTGAAAAGTACAGCCGGAGGAGGTGGAATCGGGCTACAGCTTTGTCGGAGTCAAGACCAACTGGCTGAACTATTTCAAACCGTACAACGCCTTGGCCAGAACAATTTTAAGCAGGGTGGAATCTATCTAGAACGCTATGTAGAAAAAGCACGTCATATTGAGGTGCAAGTGTTTGGGGATGGACAAGGGCGAGTAATTGCACTGGGCGATCGAGATTGTTCAATCCAACGTCGCAATCAAAAAGTCATCGAAGAAACTCCCGCACCTGGAATTCGTGATGAACTTCGCGAACAGCTTTACGATGCAGCATTGCGACTCACGAAAGCTGTAAATTATCAATCGGCAGGCACAGTCGAATTTGTGTTTGATGTCGATCGACAATCTTTCTATTTTCTAGAAGTCAACACTCGTCTACAAGTCGAACATGGTGTAACAGAAGCAGTCACCGGAGTTGATTTAGTCGAGTGGATGATTCGGTTAGCATCGGGAGATAGTAGCTTTCTACATCAGCCTAGAACTCAAGGATATTCGATCGAGGTTCGTCTCTATGCTGAAGATCCGGGTAAGAACTTTCAGCCGAGTTCTGGAACATTAACCGAAGTCACTTTTCCCGACTCGATTCGCTGTGATAGTTGGATCAAACGGGGGATTGAGATTACACCTTACTATGATCCGCTGATTGCAAAATTGATTGCTCATGCAGATTCGAGAGAAAGTGCGATCGCTCAATTAACGACAGCATTAGAGCGTTCAACCGTTGCGGGAATTGAGACGAATCTAGATTATTTACAGCAAGTTTTGGCAAGTTCGGAATTTGCGATCGCGAATCTCAGTACTCGGTTTCTCGACTCTTTTCACTATTCACCGAACTCGATCGAAGTGCTTTCCCCTGGCACATTCAGCACGATTCAAGACTATCCGGGACGAATGCACTATTGGAACGTGGGAGTCCCGCCATCAGGACCGATGGATCATCTCGCGTTTCGACTTGCTAATCGTATCTTAGGAAATCCAGAATTTTGTGCGGCACTAGAACTTACCGTCACAGGTCCAACATTGCGGTTTAATTGCAACACTGTGATCTGCCTAACAGGTGCGCCGATGCAAGCAGAACTGGATGGAGTACCAATTCCTTTTTGGACAGCAATTTCTGTAACAGCAGGAAGCACTCTAAAGCTCACTACAATTCAAGGTGCTGGAGCGCGAACTTATCTTGCAGTACAACATGGCTTTGATGTTCCTGACTATCTGGGAAGCAAGTCAACATTCACATTAGGGCAGTTCGGTGGACATTGCGGTAGAGTTCTACGAATTGGAGACATTCTAAAGCTCAATTCATCAGATGAAACAATCAATCCAAGTTCAATTGCCCCTGAACTAATTCCAAACTATAGCTCTCATTGGCAAATTGGTGTTCTCTACGGACCTCATGGCGCACCCGATTTCTTTACCGACGAAGACATCGAAATGCTTTTCTCAACCGATTGGGAAGTGCATTACAACTCGGCTCGAACCGGAGTTCGATTAATTGGACCAAAACCAAAGTGGGCGCGTTCAGATGGCGGTGAAGCAGGATTGCATCCCTCGAACATTCACGACAATGCTTATGCGATCGGGACAATCGACTTTACAGGGGATATGCCGATCATTCTTGGTCCTGATGGTCCCAGTTTAGGAGGATTCGTCTGTCCTGCCACGATCGTACAAGCTGAACTCTGGAAAATTGGACAGCTTAAACCCGGTGATAAGGTTCGATTTCAACGTTTGATACTTACAGAAGCCATTCAAAAAGAGCGAATCCAAGACGAAGAAATCAGCACTCTAAAGCCAGTTACACCCATTGAAGTTCCAAGTTCTAAACTCCCAAATCGTGCGATTTTGCATGAGATTCCAGCATCTTCAGAACAGCTTGCCGTGAAGTACCGCCGCTCTGGAGATAAGTATCTATTAGTAGAATACGGTGACTTAGTACTTGATCTGAATCTACGCTTCCATGTTCATGCTCTGATGACTTGGTTACTTGAGCATCCACAAGCTGGAATTTTAGATTTAACACCAGGAATACGATCGCTACAAATTCACTACGACAGCCGCGTTTTATCATTAGATCAGTTGCTCGATGTTCTAATCGCAGCAGAACAGGAACTTTCTACGATCGACGATCTCGAAATCCCGACCCGCATTGTTCATCTTCCGCTGTCGTGGGATGACGAATCGACCCAACTCGCGATCGAGAAATATGTGCGATCGGTGAATCCTCATGCTCCGTGGTGTCCGAACAACATTGAATTCATTCGTCGCATCAATGGACTAGAAACAATTGAACAAGTTCGCGAAATCGTTTTTAATGCCAGCTACTTAGTTCTCGGTTTAGGTGATGTCTACTTAGGTGCTCCTGTTGCAACCCCGATCGATCCTCGTCATCGATTGGTCACAACGAAGTACAATCCCGCCCGAACTTGGACACCGGAGAACGCTGTTGGAATCGGAGGCGCTTATCTCTGTGTGTATGGCATGGAAGGACCTGGAGGCTATCAGTTTGTAGGGCGCACCGTACAGATGTGGAATACCTTTCACGAGACTTCAGAATTTGAGCCTGGAAAGCCTTGGTTACTCCGCTTCTTTGATCAGATTCGCTTTTATCCGGTCACTGCCGATGAACTATTACAACTCCGCAAAGACTTTATTCAAGGCAGAGCAAATCTCAGAATTGAAGAGACGACTTTTAATTTGAAACAATACAACGAATTTCTTCGATCGATTGCAACCGAAACCGCAATTTTCAAAGCGACTCAGCAAGCCGCCTTTGAAGCAGAACGCGAACGTTGGGCAGCGAATCCTCTCCTAGCTCAAGTTGCTGAAGATCCAGAAGCAACAATAGAAGCGCAATCATTCGAGCTTCCTCCGAATAGTCAAGCTGTGATCGCACAAGTGCCCGCGAACGTGTGGCAAATCGTCGTTGAAAAAGGCGCAACAGTAAAAGAAGGCGATCGCTTAATCATTCTAGAGTCGATGAAAATGGAAATCACCGTAGATGCTCCAACCAATGGGACTGTTTCCGAAGTCTTTTGTAGTCAAGGGCAAATGGTATCGACTGGACAAACGCTATGTGTAATCCAGCAGGCTTGAAGAACGCTCTAAAGGTATAAAAAGTGGTTTCGATGCGTTGTAGTCCATCCCGTGATTGGAAATCGACTGAAGGGTTAATTCGGTTTACCAGCTTTGGGGCAATCTGAAAAATTTGTTACAAAGCCAAAGATTACTAGAAGGCGATCGAAATTTCTCCAGCACGATCGCTAAAGTGTTTTATGCAAATTGATAGAACGCTTAGAGCGCATTTGAAAAGTATAAAAAGCTTCCTCGCTTCGTTCCATTTCGCCCCGGACTGGAAGTCGGGGCTAACGCTGCGAAGTCCTCTAAAAGGACTGAAGACCGAACCTAATCTTGTTATTAGTCCCCTTCAGTGGACTTCGTTCTGTTAGCCCCGAATTCATTCCGGGGGCGGATCACGCAATCAACGATACGGTTCAAACATCCTCTTAGACGTGTGGACAAGAAATTCCCTTCGTGCTAATTGGCTCAATTTTTTCAGTTTTCGTATTCGCTCTCCAAGCTTGAACAATGTTTGTCCGAATATCATCGTCAGTCGCTTCTGCGATCGCAAAAATTTCTCGATCGTTGACCCCATTCAGCCGACAGAAGGCAAAGTGCAAGGCTTGTGATTTGGGAAATGTCGGGAGTTCCATCACATCCACCACTCGTACTGGAACCGCGCCGCCCCGATTCCATGGAAGTGCTCTGTTAAACCAAACCATTCTGGTGTTTCCTCGCTGCACAAGATCAGCCCGATATCGACCGCCTTTCACGACCCAGCCCCCGGTGTCTTTGAAGCCTTGAGGCAGAGTTCGATAGCCTAGCCCAATGTAGGAGCGAATGTTAGGTTGAGCAGATTGGCTCAAAGCTGGGAGAGTTGGACTCAGCAAAATTCCAAGCAAAGAGAGGGTCAGTAAACGTTTCATCAGGAATACTCCAAATTTAGCGATCGAACTTTTAGCACAGTTCTACGACGAGATAATAATTACTAATTCGCCATCGATTCTAAAATTCCGCAAAATAGCTCAATTCTTCAAATAACACGAGGTTAGCCAGCGACAGGATTCGGGCTTACTGGAGTGGGAAATATCCAGTGTCACAGTCCGAGCATCGCTTCTCAAGGACGATGTTACACTCTGGCAAACGGAAGCCTTCTCGCTCAATCTTTAGTGGCTTGAACTATGCAAGTTGAAACCAATCGCTTTCTCGATGATCTCGATCGTGTTGCTCAGATGCGCCGATCTGTTGCTCAACATCTCAATACCCTGTCTGAAACGCTATCCAACGCTGAACTTCAGGGCAAAGAAGCTTCTGGACAGTTGGGCTTAGAGCGCGAAATTGAAGATTTGTCGATCGCGGCTCAAACGCTCAAGCAGGGAGTGTTTCGCTTGCTGGTATTGGGAGACATGAAGCGCGGTAAAAGTACGTTTCTCAATGCCTTAATCGGTGAAAATCTACTGCCTAGCGATGTTAATCCCTGTACTGCATTGCTCACGGTGCTAACTTATGGAGCAGAAAAGCGAGTGACGGTGCATTTCAATGATGGCAAAGCACCAGAACAGATCGATTTTGCGAGTTTCAAAGTGCGATATACAATCAGCCCAGAAGAAGCAAAAGACTTGGAGCAGAAGAAACAACAAGCCTTTCCGGATGTGAGTCATGCGATCGTGGAATATCCGCTGCCGCTTCTAGAAAAAGGAATCGAGATTGTTGATAGTCCAGGATTGAATGATACTGAAGCACGAAATGAACTATCACTGGGCTATATCAACAACTGTCACGCGATTTTATTTGTTCTCAGAGCCACGCAACCTTGCACTTTGGGTGAAAGACGCTACCTGGAGAACTATATTAAAGGGCGAGGATTATCCATCTTTTTCTTGATCAATGCTTGGGATCAGGTGAAGGAGAGCTTAATTGATCCAGATGATTCGGAAGAACTAACTGAAGCAGAAACGAAACTGCGTAAAGTGTTTCGAGCAAATTTAGCTGAATACTGTCAGATTGATGGCTATGATCTCTATGATGAAAGAGTCTTTGAAATCTCAGCCTTGAAAGCTTTGAGAAAACGAATCAAAGATAGCAATGCTGCATTAGAAGGTACGGGATTTTCTGAGTTTTTACGATCGCTGAATGTCTTTCTCACCCAAGAAAGAGCGATCGCTGAATTGCGACAGGTAAGAACTTTGGCGCGACAAACTCAGGTTCGGGTGAATGATGCGATCGCTCGTCGGATTCCATTGTTAGATCAATCGGTTAATGAATTGGAGCAGCGATTAGAGTCAGTGCAACCTCAGTTCCAGCAGCTTTCCGAAATTCGCGATCGATTTCGAGACGAGATTCGGAGTTTGCGCGATCGTAAATCGAGACAGATTGCAGATTCCTTTCGCACTTATGTCCTGAACTTAGAGAACACCTTTGAGCAAGATTTTCTCCAGTACCAGCCGCCCGAATTGCAGTTCCTCGACTTCTTCAGTGAAACAAAGCGCGAACAGTTTAATCAAGCGGCACAAGCTGGTTTTCAACGCTATGTCAATGATAAGTTCTTTGCTTGGACATTCACCGCAGAGCAAGAATTAAATGCTGCTTTTTCACAGCTTTCTCAAAGTGCGGCTAAACATGGAGCATCTTACGGAGAAGTGACACAGCAGATTACTCAAAGGCTGACAGGGCAGAAGATTCAGCCGCGTTTAAACTCCGATGGCGATGATACTCCAAGCTGGGCAAAATGGGCGATGGGATTGTTTTCTCTAGCTCGTGGCAACATTGCAGGAGCGGCACTAGCAGCAGGCGGATTTGACTTCAAGAGCATTCTGCTTAATTTAATTGCAACTTGGGGCATTGCTTTCTTGTTTGCGCCGATTCTGGGTCCGTTTGGTATCTTGCTGGCTGGACTAGGTGTGGGACTGTTGCAAGCCGAAGATGCTCGGAAGCAGTTTGCACGATCGGTGAAAAAAGAGCTAGTGAAATACTTGCCGCGAGTCGTTCAGGAACAATGGCAACCGATTTACAATGCTGTGCAAGAATGCTTTGATGTGTACGAAAAAGAAGTCGTTCAACGCATTGATGATGACATTCAATCGCGCAAAGCTGAGTTGGATAATCTACTAGAACAAAAGAAATCACGCGAAATCGATCGCACTGTTGAATTGAATCGACTGCAATCGGTGGAACGTGCGATCGCATCTGAATGTGACAGCTTAGAAACGACTTACCAATCACTCATTACCAATTAATTGCAATGTTATCTCAAGAGCTAATCGATGCTTTTAATTGCGCGATCGGGAGTTTAGAGTTAGAGTCGCGTGATTCTCTACGCTGCGAAATTGAAGCACTCTACGACTCCCGATCTGCTTTTCAAATTGCGGTGTTTGGTCCCTTTAACTATGGCAAATCCACGTTACTCAATGCCATTTTGGGAGAACGGGCTTTGCCGATCGCTCTAATTCCGACAACCGGAGCCGCTATTCGAGTCTGCTACGGTGAAATGCTTGCAACAAAGATTCGATTTACAGATGGGCGTGAAGTTGTGGAGGCAGGCACAGATGTGCTGAAACAATTCGCGATTCTGGACGACGATCGACGAATGCGAGACGATGTAAGTTCGGTTGAAGTCTTTTGTCCACACCCTTTACTGCAATCTGGTGTGGAACTGATCGATTTACCCGGAACGAACGATCGCGAAGCCCAAGACGAATTAGTTCGATCACAGCTATTCAAAGCAGATTTAGTCATCCAAGTCCTAGATGGACGAAAATTAATGACTTTGGGTGAGCGAGAACACTTGCGAGATTGGTTGCTCGATCGAGGAATCACAACCGTTATTTTTGTGGTGAATTTTCTCAATTTGCTTGAGCCTGAAGATCAAAAGCAAGTCTATCAGCGGCTTCGATTTGTGGCGGAGAGCTTTCGAGCAGAGTTGCCTGATGGAGTGAGTAACCTGTATCGCGTCGATGCTTTACCTGCTTTGAGAAGTCGATTGAAAGGAGATCAAGCAGCGGCTCAAAGTTCAGGATTACCAATCTTTGAAACGGCACTTCATACGATCGCGGCTCACTATCAATTGAAACAGACCCCGCAAACCACAAAAGTACAACGGCTGATTGATCAAGTTAGACAAGCATTACAAGTCAAGATTGATACGATCGAGACTCAAATCGCCTCTGAAACAACTGTCGCACAACAGCGATTTGAGATTCAACAAAAAGCAAAAGCCTTAATCGAAAAAGGATTTGCAGCGAGTGTTCTAGAATTTCATACCTGGTTAGAGATTGATAATCTGCTTGCGACTTATCAATTTGAAGTAGCAACGGCGCTTCAGTCTCAGACTTTTAGAACTTGGGAAACTGGGGAATTTAAGCGCACTGCGATCGACTATCAACAAGCGATCGTCAAATGGGTTCATCAAGCTTGTGAAATTTTTGAGCGCGATCGACCTCATCAATTGCTAGTTACATTTCCAACTTTAGAAATTGAGCCTCCTTCTTCTACAGAGCAAACTGGACTCTCAGATGAAGTCCCGATCGCAGTTGCAACCGGAGTCGGATGGGTACTCGGTGGACCCATTGGAGCGGCTGTTTTTGGTGGTGCTTCTTATCTATTGGACAAAGCTTTAGATCAGTTTTCTAGCACATCCGAGACGAATGCTCAGATCTATCAAGAATTGGCGAAAGAATATCTAATACACTTCAGCCGTCTCAATCTCGCTGCACTGACAGACTATCAAAAAGTTGCAGAGCGAACATTCGCGATCGACCTTTCCCAACCTCAACTCCATCAAAATTATCAACTGCAATTATTACGATCGACCTTAGAGCGATTCGACTCATTCGCAAATTGTAAAGAGATTTCAAATTCCAGAAATTCGAGGTTAAGCTATCAGTGAAATTACTAGCATTCACCAATGCAAAGTCCTTCACCGATTTGCTCATCTCCTCGATCGCTTGCGATTTCCACCCAACAATTAACGAAACGATTCGACCGACGCGCTGTTGTTAGTGATGTTCATCTCGACATTCTAAGCGGCGAAGTTTACGGCTTGATCGGTCCCAACGGAGCCGGAAAAACGACTCTGATTCGGATGTTGGCACTGATCGAAGAACCCACGATCGGAGAAATCAGCTTTAACGGTCAGCGCTTTCACCCGCGTAAATTTCCGGAGATCAAGCGTTATCTGGGCTATCTCCCCGATGATTTTCCGCTCTATGACGATCTTAATGTTTGGGACTATCTTGATTATTTCGCGAGACTGTATCGCCTGAGAGAACCCCATCGATCGCAGCGATTGTACGAAGTCCTCGAACTCGTTCAACTTACACAGAAACGCAATGCTCGAATTGCAACCCTTTCACGTGGGATGAAACAGCGATTGGGATTAGCCAGAACTGTGCTTCATGAACCGATGATTTTGCTTTTGGATGAGCCAGTGTCAGGACTCGATCCGATCGCCCGAATGCAGTTCCGTGACATCATCAAAACGCTGCAATCCGCTGGCATGACGATTTTAATTTCCTCGCACGTCTTGAGCGATTTAGCAGAACTTTGCACCTCGATCGGCATTATGGAACTTGGCTACCTCGTTGAAAGTGCATCACTTCAGGAATTGTATGGTCGCCTCAGTCGGCAGCAAATCTTAATTTCGACCTTGGGATCGTTAGATAATCTCAAACGGGAGCTTCAACAGTTTTCATTCATTCAGGGCATCGAACCACAGTCAGATAAGCAACTCAAAGTTGAATTTACAGGAGATCAAGCGACGTGTGCGGACTTACTACGATCGCTGATTCAAGCTGGAATTCCGCTGACTGAATTTCACTGTACACAAGACGATCTCGAAACCATCTTTCTCAAACTTGGACATCAACAGGCATCATAACTATGTTGGATCACATTGGAAATCTCAATCCTCAACTGCTCCGGGAACTGAAAGGGCGACTGACTTGGTGCAGTTTTCTCACAGTGATGGCTTTGTCGATCGTGGCTCAAGTGCTTTTGTTTCTGTCCTTTTATACACAGCTTCCAACCTCAGAAGATCTCAGATACTCTTGGTACTGCGCTCAAATCATCAATGGTGTCTTAACACGTGGTTGCTATGACAATCCCAAGACATTTGTGATCGATTGGGTATTTTGGTGGCAGCAGATCGCACAAACGCTTTACACAGCCATCCCCTTTCTCCTAATTGCTCCGGGAACGTATCTATTACTCAGCGATTTGCAGAACGAGGAACGCCACGGAACTCTTGATTTTGTGCGATTAAGTCCACAATCGGCAACAACGATTTTACTGGGTAAAATTCTGGGTGTTCCGATCTTGGTGTATTGTGCGATCGCGTCTCTTATTCCCTTTCATCTCTTCATCACGCTAAAAGCAGAACTACCAGTGAGCTTCTTGCTCAGTTTTTACTTGGTCATTGCAGCAGGCGCATTTTTGATCTTTAGCTTTACTTTACTGTTCGGGTTTTTTAGCAAATCGATTCTAAAACATTCCGCTCAAGCGCTTGGGGTCACGATCGCTTATGTTTTGATTGTGAGTTCTCTGTATGTATGGGGTTATCTAATATGGAATTCAGAAACCACTTGGAAAGCTCTGCTACAACAGCCGATCACCTATTTCACAAACTATGCCGATTCGTACTGGACATGGTACGGATTGCAGATTAGCAAAAATATCGCGATCGCACATTTATTCACGCTGACGAACGTTGCAATCCTATGTGCATGGATTTGGCAAGGTTTAATTCGATGTTTCCATCAACCCACTGCAACCATTCTGCGGAAACGTCAAAGCTATGGATTGGTCTTGTATCTTCAGATCGTTGTTTTAGGACTTAGTGTTCAAGATCAAAGATCTCCACTTGCATCCGACCAAGCCTTTGGTCTCATCTGGATGGCGATCGCGATGAATTTGCTAATTTTTCTCACACTCATCGCAATTCTCACTCCTCAGCGACAAGCTGTGATGGATTGGGCAAGATATCGCCGTAGTCAATCTCCAAGATCATCTCTGCTCAAAGATCTATTGCTGCATGATCAGAGTCCAGTCGGATTGTCGATCGCGCTAAACTTAGCGATCGCGTTCGGGATGTGGCGATTTGTATTCAGTTTCGAGCAGAAATGGGTTGAGGGTCGAGAAGAAACTGCAATTATGCTAGTGTTTCTAAGTCTCACATTGATGGCATTGTATGCGTCGATCGTGCAGTGGATTGTGATTCAAAGAACCCGCAATCGTAACTTTATTGCGATCGGCGTGATTGTTCTACTCACTTTCGTTCCCGCCCTCTTCGCCTCACTATTGTCGCTAAGAGATTTGATTTCAAACTCATTGAGAGACACTGTGATTCTCACATCTCCGTTTCTCTGGACGCTTGTAACGAGCGAAATTCCAACGTCAATTTGGAGTTCGTTGATTGCTCAATTTAGTTTAATTGCTGGAATCAATGCGCTGATTGCTCGACAAGTCCATCACATCGGAGCATCTGAACTGAAAGCAAGTCGATCGACAAAATTACTCTCAACTCTTGAAAAATAGAATGCGCTACTGTGAGTCTGAAAACCGATCTGAGACGCAACTCTTCTGATGAAAGCCACGATCGAGCAACTTGCCCAAGTTTCGATACTCGCCAATCTCAAATCAGAACAACTCGCCCAGTTGCTACCTGATGCAGATGTGCAGCGCTTTCAAACAGGTGAAACGATTATGCAGGAGGGCGATCGTCTCTCTGCCGCCCTCTATGCTCTGATCGACGGTAAACTGCGCGTAATCAAAACTGCCACGACCGGAAAAGAAACGATTCTTCGCACCTTGAACGCTGGAGAATTTTTCGCCGCCCCTGCTTTATTTGGAAATGCGATCGCGCCTGCAACCGTGATCGCAGAAACTTCGACTGAGGTGCTGAAAATCAAGCGGGAAACCTTGCTCAAAGCAATTCAAACTAACCCAGAAATTGCATTCAGCATGATGGCAGTGTTCAATCAACGCCTGCAACAACTTCATGAAACGGTGCATGGTTTAGTCTCCGAACGGGCGATCGTGCGTCTTGCCCGATTGATTCAAGAAACCGCGATCGAGCAGCAAATTGGCTCAGACCCGTCTGAATCTCGCATTGATCTTCAATCTCACTATCACATTGCCCGAAGAATCGGCATTACCTATGAAGAATGCGTTCGGCTATTCAAACAGCTTCACGGCGTTGTGACTTATCATCGAGGCGGAAAAATCACAATTCTCAACAAGCAAGCCTTAGACCAGATTGCCCACGGTTCGATCGGTTAGCAATTTCTTGATACGCTTAACCCTACCGCAAGAAATTCACACGAAGATGATCGACCAGAACGAATTGTTATCAAAAGCATTCCATCTAATCAATCAGTACTTAGAGGACAATTCCGATACAGCCACTCCTGTGGTGAATTACCTCAAGCCAGAATTACTTAAAACCAAAATTGATTTATCGATCCCTGATCAAGGAGTGTCGATCGACAAATTCCTGTTCCTTCTAGAAACTTACCTTCACTACAGCGTCAGAACTGGACATCGCCAATTTTTCAATCAGCTATTCTCTGGTTTTAATCTCCCTGGATTTATCGGCGAGGTCTTCACAAGCTTAACGAACACCTCAATGGCAACCTATGAAATTGCTCCTGTCGCAACATTGATCGAGCAAGCATTAATCGAGGAAATGAATTCATGGATTGGCTTTCACGGTGAAGGAACATTTGTTACAGGTGGCAGTAATGCAAACTTAGTTGCAATGTTATGTGCAAGAAATCGAGCCTTTCCAGGAGCGAAGTATCAAGGACTTTCTCAGCGTGCTGCTGTGTTTGTTTCAGACCAAGCTCACTATTCTTTTCTCAAAGCAGCGAATGTTCTCGGAATCGGATTGAACAATGTGATCAAAGTCAAAACTGATGCTAAAGGGAGCATGATTCCCGATGAGCTTGAACGTGCGATCGCGCTCACTCTCGTATCCGGTCAAACTCCCTTTTTCGTTGCTGCAACTGCGGGTACTACTGTGCTTGGAGCCTTTGATCCACTTCCTGAAATTGCTCAGATTGCTCAGAAATACCAGCTTTGGTTTCATGTGGATGGAGCTTGGGGCGGAGCAGCAATTTTTAGCGATGGTTATACCGCGCATGGCGTTCGGGCTTCTTCTCTGCTCCAAGGTTGTGAGTTAGCAGATTCATTCACCTGGGACGCTCACAAACTCATGGGGCTTCCTCTAATCTGTTCTGCAATTCTGATCAATCATCAAGGGATTCTCTCTGAAACAGTTTCTAATACGGGCACTGATTATCTATTTCACGATCATGAAAACTCAGACTATGATTTGGGTCTAACCTCGCTGCAATGTGGCAGGAAAGCCGATGCTGTGAAGCTTTGGTTAGCGTGGCAATACTATGGAAAACAAGGCTATCAGCAGCAAATTAATCGATTGTTAGAACTAGCTCAGTATGCAACTCAGAAAGTAATGGATTGTTCAGCACTAGAATTAGTTGCGCCGACACAATTTCTCAATATTTGTTTTCGCTATGTTCCAAAAGATCGATCGGATATTGATCACTTCAATCTAGAGTTACGAGATCGCTTAGTCAAAAGCGGAAAAAGCCTGGTAAATTATGCTTCAGTTAATGGCAAAACCATTCTTCGCCTGATTCTTGCTAACCCTGAAATTACACCCGTGGATATCGATCGCTTCTTTGACAACCTTTTAGAAATCGCCGGGTAAATTGCGACTTTGCGATCGTACTCTAATCTCGATCGAAGTTTTCCTAAAATTCCTCAACACAATTTACAGCAAGATGGTATAAGGACAGAATTAAAGCTGTATCGGCTCGAAAGAAATGACTGAACTCGATTTTGTTCTACTAACAGTCTATTTTTTGTGCGTCACCTATGTGCTCTACCAGATGGTGACTTCGTTCAACGATGAATTTACGATCTGGCTGGATCAAGCCCATCTCAATGAGCAACTCGAAGCCCTCAATCTACAAGACGCTGTTGCAATCAGCTTCAAATTTGAGAACCGATACGAATTTGATGAACTTAAGAAGCTCCAGATCCGCATCGCCAATAAATCCAAAGAGCAAGCCATTTATGTGGATTGGGATTACTGTGCGATGACCGACCAATATGAACCTCCTCGATCGCGTCGGATCGCTCGCGGAGTCGCCGGAAATCCAACTGATGTGTTTCCGCGTCAAGCCTTTAGCGCGGTCGCTCCCGGTAAAACCTTGATGGAGGACATCTTCGCTGAAGATACGCTGTCTCGTAAGGATGGTGATAGCGCCCTCCAAGGAGATGCAACCGTCCTCAACTTCAAAAAACCGCCTAAAATCGCTCCTGCCGCGAAAAAAAAGCTCTACCAGCAATTCATGAACGGTGAAGCGCTCTTCAAATTTGATCTTTATTTGGTACTGCGGTTTATGGGATTTGGCGCTTCAGCAGGCGGCAACCAAGTGTCGATCGTCTGCCGCCTGAACGTGCGTAAACTCGACTGGACAGCCGGACTTCCCTGGAATCCTAGGAGACCTTGAACCTGCGATCGGCTAAACTCTAGATTGGAGAAGAGTGAGCGAGGCGGTTGCGGATTCGATCAGAATCTGAGGAAAGTCCGGACTCCCAAAAACCCAGGCTTGCTGGATAACGCCCAGTGCGCGTGAGCGTGAGGAAAGTGCCACAGAAAAATACCGCCAGAGAAGAGGTGGGGAGTGGGGAGTGGGGAGTGGAAAATGCGAGAAACTTTCTTGTGTTCTCTTACTCCCTACCCCCTACCCCCCACTCCCTCTCCGGTAAGGGTGCAAAGGTGCGGTAAGAGCGCACCAGCAGTATCGAGAGGTACTGGCTCGGTAAACCCCGGTTGGGAGCAAGGTCGGACGAAACAAGGGTTGGGTTTTTCCCTGTTTCGACGGCTCACAGACTTCTTCGGAAGCGAGGTGAGCGTGAACCGCTTGAGGTTGAAGGTGACTTCGATCCCAGATAGATAACTGCCCTCCGTTGCAGTTTGCAGCGCGAGAACAGAATCCGGCTTATGTCTAACTCTTCTCTTTTTCGCAAAAACACGGAGATTTCACCAAAACTTTGCGGAAAACACGGAATTTTTTGCAAGATCGACCTTTCAATTCTAGAAACACGCCTCTTTTACTTTCGACATTGCTTTAAACTGCACGAAGCAATGTGTAGATTCAGCAAAGTGGGTGTCATTGACCGAATCCGATCCGGTTCCCCGGTCTAGGATGTAGGGAATTAAGCGCCCGATGTCAAGAAACTTCTCACCTACAGCCGAGTAGGGTCAGTCCGTGAAAAGCCAAGCTTCTACTCTCGAACCCCCAACCTTCTGTGAACTTCCCCGAACGCAGGAGCCACTGTTTGCTATTAGTGAACACAAGAAAAGCGGATTAATTCTCTGTAAGCAATATCACGCGGAGTTTGCAGGTCCTGGTGCTGCGGTCAATTGCGCTGTTGAACCTGCTTATCGAGCAGTGATTGCGATCGGCTCTCCCGAACTCATCGCCACAACCACAGTCGAGGATCGTCGCCGCGCCTACGGACGGAGAATTCAGTGGGGACGCTGGTTACAAAGAATTGTTGAGCAACCTGATCCAATGATTCGTGCAGAGAAATTACTGGCTGGATTTGAAGAATTCTTTGGGCGACAAGTCGTAGTTGGCTTACCCAACGAAGTTTTAGCATTACTGGCAGGAGTCTTTCCCGGCACGATCGAACAAGTACGATCGCAACATTGGCGCAGCACCAAGATCGGCACGATGGCTTTCCTCCCCGGTTCCGATCAGTTAAAAGTCACAACCATTTCACCAAACCCTGAAGAAATTCCCGCTGTTCCGCTTCTGACGACCGCCACCGTCAGCGAAATTGAGCGCACGTATGCTGTGTTGAAATCTGCGTAATTTGTCTGAGAGCCGATTCACCCCCTACGATGGAATCAGCCTGATTTTTTGATTGCACAGATGACTATTGCTTATCCGCGCCGCCAGCAGGAACTTCGTACCCTCATTCAACGCTTAGGGATTTCGCAACTTGACGCGATCGATTGGAATCTGATGGATTTGGCGCTGATTCATGTGACGTATTCTGCCGATCGCAATTATGAACAACTCGAATTCGTTGGCGATGCAGTCGTGAAATTAGCCGCAGCGGAATTTTTGCTTAAGATTTATCCGAATTTGAAAGTCGGAGAATTCACCGCGTTGCGATCGGTACTTGTCAGCGATCGTATTCTGGCTCAGATTGCAGATTCGTTTGGATTCGATCGCTATCTTCTCGTGGCTCCCAGTGCCAAATCCGATCCTGCTGGACGTGCCTCTCGTCTTGCCGATTCTCTCGAAGCCGTCCTCGCCGCTCTCTATCTCAGCACTCAAGATCTCAGCCTGGTTCGTCCCTGGCTCGATGAACAGTTCCAACCCCTTGCTGAAGAGATCCTTGCTGATCCCGCCCGTCAAAACTACAAAGCCGCTTTACAAAATTGGACACAAGGGCATCAGAAAACGCTACCTGAATATCGCACTCAAGAAACCGGGAATACTCACAACGATCCCCATCGCTTTGTCGCAGAGGTCTGGATTCAAGGACGCTGTATGGGACAAGGGACGGGTCGATCGCGTAAAGCTGCCGAACAAGCAGCCGCACAAGAAGCGTTTATCGTGCTGAGCGGTCAGGAGTCATAATCTCGACTTGCCAGCCGAACCTTTTAAGGAGCCTGGTATGTCAGTTTCGATCGCACTTTTCGGCGTTGGACGCTGGGGCGTTCATTTGTTACGGAATTTTTTGCAGCATCCCGGAGCGCGAGTGATCGCGATCGTTGATCCGTGTCTAGAGCAATTAGAATCCGTTGCCCAACGGTTTGACCTAAATCAACGGATTTTCCTCACAACACAATGGCAAGATGCTTTAGAGTTGAGCGGATTGGAAGCAGTAGCGATTACAACACCTGCAACAACTCACAATGAACTTATCACAGCCGCACTCAAACAAAATCTTCACGTTCTGGCAGCAAAACCATTAACTCTAAGCTTTTCGGAATCGATTCAACTTTGCCAACTTGCACAACAGCAACAGCGGCAATTAATCGTAGATCATACTTATCTGTTTCATCCTGCGGTAATTCAAGGACGGGAAGCAGTTCAGAAACTTGGTAAGCTGCATTATGGATATTCAACGCGATCGCATCTCAGTCCGGTTCGCTCTGATGTCGATGCACTTTGGGATCTAGCAATTCACGACATCGCGATTTTGAATTTTTGGTTAAGAGAAAGCCCACATTTGGTTGAAGCAAAAGGATCAACTTGGTTACAGGAAGGTTTACCGGATACAGTGTGGGCGACTTTAACTTATCCGAGCGGGTTTCGGGCAACGCTGCATCTGAGTTGGCTCAATCCGGATAAGCAACGTCGATCGTGCATTGTGGGCGAAAACGGTACGCTGATTTTCGATGAACTTGCATCAGAGCAATTAACAATGCAATGGGGTAAATTCGATCCGCAGTTTAAGCCGATCGAACAAAGTCGCGAAATTCTTGAGCTTTCCAAACAAGAACCATTACAAGAAGTCTGCAATCATTTTCTAGAGTGCGTTCAGAACGATCGAGCTTCTGAGATTTCTTCAGGTTGGCTTGGTGCGGAACTGGTTCAAATCTTAGTTGCGTTGTCGGAATCGATGCGGCAGGGGAAAGCGATCGACATTAAATAAACCTCTAAAAATTGCCTCAATTCAAAAAGGCGCGATATTTTGAGTACGGTAGATTTCTGAATTTGCTTGTGACTCCGACTTTTACGCGCCGAATCGATCCTAAATCTGAGCCAGATTATATTTTGTCGCTGACGGCTGAAGAGAGAATGCGATCGCGCTTCCTTTTCCAATCCGACGACGGACGAGAAGTGTACCTAAATTTACCCAGAGGCACAACGCTAAGAGATGGCGATTGGTTAGAGTCCGATGAAGGTAAATTTCTTAAAATCCAAGCCAAACCCGAACCTGTTTTAACAGTCACGACTTCAGCACTGTTAGATCTATTACAAGCTGCATATCATTTAGGTAATCGTCACGTTCCACTAGAGATTACAGACTCGTATCTAAGACTATCACCCGATCCAGTCTTACAAGATCTACTAGAGCATCGCGGACTAGAAATCATATCTGAAACCGTTCCATTCCAACCTGAATCTGGCGCTTATGGACACGCTCACTAATCCAGCATTATTACGACTATTACAGTTAGCAAGTCCGGCTTTACCTGTCGGTGCATACAGCTATTCAGAAGGATTAGAAACACTGGTGCATACAGGTGTGATCCAGAATGTAGCTAACCTAGAACATTGGATCATTCAAGAATTGCACTATGGAGCGGCTCGATTAGAAGCAGCAATGTTAATTCGATCGCATCGAGCTACGATCGCACAAAATTTCGATCAACTCCTCTACTGGAATCAATGGTTTACCGCTGCAAGAGAAACCGAAGAACTACGATCGCAATCTCTCCAAATGGGCGGTTCCCTACTCCGATTATTCCGATCGCTCCACCCCGATCCGATTCCGAACTTTGAAGACGGTTGTAATTTCGCGATCGCGTTCGGACTCGTCGCCGCTCTCTGGAAAATCGATGAATCCGCCGCCTTAGTTGCCTATCTCCACAGTTGGGCAACGAATTTAGTCAGTGCAGGCGTGAAACTCATTCCGCTCGGACAAACCGCAGGGCAGCAGCTTTTGTTGAAATTGGGCGATGAGATTGGGAAAAGTACGATCGCTCAGCTTGAAGATTCAGAGTTGGAAAGTTGTGGGTGGGGTTTGTCGATCGCTAGCATGACGCATGAAACGCTGTATAGCCGATTATTCAGAAGTTAGCTGACTTAGTTTAAATGAACAAAAAACAGCCCAATCCCATTAATCAAATTCAGAGACAAGGTGAAGCAACTATTTTTCTGAATCGCGTCCTTCAATGGATCTGTAATTTGCAATCTAAAGAAATTGAGCTTTTTGAAGAAGAACGGGTTGCTGAATTAGGTCAATTAATGGCGAAAAAGCTTGGCGTAGTCGTCTTTTGCGACCTCGATTGTAACTATCGTACTGCACACAATCTAAGAATTCTGATTGATGCAAAAGGCAAAGCACCAGCAATGCCGAAAGAGCGCAACTACTACACTGCACTAAAAGCAAGCCAATTTGAAATGCGGGTTGATATTAGTCGCAAAGGTGGATTCTTCTGTGTTCGTTCTTATACCCGCTCTGACGATGGTGTTTTTCATACTCTTGCTCAGGAAAAGCCTAAGCACTTACTTAAAATCTGTGATCAAGTTGTTAATTTCTTGACTAAGAATGATTTGATTCAAATTCCTGATGAGTTTCTCGATCGTCATATTGATGGGCGAAATGAATTGGGTGGTGAAGTGACAGTGTTGACTCAGCTTTTTGGCGAAATCTAAGCTAAACTGCGCTCGTATACTGCATCAATCTAGATGAACTGGAACTGCTTATCTCTAGTGTGAAACCAAGCGATCGCAAGCCAAGATCAGCTTGTACGTTAGGATAAAGAAGTCAGTGAGTTAGCGATCGCTTGGTTTCATATATGACAACATCCGATGAGCAACCGATAATTATTCGCACAGATCGAGGGTTAACGATCGCTAGAACCCGTATCACTCTCTACGATGTGATGGACTACTTTACGGCTGGCTATCCTGCAAAACTCATTCGTGAAAAGCTGTGCCTGACAGATGCTCAAGTTCAAGCTGCCATTTCTTACATCGAAGCGCATCGGGCAGAAGTAGAAGCCGAGTATCAACAAGTTTTGCAAATTGCAGAACACGATCGACAATATCGGGAAGAACGCAATCGAGAACACTTCGCCCGTCTTGCTGCAATGCCTCCGAAATCGGGTCAAGAAGCTATCCGGGCTAAACTTCAAGCTTGGAAGGACAGGCTTAAGTCGGTTGGTTGAGATTCTTCTTGATACCGAGAATTACAAAGGAGTGGGACGAATTTATATTCCTTGAAACTGAGCGATCGTTAGCATGACGCATGAAACGCTCTACAATTGCCTACTTCAGAGTTAGACTGAGCAATTATTGAGGAGATCCGGGAATGTCGATCGCTGAACAAATCTACGCCATTGTCAAAACGCTTCCCCAGGATCAAGCCAGCGAGATTCTTGCTTTTGCTGAATCCATTCGGTCTAGGAACTCGGTTAAAGATGATCAAGCGTTCGATTCAGTACCTTGGGCAGACCTAGTTCAATCTTTATCTGGAGCATGGGCAGACGACTTTCCGACTCTAGAAGAGATTCGTGCTGGAGAAGGACAAGATGCTTTACGGGAGAACCTCTAAGTGTACGTTTTGGATACGAATACGTTGACCTACTACTTCAGAGGTCAAGGGCAGGTCGCTCAAACTCTTGCAAGCATTCCTTCTGAAGACATTGTGATTCCTACGATCGTTCTCTACGAATTGCAGGTTGGCATTTTGAAATCAACATCTCCTGCAAAGCGAATTCAACAACTTCAGCAACTTTTGAGTCGAGTGAATTTGGTTTTGTTCGATCGAGATGCTGCTTTGGCTGCGGCGACGATTCGCGCTCAATTAGAGCAACAAGGCACACCAATTGGGGCGATCGACGTTCTGATTGCAGGAGTAGCTGTCTCGCTTCAGGCAACGCTTGTGACTCACAACACTGCTGAATTTTCTAGAGTTTCGGGACTTACGATCGTGGACTGGTATTAAATGTACGATCGCTCAACTTGAAGATTCGGAGCTTGAAAGTTGCGGGTGGGGTTTGTCGATCGCTAGCATGACGCATGAAACGCTGTACAGTCGTCTCTTTCGCAGTTAGGCTATTCTGATGGTTGCGATGGAGGATAGTTGATTTGGATGTAAATCAATTTCGCTACTTTTGGGAACAACATTTTGCTAATTGTCCACCCGTTTCATACCTTTTCAGGCATCGCTTAACAGACCGTTGGTTTCGTTTCCACAGCTTATCTGAATCGAAACGATATGCCAAGGATGAGACAGAAGTTGAGCAACTGTTACAGCGCCAGAACACTGCTTTACTTGACATCATTGGAGAGGGCAAGTGTGTTTTAGTCTCCGGAAATTACTCGTCTTCACCCTCTCTTGAGGAGCAGTGTTCTGCATTGAGCAATTTTGAGTTTCAAGAGTTTCTGAAGTTGTCCAAACAAGATTTTGATCCTGAACAACTAGAACCAAATGAAGAGCCTGTCTATTTAAGCTTATTTTGCGGAACACATGATCTCAAATACGGCTCATTAAACGATGTTTTACTTTGCATAGCAGATTGGAAGATTGTTAATTTCTTTGTTCTGAATTGCAATCGCGAACGTATCTTTGCCCCATACGATGGTGGCGTTGACGTAATTCTAAGGAACTTACAAGAGCGCGACAAATTCAGGGCAAAGTACAAAGACTGGCTTTCATTGCATCCAGAAGGTTTGTGAAAGAGCGAGCGCAAGCCAAAATCAGCTTGTACGTTAGGATGGAGAAGCCAGTGAGTTAGCGATCGAGATCACAAACTATGTCCTACCCCAATTTCAGCGATCAAGAAATCACTCAACGAGGCGAAGAGTTTTACGATAAACAACTTCGTTCCAAAGTCGAGACGGCAGAAAACATCGGTAAAATTATCTCGATCGATGTCGAATCTGGTGATTACGAGATTGACGATGATTTGCTGACTACCTGTCGCCGTTTGCAGGAACGTCGTAAACGCCCTATCCTTTGGACAGAAAGAATTGGATTCAACGCGGTCTATGCAGTTGGAGGAACGTTAACAAGGACTGCACCGTGATCCAGGGGTTTGTTGTTGGAAATCAAGCGAGAGTCAACCTTACCCTTTGTCCGCCAGGGCGATCAGAAGTACAAATCGAGTGCGTCGTAGATACAGGATTTGAAGGAGCTTTAACCTTGCCGCCTGAAACTGTTGCCGCGCTTAATCTTCCGTATATCACTCGTATTCGAGCAAATCTTGCTGACGATTCTAATGTGATGACACGACTGCATTTAGCAACGATCGTTTGGCATGGAGTGAGGCGCGAGGTTATCGTACTTGCGATGGGTCGCCGTCCATTAATTGGAACTGCCTCAATGGAAGATTATCACCTCAGTATCGATTTTTATGAAGGTGGCTCAGTTGTGATTGACGAGACTTTGTGAAATTGAGCGATCGCCAGCATGACGCATGAGTGGATCAAAAGGTGATTTCTGGAATAGCGATCGACAAATCCACGATCGACAACCTATAAAAATTCCATAGCGTGTCATAGAGAACACACCCTTCTTCAATAGGAAAAATTGCTTAATCATCTGTAACCCTTCGGTGATAAGCTAACTTGTGGCGAATAAGCGCAATTCGTGCATACACAATCGTTGAACCATCAATTTTAGGGCACCGATAATGGTCACCACCGCAGAGAAAACAAACATCGGTTACATCACACAAATCATCGGTCCAGTCTTGGACGTGCGATTCCCGGACGGCAAAATGCCCCAGATTTACAACGCCTTGACCATCTCCGGCAAAACCGAATCCGGTCAAGATGTCTCTGTAACCTGCGAAGTGCAACAACTCCTTGGAGACAACCAAGTCCGAGCGGTGGCGATGAGTACCACCGATGGCTTGGTGCGCGGCATGGAAGTTGCCGACACAGGCGCACCGATCAGCGTTCCCGTTGGAACCGCAACCCTCGGACGCATCTTCAACGTCTTGGGCGAACCCGTCGATAATCAAGGTCCCGTCAACAACACCGAAACCTCCCCGATTCACCGTGCCGCTCCCAAATTGACCGAACTCGAAACCAAGCCTTCCGTGTTTGAAACCGGAATTAAGGTGATCGACCTGCTGACTCCCTACCGTCGCGGTGGAAAAATTGGTTTGTTCGGTGGTGCGGGTGTGGGTAAAACCGTGATCATGATGGAATTGATCAACAACATCGCAACCAATCACGGTGGCGTGTCGGTGTTCGCTGGTGTGGGTGAGCGTACTCGCGAAGGAAACGACCTTTACAATGAAATGATTGAATCGGGCGTAATCAAAAAGGACAACCTCAACGAGTCCAAGATTGCACTAGTATATGGTCAAATGAACGAACCACCGGGAGCGCGGATGCGTGTCGGTCTGTCAGGTTTGACGATGGCGGAATATTTCCGCGATGTGAACAAGCAAGACGTATTGCTGTTCGTGGATAACATCTTCCGATTTGTGCAAGCGGGTTCTGAAGTATCAGCGCTGCTCGGTCGGATGCCTTCTGCGGTGGGATATCAGCCGACTTTGGGTACGGACGTGGGTGACTTGCAAGAGCGGATCACCTCGACGACTGAAGGTTCGATTACTTCGATTCAAGCGGTTTACGTGCCTGCGGATGACTTGACTGACCCCGCTCCGGCAACCACCTTCGCTCACTTGGACGGAACGACCGTTCTTTCTCGCGGTTTGGCTTCAAAAGGAATCTATCCCGCCGTTGATCCGCTGGATTCGACTTCTACGATGCTCCAACCCTCGATCGTAGGAAACGATCACTACGATACGGCTCGCGCAGTCCAATCGACGCTGCAACGCTACAAAGAACTGCAAGACATCATTGCAATTCTCGGTTTGGATGAATTGTCGGAAGACGATCGCTTAACGGTGTCTCGCGCGCGGAAGATTGAGCGCTTCTTGTCTCAGCCGTTCTTCGTCGCAGAAGTCTTCACCGGATCGCCGGGTAAGTATGTGTCGTTGGAAAAAACGATCGCAGGCTTCAAGCGGATTCTTGCAGGCGAACTTGATGATCTGCCTGAGCAAGCATTCTACTTGGTCGGCGACATTGATGAAGCGATCGCGAAAGCTGAAAAAATGAAGGCTGAAGCCAAGTAACTCTCAAAGGGTGTGGATGATTCTGCACCCTTACCCTCGTTCATTATTCATCCTTAATTACTATGGCTTTAACGGTTCGCGTCATTGCGCCAGACAAAACAGTTTGGGATTCATCGGCTGAGGAAGTGATTCTTCCTAGCACTACAGGGCAGCTTGGCATTTTGTCCGGTCACGCTCCTTTGTTAACAGCACTCGAAACGGGTGTCTTGCGCGTTCGCTCAGATAAAAACTGGGTACCGATCGCGGTTATGGGTGGCTTTGCAGAAGTGGAAAAGAACGAAGTCACGATTCTGGTGAACGGAGCGGAGCGCGGCGAATCGATCGATCTCGACGCGGCTCGCACTGCCTACACCGAAGCCGAAGCGAAGTTCGCTCAAGCGGATCAAGGCGGCTCGAAACAAGAACAAATGCAGGCAACTCAAGCTCTGAAACGCGCTCGTGCTCGTCTTCAAGCGGCTGGCGGTCAGGTTTAGAGTTGGATTTAGAAGATTGGAAAGGAGGGACAATGTGCCCTCTTTTTGTTTTGAGATTCATTACAAATTAACTGTAATTTGCATAGAACGCTTGAACTAAATTTAAAGTACTGGTAAAATAACGTCCACTGATTTGGTAGATGAAGTGATGTACCGAGTTTCTGAAATTAGTCAAGCAGTACATAAGCTCCAAAATCCTCTTTCTGAGATTGAAATCTTTAAGCGAAAGTATCTGTTCTACGCAGATTTGGACGAAGAATTAGCAGACTGTGTAGCTGAACACCTAATGCTTTACAAACCAGCATTAGACAAAATTCATGTGCAGCTAAATGGTCGAGTTTTACAGGAAACTTTTGCTGCTTACTGGCAGAATACTGAATCTGCTATGCTCAGTACTCTTGAGTATGCAACAAGACTTCATGCTAGAGGTGGCGATTTTGAAGATGTCTGGCATTCTACTAATTCCTTAGCTGATGCACTGCGAACGCGCTGGATGCCTATTCGACGCGGCTACAATTTATCGAATTTCAACGAGTATTGTCGGCGCTGTAAACCGACTTGGCAACAGCATTTCGCAACAACTTCTAAATCAAGTTCCGAACATGATGAGACGCACATCTAGGTTAGAAAACTATCTTAAAAAGACAGAAGCTAAGTTAACCTAGTGTCAAGATGCTATTTGGTAGGTCAACAATCAAACGTCTAGTTCTAAGCCAAGGAACACCAAGCAATACTTGCTGAAAAGCAGAACCCGCAACAACTGGAACGCTGAATGTTTGTCCATCTAGAGAAATCGTTCCTAGATAGGTCGGGAAAAGTATCTCACCTTGAGCCGTTTCGACTTGTCGTGTTCCGTAGAATGACCAACCAAGCGCGTCTAAATCTTGTTCGTTAATTGCTAACCATTCTGTAGAACCAGTATCGAGAAGCGCATTAATCGTAAAACGATCGCCATCTGCTGCAAGTAAATCAATTTCAAAAAACAGTTGCCCAAGCTCATCGAATTCCCCCTGAATCATACTCGTCCCGTGTTCCCTGTTTCATTGAGACGGAAGATTGCAAAGACAGATTGAGGATGTTTTTGGCGGGCTTTTGTCAGCGCATTTAGCTCATCCATATCTACAAAGTAATCGCCGCTATCAGGCTCGATCAAAATAAACCAGTTGTAGTAAATTCCCATCAATTCCGGCAATACTTTTTCAAATATAGATCGTCCCCGTTCGTAAAGCTGTGTCGTGTCAACCGCTTGATTTTTAGTCTGGCTCATAGCAATCACCTCTTCCTGTTCTTCCAAAATTTCAACGGTTGTCTCACTTGGTCGATCGATAAATTGAGCGCGATCGTACTTTATTCATCTCTCAGCGCCCTAACCAATCATTGAACCATTGTTCTGCGATTGCGAAACAGACATCTCCTCGCTCATCATCCCAAAGCTGAACTCCAAATCTTTCTTCTAAAAGTTTTGCACTTTGACATCGCATAAAACGTCGATCGTGCTTGAGAAACTTATAAACCCGAACTACAGGAATAAATGGCTTCTGTTGCTCACACCACCACTCTTGAGCAAAATCATGTTCAGTTTCAGACTCACAAGCAAATGCAAACTCAGATTCAACCTGATCAAGCATATAAGCTTTGAATTCTCGAATCGTGCTTTCACGAATCGCCCAATTTTTGGATAAGAGCCGTTCTAGTGAATCAGTGAGATCAACGGCATCGAGCGAAGGTTTCAAGAGATCAGGCACTAGGGTTGGCTCAAGCTCGAAGAGATCCGCTTCAAGATCAAAAATATGCGCCAATGTCTTTCCTATTTCACCAATAAAACGCGATCGATCAAAACTGTTCTCCAAGGCTTGCACTTTTTCTGCCAATCCATCGATTAACTGACTCGCAGCGTTTAGGTCTTGTAGTAAGGATTTGATTAATTCTTGATGCTCTGTCACGACTTTTGCTAACGCTGTATAAAACTTTGAACTTGATCGATCGATAAATTAAGTGCGATCGCTTAACTGACTTGATAAATGACAGGTCGATACTGAGGCTCTGGAATAGGTTTTCCTGATGCTTTTGCGGCTTCAATCCAAGCGGCTTTTGCGATCAAGACTTCTCGAACGGCTTCTTCAGGCGTTTCCCCAAACGCAGAGCAAAACTTCAAATCAGGAATATCAGCAATATATCCCTCGTCTTCTTCGCTGTAGAACAGATTAATGTCATAGTCCTTCATTCTTCCTCAAAGTCTTCCAAAGTCAGATTGTATTGCTCGACCAAACTTAGAAACTGTCGCACCTAGTAAGGTTTTGCTTATCCCTCACGATTCTGAAGATTCACAATTTCAGAGAGATCAGAGTGGTCGAAAATATGATGACTATCGCTAATTCTAACTTGGCGAAAATCAAAAGCTTCCAACAGCGTAACTATGTCATTGAAAGCAATTGTTCTGCAAAGTCGTTAAGTTAAACTCATCCGTTTATCTCATCTTTTCCCCAATACAACCGCGTAAATTCTGCTGCTGCGACTGTATCGAGCGTTTCTAGTGCATCTCGAATTTCTAGAACAGATTCCGCAGAAGGTTCACGAGTTTCAGCAATCCAGCGACTGATATTAGAGCGATCGATATCCATTGCGATCGCCAATTGATTTTGGTTGATGCCGTAATTCTTCAAAACCAGTCCCAGTGCTTTTCCTGCCCGTCCCATGCTTTAGTTTGTGTCAACGTTCCATAAGTTAAAGATGTTTCCGATTGACAACAAAACCGCCAATTCGATACGATGTTGCCAATCGGAAACACGATAAAGCCAGTGCTTAGTAGCGACCAAACTCTCAGCACTGGCTTGAAATCACCATACAAAGATGGAGACAGGTATGATTATGCCTTATCAGGAGCGGATTGCTCCTTGGATCGTGGTGCAACTTTTACCGAAAATGCAGCGAGTAGTGCGCGGAAGGTATCGAAGTCGATCGGATGCTGAAGGACATTTGACCGTATTACAACGACAGTTACCGCACTACGAATTTGTGCTGCTGTTTGATGGAAGTTGATCTTTCATCAGTTTAACTCGCATGACTACGAGCGTCATATCATCCGAATTCGGATTACCCATGCCGATAAACTGCTGCACACAATCGAATAGGTACTTGAGAATATGCTGTGGATCGTCAAAATGCTGACACGCCCAACGGAATGCACTGATCAGATTTTCCTCATCAAATCGCTGTCCGTACTGATTGGCAGCATCGGTAAAACCATCGGTGTAATAGATCAGCGTGTCTCCTGGTTCTAGTTGCACTTGAGCGTCTTGGAACTGAGTTTCGATGTCTAAACCGATCAACATTCCATGAGTATCCAATCGTTTGATCGTATTAGTTGCAGCTTGCCAGAGTAACGGCGGATTGTGCGCCGCATTGCTATAGGACAGAAGGCGAGTTTTCGGATCGTACTCGGAATAAAACAGCGTCACAAACCGATTCGAGTTTTCTAAATCGGCATACATGACCTGATTGAGATGCTGCAAAATTCGGGCAGGAGAGTGACCATTTAAGACTTCAGCCCGAAGCATTCCGCGTGTCATGGTCATAATTAGACCTGCGGGGACACCTTTGCCCATCACATCCCCGATCGCTAAACTCCATTTGCCATCCGAATTGTTCGGATTCGCTTTTCGAGTTTGTCCATAATCAGCAGGAATAAAGTCGTAATAGTCGCCGCCGACTCGATTCGCGGTTTTGCACAGCGCGGCAAGTTCGATGCCATCGATCGCGGGACATTGACGCGGTAAGAGACGTAATTGGATATCTGCACCAATTTCGAGTTCTCGATCGAGTCGTTCTTTCTTCTTCAGTTCGACCGTGAGTTCATCATTCTCGATCGCGACTGCGGTTTGATCTGCCACAAGCCGAACTAATTTCTGGCGCGTTTCTGTCCAAGCGTAATCCGGTTCTCGACTAAAAACGTAAAGTCGCCCGCGTTCGTTGTTTTTAACTAAAATTCCAGTGCCGAAAATTTGAATTTCTCCGCCTAAATGTCGCGTGATCTGGTGATCGAGCATTGCCACGACTTGAGACGATCGAGCCAAAGCTTCTCCGGGTGGCAATCCGGTTAATGATGCGGTGATTTGACGAGTCGCAATCTCTAAACCTTTTCGGAGTTCTTGACCCCACATTGCATCCTGACAATGCAGCCGTTCTAATTTCACTTGACCATTCGGGCGGAACAAAATTAATGCACCGCCGTCAGCATCAGTAACACGACTTGCCATCAGGGGGATAAGTTCCAGAAATTGATTGAGATTGCTGAAACTGCGAAGCGCGAAACCGAGTGAGCTTAATAAATCTTGGATTTTATGCTGCTCCCGATTCAGACGTGCCACCAGTTCCTTCAGGGCGAACACTGGCGTAACATCTGGGGAACCTGAGTTATTGCGCTCAGGAGGTTGGGAAGAGGGACGAGGAAGGGGCACAGCAGTCATTCAAACTAGAGAGTAAAGAACGGAGGATAGCTCACCGATCAAATCTAGCGAAACACCAATGTTAGCGAAGATTGCTAAAAAGTGGCAGTTTCGTTACGACTTTTCGATCGCAGCTAATTTCTCAAACCTTCCCATCAGAAGTCTTTATCCATCAGCCGTATCGAACTTATCCGAGCGGTTGGCACTGATTATACACAGTTCCTCGATTTTGCGGATGTTTGCAACCTAGAACTTTCGTCTATTCTGTCAATTTTTGTCAGGTCGCATCTGTGTTTGATGTATTCACGAGACGGTAGGAAAAACCGGACGAAATCAAAGAACGAATTGGTCGTATCCGCAGTTTGCACAGTTGATATAGTGTCCTCGCCACCGAACTAATTCGCCGCAGGTTGGACAGTGGAAGCTCAGGTCGCTTGGCTTTTTGTTGGAATCGGTTTTGAGTTGCAACTGTTCGCGATGATTTTGAGTGGCAAGGTGTTGGGCTTGTTCGATCGTCCAACGTCGATCGAGCTTTAGAGTCGGAACTTGGCGAAAGGCATTCATGATCGCGTTGTCACCAGAGATTTTGGCGATCGTCGATGCGATCGTTTTACAACAACTTTCAGGACTTTTAATCACTTGCGATTCACTAAATCGAATCACAATCCAGCCGTGATCGGTGAAAAATTGATTACGAGATCGATCTTTGGGACAGTCTACAAAATGCAGCGGTTGGCGAGTGTCGATCGTATAAGGTTCATCAATTTCGATGTCGATCGCAAGATCTCGATCGAGGTAAGCAAAATCGGGAACATAAGGCTGATTCAACTCTGGGCGTTTCACCAGCAATTCTGTGTGAATCTTGCCGGGAAAATATTGCCATAAGTCGCGCTCGAATTGACTTTCTGATCGTCCGCGTCGTGCTTTATGATGAGTTCCGACTGGCGGCAATGGAAGTCGATCGAGGCTCGGAAATAAAATCGTGGGCAGCTTCTCCATTCTTCCATTTTGCCGCTGAACTCTAAATCTGTGGCGCACTCATGGGTAAGTTAACGACTCACGTTCTCGATACGGCTCACGGCTGTCCAGCAGCAAATTTGAAGATTGAACTTTGGTCGATCGATTCGGATCAGAAAACACATCTGAAAACGGTGACAACCAATTCTGATGGTCGAACGGATAGCCCGATGCTGAATGAGTCAGAAATTAAAATTGGAACGTATGAGTTGGTGTTTGCGATCGGAGATTATTTCGCTACAAAATCCACGAATGCAACTGAGCCAAGATTTCTCGATCGCGTTCCGATTCGATTTGGAATCTCGGATACAAACGCTCATTATCATGTTCCATTACTCGCTTCCCCGTGGTCGTACAGTACCTATCGAGGAAGTTAACGCAATATTGTTCAGAACATTCAACGGATTAATCTGCTAACAAATCATGGAACAAGCGCCTTGTACAAGTCCGGATTCTGCGTAATCAGCGATCGGGCACTTACACGCTAAATTTTGCGTCAGCCAAAATATCGATCGTATTTCAGAATAGTGACGATTCGATGTCACTCACTTAGATAAAGATTCGACTTGTCTTTTTGTCCTGTCCCGATGCGGGGGCACGATGCCTGTACACTGTAGGGCTAGTTATTGCAGCCCGCTTATTTGTTCTGAGGTTGATAGAGTTTCTCATGCTGACTCAATTTCGCGTTCGGTTCCAGCACTGGAGAAAAGCGGTTCTCGTCCCGCTCTTTTTGGTGTCATTATTCACCGTTGTCTTCATTGGAACCCCTGGAATGGCTCAAATTGGAGTGCCGCAAATCGAAACCCCAAGGGTAACTTCTCCGATCGTTCCGGCTCCAGTTCCAGTCGTTCGCCCAGAGATCCGGGGCGTATGGCTCACTTTGAACGATCTCGATGTCATGAAAAACCGTACGAAAGTTCAAGAAGCGATGAATCAACTCGGTCGCTTGAACTTTAATACGATTTACCCGGTGATTTGGAATTCGGGGTATGTGACTTATCCAAGTGCGATCGCTCAACAACAAGGAATTCAACCCTTCGTCTATCGTGGCTCCGATGGGCATGACATTCTCGCGGATGTTGTCGATCGTGCTCATGGTCGAGGCTTACTCGTTATGCCCTGGTTCGAGTTTGGTTTTATGACTCCGCTCACGTCTGAACTCGCGGTGAATCATCCCGATTGGCTGACTCAGCAACGGAACGGTGATCAGACTTCCATCAGTGGCGCGGGTGAAGTCGCTTGGCTCAATCCCTTCCACCCTGGAGTACAGCAGTTCATCACTTCGCTCGTCGTCGAAGCGGTGACTCAATATAATGTCGATGGAATTCAGTTCGATGACAATATGAGCCTGCCGCGTGAGTTTGGCTACGATGCGTACACTCGCGCTCTATATAAAAGGGAAACCAAGAAGGATGTCCCGAACAATCCCGCTGATCAGGCTTGGATGCGATGGAGAGCGAACAAAATTACCGCGTTTATGGCGCAATTGAAAAAGGCAGTTCGCGATCGTAAACCGAATGCGATCGTATCTATTTCTCCGAATTATTTCGATTTCGCCTACAAGTTCCATCTGCAAGACTGGGTGGCTTGGGTGCAGCAAGGAATTGCAGACGAACTGATCATGCAGGTGTATCGATCGGACTTACAAAGCTTTATTCAAAAGCTAACTCGTCCTGAAGTGCAAATTGCCCAGCAGCGGATTCCGACTGGAATTGGCATCTTTACCGGACAAAGAACGAACCCAGTTTCGATTCGCCAAATTCAGGAGCAGACTCAAGCAGCCCGCGATCGCGGTTTAGGAGTCGCCTATTTCTACTACGAAAGCCTCTGGGATATTGCCCCTGAACCTGCAAGTTTTCGACAAGCAGGATTCCAGGCGCTATTTCCAGAACCCGCTTATCGATCGTCCCTTCGCTAGAGTGGGGGTAGGAAGTGGGGGGTAGGGAGTAGGGAGTAGGGAGTAAAGAATCATCTTTCCCACTCCTCCACTCCCCACTCCCCACTTTTCTTTAGAGTGTCTTCTGAATTTTATGAATCGATATATGTCAAAATGTAAAGCGTGTGGATTACTTCTTCTCCGACTACTGCTTTAACTCCGACCGCCGTTGCTCTAGGAAACTTTGACGGCATTCATCTAGGGCATCGACAGGTCATCACGCCTGTTCTGGATAACGACGGGCAATCTCGTGCAACCGTTGTCACATTCAGCCCGCATCCGAAAGAATTTTTTAGTGGAGAGCCGCGATCGCTCCTCACGCCTCAAGAGGAAAAAGTTCTCTATCTCGAAGAAATCGGTGTGGAACAACTCGTCTTACTTCCGTTTAACCGAGAGTTAGCGAATCTCACTCCACAGCAATTCGTCGAAGAGATTGTGGTCAATCAACTTCAGGCACGACAAGTTAGCGTCGGAGCCGATTTTTGCTTTGGACATAAGCGATCAGGAAATGCTGAAGTTCTCAAAGAAATTGCCGCGACTTTTGGCATTGGAGTGACGATCGTACCGTTATTGAAATTCCACGGGACTCGCATCAGTAGTTCTGCAATTCGAGAGGCACTGTTATCAGGACAGTTGCACACTGCTAATCGAATGTTAGGTCGATCGTATCGATTGATCGGACAAGTCGTAACGGGACAACAAATCGGACGCACGATCGGGTTTCCGACTGCAAACTTACAGCTACTTGCGGATAAGTTAATTCCCTGTCGTGGCGTATATGGAGTGAGAGTTTCAGGCGTTGGAACTGATCCGATTCTGGGTGTGATGAACATTGGAAATCGTCCGACTGTGAGCGGAATGAGTCAAACGATCGAGGTTCATTTACTGGATTGGTCAGGCGATTTGTACGGTAGAACGATCACCGTCGAACTCGAAGAATTCATTCGACCAGAGCAGAAATTTGCCTCTTTAGAGGATCTCAAAGCCCAAATTCACCTAGATTGCGAAGCTGCAAGAACCGCACTCACCGCAATTTCCTGAGTTTTTTCGCCACTCTGAGAAACCGTGGGTATGATCTACTGGTCTTAACCCGGTAGGAGCGTTTTTCTATGAGAGAGCGGATCGAGCAACTAACGCAACATTTGAGTTTAGCGATCGTTGGAAAACAAGAAGCCATTCAACTGGTTCTCGTCGCGCTACTCTCTGGCGGTCATGCTCTGCTAGAAGATGTCCCAGGCGTGGGAAAAACTCTACTAGCGAAATCACTCGCCCGATCGATTAACGGCAAATTTCAGCGGCTTCAATGCACTCCAGATTTACTTCCCACCGATGTCACCGGGACGAATATTTGGAATCCTCGATCGGGCGAATTTGAATTCATGGCAGGTCCGATTTTTGCCAACGTTCTCTTAGCAGATGAAATCAATCGCGCCACTCCGAGAACTCAATCCGCACTGCTCGAAGTGATGGAAGAACAGCAAGTCACGATCGATGGTGTTTCCCGCAAAGTTCCCAGTCCTTTCTTCGTTATTGCAACTCAAAACCCAGCCGAATATCAAGGTACATTCCCACTTCCAGAAGCGCAGATGGATCGATTTGCTCTGTCGCTGTCATTGGGCTATCCGACCGAATCTGAAGAACTTCAGATGTTAGAGCGACTGCAATCTGGCGATCGCGCTAAAGAATTACCGCCTTGTATTAGCGTTGAAGAAATTCGAGAATTGCAAGCGCTCTGTGCTCAAGTGCGAGTCGAATCTTCGCTCCAGCAATACATTTTGAGCCTCGTCCGCGCCACTCGCCAAGACGAAGAAATCTTGCTCGGAGTTAGTCCACGCGGAACCGTTGCGCTACAAAAAGCCGTTCAAGCATTCGCATTTTTAGAAGGTCGAGACTATGCGATTCCAGATGATGTCAAAGCGATCGCGCCTTATGTTCTGTCGCATCGAATGATTACAGCCAGCGGCAGTCGAGCACGAATGATTGTCGATCGACTGTTGAGAACGATCGCGATTCCGTAGAATATTCTTATCGCGATCGAGCAAAGAATGAATACGAAAGAATTGCTGCTTCAAGAAATTGATCAAGCACCAGATTCGATTTTGGATGAAGTTCTGGATTTTCTGAGATTTCTAAAAGCAAAACAGCAACAGGAAGTATTGGAGAATCAGCTTGATTTAGAAGAAGCTCGTGCAGTCCTTCAGGAAATTGAGCAGGAAGGAACCATTTCTTGGGGATCGCTCCTATCCGAACTGGGTTTGTAATCACAATTTCTTATTCTTGAGCGACAAATTGAACACAGCTTTCTCTCAGAGGTGTAGTAAATTGTGGTACGCTGTGTGGCAAAAATTCAGAAGAAAACGTTCAATTCTTCCAAACAGTCGGTATAACTAAATATCATTAAATGTTTCTGATTCTAGAAGCGCTGCTGTGCTGAGTTGATCCCGTCTTGCAGGTTATCCCATGAGTGAAGCTGAAAACCCCAATCTCCCTTCCGAACCCGTTGAATCGAATCAGCCCGAAGACGGTTGGACAACGGTGAATTTTCCGAATGCGATCGACATCAACACAATCCCTGAAGCTGATCCGCAACCTTCTCAAGTCGGACTCCGCATCCAAGATTTAGAACAACAAAATCAACGACTGCGATCGCGAGTCTCAGAATTAGAATTCTCGCTCGGTGAAGCAAATGCGACCCTCAGAGGCGAAACCAAACGGTTAGAGACTCAACTCAGTACATTGCAAGCAGAAGCCGAACAGCGATCGATGCGAGAAACGCATTTGACTCAACAACAAGCCGCGATGATTGCTAAACAGCGTCAAGCCTTGGATGCTTCTCGCCAAAGATTGCAAGATCAAGAAACGCAAATTGCTCAACAGTTAGAAACGATCGCTGCAACTCAAGCAGAAGTCGCCCAACTCAATCAAGCATTAGACCAAGCGCATCAAGCTCAACAGAAACAGCAAATCTTGATTGAGACTTTGACTGCACAGCTTGAATCGAGTCAATCTCAAGTCGCACAGCTAGAACGGGATTGTGCCTTGACCAAGCAGCAATACGATCAGCAAATTCAAGACTTACGGCAATCAGAGAATGCTTGTCGAGATTTACGATCGCGTCTCCATCGCCAGCAACAGTACACGCTGCAATTCAAAGCCGCACTCGAAAAATGTCTTGATGTCACGGCAACTCAGAAGATCGAAGAATCGGTCGATCAAGAGATCTCAGCAAGTGAAGCGCAGTGTGAATCGGTTGGATTTGTCAAAGCGCAGCCTGTTCAACCTTGGTCTACCACACTCGATCCGCTACCTTGGGAACTCGAACCCGTTTCTACTAATATCGCTGTGCCATCTGATAGCGTTTGGGCAACGGCTCCTGATGATGCCAGCTTATTCGAGGAAGAAGAGCCGATCGCAGCAGAAACCTTTGAAATGCCAGAAGCGATCGAGTTCGATGAAAGCGCGATCGAGTTCGCTGAACTTCCCCAACCGGAACCAATCGTCGTTCATCCGCCTTTGAGCTATACGATCGCTCGTTCTACTGAAGAAGCTCCAGCCGTTCGCCATAACATCGATTTGTTTGTCCCAACTGCTAGTAAGCCTGTTGAGCCTCCAGCAGTCGAAGCCCCGATCGCCGCTCTAGAACCTGAAGTGACCGAGATTCAGACGGTTTCGATCGAGGACTCAAACTTGATCGAAACTCGCGAGGAAATTGCCGCAAATCCGTTTAATCTAGCGTTGCCGCCCGCAGTAGAGCCGACCGTTTCAACTCCGTCACCGTTTATCACCCTGAATGAAGACGATCGGGTAAAAGAACCTTACGTTGCGCCGCCCACAGAGGGTAGCCCGTCGCCAGTGGTTTATCCGCAGCGATCGCAGAAAAAACGGGAATCCCTAGCAGCGGTAGAATTGCCGAGCTTCCCAAAATCAGCTCAGTAGATTCAAAACAGAAAGGGGTGAACAAACAGTTCACCCCCAGAAAGTTCTAACCTGAGAGGGTGTTTGAAAAGTCATCGTTTATCGCATTCACCCGCCCGGAAATAAATCTCCGGGCTGATCGGGGGAAGCCCACTAAACTGGGCTAAGAACTCCGAATTACGCTCCCAGTCCGCTTCAGCGGGGTTTCCTCTATCAGCCCGGAGATTCATTTCCGGGCGAACTGGCAACGCAGCAAAGCTGCTTTTTATACTTCTCAAACACCCTCTGAAGTTCTAACCTGCCTGAGTCACTTGCTGAACTAACTGCATCACTTCCGATCGCGTTAATTTCTCGGCTCCATGTTCCATCGCTTCTAAGGTCGCGTGAGCCAACATCAAAATAATTCGACAGAAATCTAGTGCCGGACTCATCTCTGGAAGTGAAGCGACATAGGCATCTGCAAGTTCAAGCTGACGACGAGAATAAGCCTGCATCTGATCATTCGTCCAGCCTTTCGGATAGAACGTGACCCCACGAGTGTAATCCTCACCGTGATTGCGGAGAATATTCACCGATTGCAACCCGCGCCCAAATCCCACTGCCTGAATGCGATCGGTCTTCGTTCCGTCATACCAAGCCCACAGATCCGAGAGCAACAATCCCACCGAAGCTGCCACACTGAACGTATATTGATTCAACTCGGCTTCGGTCTCGATCGACCAATTGCAATCCGCCCAGTGCGCCATGCGATCGCTCATCGTCGAAATCGCTTCCCAAATCCGTGGCGCAATCTCAGACGGAGCATACGACAACCATTCATCTAATCGAAGCGTCACTTCTTCGAGATGCGGCAACTGCGGTTCAAAAATCGGGCGAAAATCTTCTGCGGTAAATCCGCGATCGCTCCCCTGTAACACCAAGCTAATCTGCCGCAGCATTCGAGCTTTCACAGCGTTATCTAGCGTAGGATGATCTTCGATTTGGTCGATCGCTCTCATGCAAAGATATGCTGAAGCCACCGCTTCCTGCAATCCACCCGGCAACCGACTAATCGGAATATAAAACGTTCGACTCGTTTCCTTTAGCAAATCCAACGCGGTTCTATTTAAATTCATGCGATATTCACTCCTCTCTCGAAACTTTTATAACAGGTTGCGTTCTCGAAAAACTGTTTCTCCAGATTCGATGCTGCTAACTCAGAACGAATTACGGCTCCGTTCACAAATTCATAGCACTGATGCGGTAGACTTCCCGCAGAATTAGGACGATGTAATGCAGTATTGGTTAATGAAATCTGAGCCAGATGTCTACTCAATTACCGATTTAGAACGCGATCGCGCCACCGTCTGGGACGGGATACGCAACTACCAAGCCCGCAACTATCTGCGATCGATGAAATCGGGAGATGTCGCGTTTTTTTATCATTCCAATGCAAACCCTCCTGGCATTGCTGGCTTAATGAAGATTGTGGAATCTAATATCGCAGATCCGACCCAGTTTGATCCCGATAGCAAATATTACGACGCGAAATCGGCTCCTGATTCTCCCCGCTGGCAGACCGTTCGCGTTGAATTTTTGCAAACAATACCGTTCATCCCGTTAAATCAATTACGAGAGAATTTTACTCCAGAAGAATTGACGGTGGTGCGACCAGGCAATCGATTATCGGTCTTGCCTGTGGCAACTGAAATGGTCGATCGAATTTTGGCGCTAAGTTGTCAATAAATTCCCAACTAAAGGTGAAGCCGCTAGGATAGAATTGTTAAGCGTTTTTACGATTTCTTTCCACCCTAACGGTCTATTTATGACTCTTCCCATTCGCAACGTTGCCATCATTGCTCACGTTGACCACGGTAAAACTACACTTGTCGATGCTCTTCTTAAGCAGGCGGGAACGTTCCGCGAGGGAGAGGAAGTTCCGGACTGCGTCATGGACTCGAATGATCTCGAACGTGAGCGCGGGATTACGATTCTGTCAAAAAACACAGCGGTTCGCTACAAAGACACGCTGATTAATATTGTGGATACTCCTGGACACGCGGACTTCGGCGGCGAAGTTGAGCGCGTTCTAGGAATGGTCGATGGCTGTCTGCTGATTGTCGATGCCAACGAAGGTCCGATGCCGCAGACGCGATTCGTGCTGAAGAAAGCTCTGGAAAAGGGACTTCGCCCGATCGTATTTGTGAATAAGATCGATCGACCTCGCGCCAATCCGATGATCGCAGTTGATAAAGTGCTGGATCTGTTCATCGAACTCGGTGCAGATGATGACCAGTGCGAGTTTCCTTACTTGTTCGGTTCTGGCTTGTCCGCCTTTGCGAAAAACACGCTAGAAGAAGAGTCGAGCGATATGCAGCCGCTCTTTGATGCGATTTTGCGCCACGTTCCACCGCCAGTTGGAGATGCAACCAAGCCGCTTCAGTTGCAAGTGACAACGCTTGATTATTCGGATTACCTCGGTCGGATTGTGATCGGTAAGATTCACAACGGTACGATCAGAATCGGGCAACAAGCCGCGATCGTCACTGAAACAGGTGCGATCGTGAAGTCGAAGATCTCGAAGCTGATGGGCTTTGAAGGTCTGAAGCGCATCGAAATCGAAGAAGCAACTGCTGGAAACTTGGTTGCGGTAGCCGGATTTGCCAATGCAAACATCGGTGAAACAATCACTGATCCCAACGATCCTCAAGCGTTACCACTGATCAAAGTGGATGAGCCGACTTTGCAAATGACCTTCTCGGTCAACGATTCGCCGTTTGCAGGTCAGGAAGGAACGTTTGTTACTTCTCGGCAATTGCGCGATCGCTTATATCGCGAACTCGAAACAAACGTGGCTCTGCGAATCGAAGATACCGATTCACCCGATAAGCTTGCTGTTTCAGGTCGGGGTGAATTGCACTTAGGCATTCTGATCGAAACGATGCGTCGTGAAGGTTACGAATTCCAAGTGTCTCAGCCACAAGTGATCTTCCGTGAAGTCAACGGTCAACCTTGTGAGCCGTTTGAAACCCTGCTGCTGGACGTGCCAGAGGAATCGGTGGGAGGCTGTATCGAGCGTCTCGGACAGCGCAAAGGTGAAATGCAGGATATGCAGGTCGGAACCAACGGGCGCACAAACCTAGAGTTTGTAATTCCGGCACGAGGTCTGATCGGCTTCCGGGGTGAGTGTATGCGACTGACACGCGGTGCGGGCATCGTGAACCACAGCTTCTTAGAGTATCGTCCAATGAGCGGTGATATTGAAGCGCGTCGAAACGGCGTTCTGATCTCGTTTGAAGAAGGAGTTGCAACCTTCTATTCGATGCAAAACGCTGAAGATCGCGGTGTATTCTTCATCCGTCCGGGTACAAAAGTGTACAAGGGCATGATTTTGGGCGAACACAATCGACCCCAAGATCTCGAACTCAATGTCTGTAAGACGAAGCAATTGACTAACCACCGCGCATCAGGCGGCGAAGAATTAGTGCAGTTGAAAGAACCGATCGACATGAGTTTGGAACGCGCTCTTGAGTACATCGGACCCGATGAACTGCTTGAAGTCACCCCCCAATCGATTCGATTGCGGAAGGTGGCGAAAGCGAAGAAGTTAGCGAAGAAGTAACATAAGTTGGGAGATTGAAACAGTTTCGGTCTCCCGTCTTTTTAGGCTGTTTTTGACGCGCAAACTCAATTCTTCATTCAGCGCAGCCCCGACTCATCGCCTCAAGCGATTTCTGCTCCTGTCGATCTGTCTCTCAGAAGTTCGCTATGTGAGAGTTTGGTCGCATCAGTAGTTCGATCGCAGCAGATTGTTCATTCCATTGAAGGTACTATCGAACCATCCGACGGTATTAATCAGGTCTTGTACGAGTCGAGGCGGTCGGGAGATTAAAGTATCAAGCGTAATTAAGCGATCGAAATCAATCTGCACTTCTCCCGATCGCTTTTGTCCTTGGGCATCATAAAACTCGACTCCAGCAAGCTCCATTACTTTAATTAATTCTTGAGCAATGATGCCGTAGGCGATCGTTGTTGCATGAATGCCATCCAGTGAGAACAGTCCGCCTTCGATTCGTCCTTGTGCATTGGAGCGGAAGAAGCGCGAATCGGGGACAGGTTTTAGGGCTTGAAGTGCAGGCGGCAATTCGTAGTAAGTCCACCATTCCGGTTGTACCTGGGGTTGATTGAAAAAGCGACGAGCCGCTAAACGATCGAGCAATCCTACCATTTCAAATAAGTACCAATCTCGTCCTTGCTTACGTCCTTCTCGAACTGCGTTTGCAATTGAGTCATTGTATTGGTCGATCGCACTATCGATCGCTCTTGCTTCGTTTGCTGTCAAATGAGGATGCTTTGCAGGATTGAATGGCTTATCTTTGAGCCAGAACAGAGTGTAGTAGGGGAAGTAACGCGATTGTGATACGACTTTTTCGCCGACACCACGAGCAAAGGGCGCGATCGTGACATGCGGAACTGTACACCAAATCACATGACGAGCGCGAATCTGCTTGACTTGTTCAACAATCAAATCAAGCTCTGCCTGAAAATGGATCGGTCGCCACACCGTATATCGATCGTTGATATCCATGTCATCGTAACCGACATCTGACCACTTTACGTTGAAGGTTAGAATGCTGCCAAGTGCATTGTTCGCTCCGATAAAAACAATTAAAGTTTCGATCTCGTCATCAGAGAGTGTTTGAGCAGCTTGAAGCGGGGTTAATGCTTTTCGATTTACAGTTCGCGCTGTATTCAGAACTCGAACCGCAGCCCGTTCATTGTGGTGGTCAACGACTTGTCTAAGAAAGTTATCTTTAGATGGAGTATTTTTTAGAATCTCTAAGCAAATATCTGCATTGCGAGAGAGGGTATTTCGTAGATCCCATCCATACACCGCTAAGTTGTGGTTAATCTCGCCTTTCTCTGAGAACTGAGAACCTGTACCGCGCTCCCAATAGTCTTCGCTCTGATCGAGAAAGCTTCGCAAATTCAATAACGCGAATGGAATTTCCCACCATTTCAATTCATTGCCGAATTGCTGCTCTAAGCTTCGAGAGAGCGATTCTAGGTTGAGTGGAAGCCCGTCACCTGGACTGTTGTAAGTTGGATAGCGAAAGTCTTTCCAGCCCAGTTCATGAGCAATCATCGCGGCATAAGAAAGGTTGGTTTGGAAGATTGCGCCACTCTGAAAACCGTGAGTGAGCGAATCGCCGATCGTGACTAATCGGTGCTTTGGAGTACTTTGTCGATCGACTTGTACTGGAATTCCGAGAGTTGGATCAGATTCAGGTTGACGCGGTTCTGCTTGAATGATGACATCGGGGGGAGTTTTGTCATCAAGCATCGCTGAGTATACGGTTTTTACCATTATCGTCTCCTGAACACGTTAAAACTCGGATAACCTCTTTAAGTAAACAAATAATGTTCCCTTTTGACCAATTTCTCAACTTATATTTACCGGATTGTTTCCGCCTCAGTTGCACTCAAACTGATCGTAATCTCTCTCTCTCCGGAGGCAGAGGGTCTCTCCAAATAGAGACTACTCAAGATAGATCCCTCTGCTTGAAGATTCACCCTAGAATCTCTTTACCAATAAAAACCCGTAGTGGCATCACGTGGAGTGGCATCACACAGCGGCGACAGACACTAATAATAAATTGAGGCTTGGCAGGACGCATGATTCGAGTCATTTTGATTGAAGACCACGATTTGACCCGCGTAGGCATACGAGCGGCTCTACAACAAAGAGAAGGGTTTGAAGTGATTGGAGATGCTCGTGATGCGAAGTCAGGGCTAAGATTACTCAAAACGTCTCAACCCGATGTCGCGATCGTGGACATCGGACTTCCAGATTCTACTGGAATTGATCTCACTCAGCAATTCAAACAAGCACAGGCAGCGGGAGAAAATCCCAATACCAAGATCTTGATCATGACCATGCAAGATAGTGAGGACACTGTTCTAGCGGCGTTTGCTGCGGGGGCAGATTCTTACTGTATGAAAGATGCAAGCATTGATAAGCTTGCTCAAGCGATTCAGACCACAGCGGGCGGAAATGCTTGGATTGATCCTGCGATCGCACGTGTGGTACTTCATCAAACCCAGAAGGCTTACACGTCTAATCAACAATCGCCTGAAGCTGCGACGATTTCGATCAATCGATTATCGGACGAAGATTTTATTCCAGCTTATCCGCTGACCGAACGAGAATTAGAAGTCTTAAAGCTGATCGTAGATGGTTGTAGTAATGCTCAAATTGCTGAAAAACTCTACATCACGGTGGGAACAGTTAAAACCCATGTTCGGAACATTCTGAATAAGCTTTGTGCAGATGATCGAACACAAGTTGCCGTTCGTGCTTTAAGAACTGGTTTAGTTCAATAGATTGAGCTAGGGTGCATTCCGAATGAGTTGGATCGGGTTTTCGATTCATTCGAGCAACACCCCTTAAGCGGTCAAAGCTTCAATGCGTGTAAGCAGTTGAGTAAAATCGATCGGCTTTTGAATATATCCATTCGCACCTGCGTCAAGTCCTGGCTGTACCTGCATTCTGTCGTGAGCAGAGATCAGCAAGATCGGTAGGGTGCGATTGTTCGATCGAATTTCTTGGGTTACTTCTAACCCATTCATTCCAGGCATCATTACATCAAGTAACACTAGATCAGGTAGGCATTGCTGTAATCGATCGAGTGCAGTGATGCCACTCTCTGCGACTTCAACCTCAAAGCCTTCTGCTTCTAGAAAAACTTGCAGGAGTAGCAAGTTATCGGCTGTATCATCGACTGCTAATATTTTGCGCCCTTTTCGTTCTAACACGGCTATAACCCTTTACTGAGATTAATAATTCGTCTACGGTTGTGTTTCTGGTTACTCTTATGGTTGCTTTTCTTCACGCGAAAGCAGTCATACTCTAGAAAGATTTTGCTGCAATCCTGCGAGGGGATTTTGGTTTCTCTCTTTTGGGGCTTATCGGTTTAGAACAGATTCTCTACGCTAGTGGTTGTTCTAAACCTATGAAATGGAGAATATTTTATGACAACCACTATTGAACAGCCCAAGAACCGAAATGGTGCATTGTGGTCGGGTATTTTATTGATTGCGTTAGGAATCGGTTGTGCGATCGCGCCTGTCTTCTCGACTTTAGTAAGCGAAACGTGGATTGCATTGATTATTTTATCCGCAGGTTTTACGAAGCTAGTATATGCGGTGCAAACTCGTGAACAGGGTGGGTTTCTCTGGAAGATTTTACTGAGCGCGCTTTACATTGCAACTGGGGTTATGTTGCTGGTTGCTCCTTTGACGGGTGTGTTGACGCTGACGTTGTTGTTAGGTAGCTTTCTACTAGCAGAAGGTGGATTTGAATTGGTGTTAGCGCTCCGTTTGCGTGAGCAGAAGAACAACTGGCTATGGTTGCTTGGAAACGCGATCGTGACCGCAGGTTTTGGCGCATTTATTTGGTTCCAATATCCGTCTAATGCACCTTGGTTGCTGGGTACGTTGGTGGGTGCAAGTATTTTTGCAAGCGGTTTATCGCGCGTGATGTTCTCGCTCAATCCTCAAATTCAGTCAGATAGTTCTGCGACTTCTGCATAGGTTAGTACTGTTCAATTTTTAGCCTCCAATCTGTTCAGGGTTGGGGGCTTTTTGCTGCTTTCGACTCAGTGGGCACTTATGATTCGTGCAGGAAGTCTACTGAATGATTCTTAAACTTGAGGAATTTTTACTGCTCAGAACGGGGGATTTGGGGGGCACAAGTCGCCTGAACTGTAGGCAGAAAGAACCTGTGAAAGTAGGATTGAAAACCACGATCGGGCTAGGCGAATCAACATTACTGCTAAGACAGCCGCTAAAACGACTCTAAAAGCTGGCTCAGTTCCTTTTCCCGATGTTGAAGCCGTTCAGCTAGTAAAACAACAATAAAGCGATGAATCCCTGCGGCTAACATTGGATTCGTCTTCTCAAGCTGCTCGAACGTTGCAGTCGGTAAAAAGTACAAAGTACTGGGCTTGTCCGCGACAACCGAAGCCATTCGATCAGTTCGGCGGTAGAGTCCCATTTCCCCGATCGTATTCCCGATCGTATAGGTGCGAATTCGTTTGAGTTGCCCATCTCTTAGTGTCAGCACCACACTCACTTGCCCAGATGCAACAAAGTACAGTCCATCGTAGGGATCGCCCTGATGAAAGAGGTATTCACCCTCTGCTAGTTCGCAGACTTCTAGATAGTCCATTAAGCGATCGACTTGACTGGAATCAGAAAAATCCGCTTTAAGCTGAGTGGCTAAAGCTGTTTTAGGAGACTGAGATGGGTTTTCACTCAGCGGTCGGTGTTGTAGTAAAACCTGTTGCTCGTACCATTCTAAGCCTCGGTCTAGATCCGCAAAGACATGACAAAACGAATCATCTTCTTCTAAACATTCACCTTGTTCTAACCGCTGTTTGGCTTGAGTTGAAAGATGAGTGTAAATCAGATGAATCTGTCTTTGACGCGCAATCTGATTGAGTTTAGCAAAACTCAGAACTGCTGAAGCATCAAGTCCACTCACTAATCGAAAATCGAGGATTACATAGTGAACCGGAGATAGCTGATCATTATGAATGCGATCGCGGACTTGATTTAACAGCTTATTCGCTGTTCCAAAAAAGATCAGTCCTTGCAATTCCACAATATACGCCTCTTCTCCTTGGGATTCCAAGATCTCTAACTCCTCAGAAGTCCGGAGAACATTACTATGGTGAAATGCGCCTGTACTGGTTCGACGAGTCACCGTTAATCGACTGTAGTTAATCACAAACAGAACGATCGCGGCTCCCAATCCAACTGCGATCGCTTGTAGAAATCCGACTGTTGCAGTAACTAAAACAATCAGAACAATGATGGCGTAATCTGCTCGATCGAACTTAAACCAAGCTTCGTAGAGCCATTCATTAAAGAACTCGACTGTAATTAACAAGGGCATTCCAATCAGAATAAAATTCGGAAAGAATGACAGCACCGTTGCCCCACCGATTACCATCGCGAGACACATTCCAGCAATCACCCCACCGACTAATCGTCCTCTTGCTCCCAATTGATAAGACAGCGCATTCTCTCCAGCACTCGGAAAGCCACCTACACCGCCACCCACGCCTGAAACGATAGAAGCGACTCCGGCAGCCTTTAATTCCCGATTCAAATCGAGATCGCGGGAAGCGACAAGCTCAATGCCATTCGCGTGAAGTAAAAGCGCGATCGCGGAAATTAACCACAATGCTGCCAAGGTTGGAATCTGCTGAGCAATTACGCTCCAGTTCGCCTGCTGAACGGCATTAATCGTGACAAACTGGTACAGCCCACCTGTGGGAACACTGCCCAGTAACCATCCACGACTATTCGCATCTGCGATCGAAGTTCCGGTCAATGCCAACACTGCGTAAAAGAGTGCAACTGATCCCAGAATAATGCTTGGATAGACTAAGACACTCTTAATCCGCTGAGGTAACACAAACATCGCAGCCGCGAACAATGCAGCCGGAAACCATTGCCAAAACACATTTGACTGGAAAAAATTCGCGATCGAGAACGGCTGTAAGTCTAAGCCTGAAACCGACTGTAATGCGGCAGTGAAAAGTAATGCACCAATTCCCGCCAGAAATCCGCCTACGACTGGATAAGGAATAAATCGCACAAAGCTTCCAAGACGAAACCAGCCAAGCCCCAGAAAAATTGCCCCTGTCACAAAGCTATTCACGACCAAGGTGGCAACGACCGTTAGAAACTTTTGTTCCACAGGTGCATCGGGCATTGCTGCCACAACCTGCCGCGCAATCAAGCTAAAAATCGGAACCGTTACTTCTGCGATCGTTGATACGATCGGTGGAAATGAACTGAGCGCAGATGCAACACCGCTAATAATCACAGAGCTAAATAGAAATAGCCCAATGCCAAGCGGCAAATACGGTTCCAGTTCTCCAGAGAAGATCAGCGCACCAAACGCGACGGCACTCGTTACCGTCAGCAGACCCATAATCGCGCCTGCCATTATGTTCGAGAGAACCGGGTTTATGCTGGATTTAGACTCTAAAATGGAAGCCACTGTAATACAAAGATAAAAATAGAAAATAGTTCTAGCTTTGCTTATCGTATAGAACTCTACGCCGCTTGATGCAGTTCAGCGGAGAATATCCTACTTGGGGTATATATAGCGATCCTAATTGAGTCGTAAACATTAGAAAGAGTGGGGGGTAGGGAGTAGGGAGTAGGGAGTAAGAAATCAAAACGGGAGCAACTCCCCACACCCCACACCCCACTTCTTCACAACCCTCCCTACTTCACAACTCACTTAGGATTGCTATAGAACTGACTTCAGGACAAATAAAAAAGGGTTTCATAGAAAACCTCCATGAAACCCTGATGAATTTTGCAATCTCGGTATCTAGCCGATGATCTGCGAAAGTAAGCTTGTTTCACCAATCATTGGGAGTTGATTTGACAGGCATCCTTGACAGCCACAAACAATTCTCATTCCAGTTAGCTCAGAAGGTGTAGTTAGCGATCGAGTCAACGCATTAAATGCTTCTGCGGCTCCAAAATTCACATTCCAACCGAGGTCGCGCAATCCAGCGATCGTCAGTACACTGGTCGGAAATGTTGTCTGAGTCTCACTAATCTCCGGAGTCATCAACTCGTTTCCAAATACTGCTTCACTCCAGTGAAATCCTTCACTCACCGGAACTGCAACCTGTCCTCCGACTCCGAGCATTTCACCATACGCCCAACCCGCATAAGTGTTGGCGCTATAAGAAGACGTACCAAAGTTCGTGAGTCTGAGATTTCCCACATCCCAAAGTGTGCCAATCCCTAGAATGTGAGCAATCTCATGAATCATGATCCGCTTGAAGTACGGCAGATTATTCTGCATTGTGCTGAATGCTTGCCACACAGAGTTAATCACGGTTTCACCCGTTGTGGGTAAGAACAATCCGTTGACATTGACCAATCCACTGCCATCAGGTCCTGCTTTTGCCAGAGTGCCCACTCCATTGTTCCAGTCGAGTGCGCCTGTTTTAACGCGAATCACGAGGTTGTGTACACCTTGGAGACTGCTGTGCGTGATGATGCGCTCCCAAAACTGAACGGCTTCCTCGATCGCGGCTCTCATATTACTGGAGAGCATAGAAGTTGAACCATCGCTGTAGTCTAACTGAATGTCAAATCGTCGATCGTCTGTTGCTTGTGCTGTGAAATTGGTCGAAAGCGTGTAGTTGGCAGATTGATTGTTATAGCTCATCACTTGAATAAAGTAGTTTCCAGACGAGATAAAGCGTCGAATGGATTCATTCGTTGCACCTCGCTCCCACTGCCAAGCGAGGACATCTCCAGTATCAATCTGTCCATTGTTGTTGAAGTCTTGAATCAGTCGCACATCTGCATCTCCGGAAAGTCCCGCCAGGCTTGCCGTAAAGACACCAGGCTGACCAATGCTAAACCGATAGAAGTCGTTTTGGTCGCTGCTGCTCACTTGTTGGGTGCGACTAAAGATCACATTGCTCGATTCAGCCGTTGTGAGTGTGTTTCCTGGATCGCCTAGAGCTTGGATGGTGAAGTTAGCATCGCTCAGATCCCAAACTAAGCTATTCAATACGCTTGAAATGCGGATTTGATAGTCTGTTCCATCCACCAAATTCGTTGGTAGTATCCACTGAAAGACCCCATCGTTTTCGGTTGAACTTGCGATCGTGCTGTGCAGTGTTGTTCCTTTGAACAATTGAAGCGTTACACCGTCTTGGACATTGCTCATCCAAGTAATGGTTTGAGTGGAACCTGGACGGAAGAGATTGCCGCCATTCGGAGAAGTAATGCTGATTGTGCCGGGATGAATAATGTCGAATGGATTGCTTTCTGCAAAGAGATTACTATCGGCAAGACTGGTGACGCGAACTTGGTAGTTACTACCAACTGCGAGAGTTCTCAGCACAGACCACTGAAATTCTCCATCACTTTCAGTCGATTCGTTCAGTGTGCCAAGTCGAGCACCGTTCCTGAAGACATCGATTCTGACATTTTCACTGATCGTGTCGCGCCAAGTGATGAGGGGTGTCGTTCCTTGACGCACCGAGGTTGGAATCTGAACCAAGGCGATCGATCGCCAATCGGCTTCAAAAAAATCCGCTCCGAAATATTGGGAATCCACGCGATCGCGAATCCATCCGACTTCGCTACCTAATCCATTCGCATTTTGCCCAAGAGCAGCGGGCGTGAAGAAGGTCGTAGTTTCTGAGTCGTAATAGGACTGAATGGTGACGCGGTTGAGATCTGCGATCGTGCCCCCAGTTCGACTTCCTGTGATTAAATAACGACCATTTGCGCCCGTTTCATTGTTGGTGTTTGTCAGATCAAAGAACTGTCCGACTGCGTAAGTTCCATTGAACGCGGTTACTGTGCCGCTGTAGTAGTCTCCAGAGGTATTTTGCCCGTTGTAGTAGTAGATGAAATCATATTGAACAACCGGGCGTGAAGTTGGATTTAACGACAGTGTGTAAGCCGTTGCAGTCGGTGAACTGACGAAAGCCCGAAGGAAATAAGTGCCAGCCCCCAGTAGTCTTGATGAACCTGTGGGTGGTGATAGTACATTGCCATTGCTATCTAGAATCTGAACGTTTACAGCGGTATTGGAGAGTCCAACGTTCAGTTCAGTGACTTCATTCAGCGTGAATTGATAGAAGTCTTCAGTATCCGTGGACGTGAAGTTTTCTGAAAAGCTTGCCGCGCCGTTGAGGGTTCCAATGTTAAAAGCAGTCGATCGAGAATTGCCAACACTATCGATCGTCGCAGGTTCATCGCTCCGACTATTAGCTGCAACAATTCGCCAGTTGGTATCTGCAACGGAAGCGATCTCAATTCCCAATGTAACGGTTGCGCCTTGAGTAAACCAAATGACATTGTTTCCACTTAGTGCATTCCGCCACAGTAGATCCGGTTGAGCATCCCCATTGAAATCCGTCACCGCAGCGACTTGCCAGTTGCGATCGGCAAGCGTCGGCAGTGAGGCTGAAGAGATGGCTTGATTGCCGTTCATGAACCAGATTAAGTTCTCTCCTGAAGCCGCATGTCGCCACACAATATCAGGACTGTTATTACGATCGAAGTCTCCAGACCCAACGATTTGCCAATTGCGATCGGCGACTTGCGGCAAGACTGTGACCCCAAATGGTGTGGCTCCATTCATCGACCAAGCTAGATTCTCCCCGCTTTGAATGTGTCGCCAGAGGAGATCCGGTTGACTGTCGCGATTGAAATCATTGACCGTCACCAATTGCCAATTGCGATCGGCAACTTGCGGCAGAGTAATCATCCCAATCGGATTGCCGCCATTCATCAACCAAACGAGATTTTCCCCACTCTGAGCATTGCGCCAAACATAATCGACTTGACTATCGCGGTTGAAATCTGCACTCCCAACAATCTGCCAATTTGGATCGGCAACTGTAGGTAAAGATCGAGCCGAAACCGGAGTCGAACTTTCCATCGTCCAAGTCAGATTGCTTCCGGCTTGAGAATGTCGCCAGACAATATCAGCGGTGGGAGCGCTCAGTCCTGAAACATCGAGCCGATAGTTCGTACTGCTGTTGGAAGCAGCGACGCGGATGAAATAAGTGCCGGGATTGAGAACCGTATTGATGAGTTCTGCGATCGCAGTTGCATTTGTCGATCGCTGTAGCGTTTCATTGGTGTCAATCACACCGTTGCGATTGCGGTCTTGAATCAGTTCGAGATTGGCATTGCCGCTTAATCCGGTTAGCGAGAGTTGTATACTACTTTTGCTATTGATTTGCAGGCGGTAAAAATCAACTGGATCAGTTAGATTAACGGTTCCAGCAAATGACTGAGAGGTTGCAGTTAGGTTAATCGATCGAGCAGTATCAAAAGTATTGAAGCTCACAGCAGTTCACTCTTCAAGAAGTTTTATGAAGAGTGCCCGTTTATGTTTCTCTGATTTTTCACTTTCTCATGACACCGATCGATCTTTATCGTTTCTAAATAAACAACCTGATGTTTCTCTTGTGATGTGAGCGTTATCACGATTGTACTGTTATGGGATCACAGGAGATTTTGATTGCACTGCACAAGTTGTAACTGGACTGTGAGCAGGTTGACCTGCGGCTAAGACAATGTTTCCCGTTGCATCTCGATACCAAGTCGTTGCTTCAATCATGGATTGCAATGCGATCGGAGAAACCGCATCTTTCTGAGCAGTGAGCGGGCGCAAGTCTGCCCAGACCGAATACAACCCAGTTTGTTCTAATGGATTCATCGGCAATCCACCGCGCCCAGTGATGATAAATCGACTCTCTCCGGTCGTAGCGCAACCGTTTGTGAGTTGCTGATTAGAGTTGATTACACTGACCGGAAGCTGAACTAAACCAGAGTTAGGATTGATGTCTGGAGTATTGATTTGCACAATTCCATTTATTCCAAATCTTGAACTCGCAGTAATGTCACTTTCGGGTGTGAGTTGAGTTCGATAGTTCAATCCTAGAATCGATTGAGTCGTGATATTAATATTGCCGCCGCGACCGTCGATCGCATTTGCCACAATGTCACTATTTTCCAAGCCTAGGATGACGGGAACCTTGAGGTTGATATTCCCGCCGTTTCCCTGTCCTAGAGCAGTACTTGTAATCGTTGCTCCGGTTTGTAACTTCACCAGTTGAGACTGAAGCGCAATGTTGCCACCGTTTCCAGCGGTCGTAAGCGCACCAATCTGACCTCCGCGATCGAGAAGAATTTGCTGGGCTTGAACGCTCAACGTTCCAGCATTGCCAATTCCATGATTCAAGACTGTAACCGTTCCTTGATTGCTAAGTCTCAAAACAGGAGTATTGATCGTGACGCTGCCTGCATTTCCTTGCGGCTGAACCGGGATGCCAAACAAGCGTTGAAGATCGAGATTGGCAAAATCGACCGTTGACGCGATCGCGCTCGAATAACTGCCCGGAACCCGACCCGCGATCCCGATCGATTCAGAGGCGTTCACGGTCACATTGCCCGCAGATCCTTGACCAATGCTCGAAGAAGCAACTGTGCCGCCATTTTGGATCATCATGGTGCGAGTGTTCACGATGAGATTGCCTGCATTCCCGCCCAATCCTACCGAGCTTGCTGCGATTCCACTGGAGATCAATGAGGGTGTATAGCCGTTAACTTCGATCGTACTGGCATTGACTCGAATGGTTCCGCTCGACCCGGTTCCCAGCGTAGTAGTTGCCGCGTATCCGCCGTTTGTGACCGCAATGTGTTGAGCCGAAAGTGTGACATCGCCAGCATTGCCAGTCGAAAAGGAAAACGATCCAAGGGTACTAAAAATATTCGGTGCAACTGCGACAAATCCATCGACTTCGATCTGTTCTGCATTGACCGTGACGGTTCCCCCGATCGAACTACCATAATTTCGACTGCCAATGATTCCACCTGCTTGAACCAATAGGTGCGGAGCCGAAATGTCGATCGTGCCATTTGCCCCCATCCCCACCGTTTCATTGATAATGCTGCTGCGAATACTGATATCTGGTGCAGTTCCAATCACACGAACAGAGTCGGAAGCTGAAATTTTGAGGTTTCCGCCTGTTTGAGTTCCTCGATTTTGCAGCCAAATTGCTGATCCGTCTAAAACTGTGATGTTTCGTCCTGCAATCTGAACTGAACCGGAATTGCTGCCGTTTACATCAATCAGCGATCGACCTGTGAGGCTTACATCTCCAAAGCTAGAAACGCGATCGTAGTTCAATCCCGTTGCCGTAAGTCCGACGAATCCTTGCTGAACCCCTCCGAGGTCGATCCGTCCTTCGGGTGCAGTGAGAATGCCATTTTCTAAGCGAATTGAACCACCAATTAGCGCGATCGAGGAGGCAGCTAATCCATCGTGTGGCTGTGTGGGAACATAGGGAGCAAAGACAGGATTTGCTGTAGTGAGTCGATGTCCAGTTCCTTGAATCGTAATGTTTGCTGGAGCTTGTCCGAACTGTAGACCAACTGGAGCGCTGATAGTTAACAATGGCGACTGAGTTGCACTAAACTGAGTCCCATCTTCAAACTGAATTGTATTTGCAGTAGTTCCAATAAAAGAGCCGCTGATATTTACCTGAGCATTTGAACCGAAAACAATCCCATTCGGATTGAGAAGAAACAGGCTGACAGGCTGTTGATGATTTACAGTTTGAATTAAGCCATCAATGTTGGAAATATTGCTGCCTGTGACTCGATTAAAGATCGTTCTGGTATTCGGAGCATTGATTAAGTCAAATGTTGCAGATCCGCCTGTTGGAACTGAGAACTCTTGGAAACTATGAAAGAGATTCGATCGTGCAGTCGCTCCATCTGTAATGGTGAAATTACGTCCATCCGAACTATTCACAGTCGTATTGATTGAACGATCGGGAATAATGGATTGAGCTTCAACCGCTGTGACAGCGCTGAGTGAACTGAGTCCGACAAGTACAACACCTGCAATCGATCGCATAGGTTTCTCCGAGCACAGAACAGTTTTAATGTTCCCCAGAGAAAGTAAAGTTCATTTTTCTATGTGTACCAACAAACAATTGATCTGATAGAGTGAGGCAGAAAGACTCGATAAATCTATGGATCTGGTTCAACTGATTCCGATTTTTGCGACTGCGATTGCAACTTCGACTCCACTCGTATTCGCGACTTTAGGTGAAACAATCACAGAGCGAGCAGGCGTAATCAATCTTTCTGCTGAAGGCACGATTTTGATGGGTGCAATGACGGGATTTGCGATCGCCAAAACACTCGAAGCAACAGGAACAGTTCCGAGTTTAGTTTTGGGATTTGCAGGAGCAGGATTAGTCGGAGCCGCATTTGCTCTCATTGTGGCGTTTGGAGCGTTGACCTTAAAGCAGTCCCAAGTCGCGATCGGGTTTGTCTTAGCATTATTAGGAGCGAATTTATCTTCGTTTCTTGGAAATGCGTTTGTGAGAATTCCAGGTCCAACAGTTCCAAGTTTTAGGATTCCGCTGCTGCAAGACATTCCGATTATTGGACGGCTGTTTTTTCAGAGCGATTTATTGGTGTATCTGAGCTATTTTGCGATCGCGTTTGTGTGGATCTACTTCTATCGTACTCGTGCTGGATTGATGTTAAGAGCGATCGGCGAACAACCGAATGCTGCATTTGCAAGAGGGACGAATGTGGTTTTGATGCGATACGTCTACACGCTGATTGGTGGCGCGATGATGGGAATTGCAGGCGCAGCATTTTCGCTGAACTTCAAAGCGGGATGGAGTCAGTTACATACAGCGGGATATGGGTGGATTGCATTAGCGATCGTCATTTTTGGCGGTTGGAATCCTTTAAGAGTTGCGATTAGCTGTTATCTCTTCGGAATTCTGCAATCGTTGGCGGGTGTGGCTCAAAGTACAATCCCGGATGTACCAACTCAGGTGTTTACGGTAGCTCCGTTTTTGTTGATGATTCTACTATTAGTGCTGACTTCGAGTGATGGTTTAGAGCGATTGTTGAAATTGTTGCCTTCCTCGATCGAGAATACAGCATCAGAAATGATTCGTAGTACGCCTCCTGCGGCATTGGGAAAAGTGTTTGAGCAGGATTAAGCGCAAATCCCGATCGGACACCAGTAGGAATAATCGTCGGTAATTTTGCCTTCAGATAGTCTTAGTCCAACTCCGCCCGGAGCGAATTCAGTTCCATCATTGAACAGCCAAGTACTCCAAAGTGCAGTCATCGATCGATCTTCAATTTCAAGCGTTGGAAAGTCGAGCAATTCTTGATAGACATAATCTTGCTCAGTGTACCAAGGATCTTGATTTGCACTTTGAACACCCATTTCGCCGTTAACCATTGAAAAACAGCCTTCTCCTTGTCTTCCTAAAACGGGTTTTGCAAAGTAAGTATCACCCATTTCATCGACAGTTTGAGCCGTTTTGGGAAAGAATTCGTAGACCGTTTCAGCAAGATTTGGGGGAAAGAAATCTAAGCCTAAATCGCTGATTAATGCAAAGATGCTTTTGGGTTGGAGTGAGAAAGCCGAAGCGAAATTTACGATCGCAATCTTTCTTTTCAAGATCAATTCTTCCAGCGCATCCCAAAGTTTCGCACCGGTAGAATCTCGATCGTTGATCGCCCATTCTACCGGATACCACATGAAGAGAATATCAATCTGTTCTTCTTCGTGAAATAGAGATTGATGATCTTTGATGCGGAGTTCTTCAAGGGGAAACGTACACCGTTCTGGAGAAACGAATTGGTTCAACCAGCGCATCGTTCCGATATCTTCAAGATTATCCAGCGTGGTTAAGCCAATTTTGCAGTTGTCGATCGGTTTTTTCAGCCAATCGGCAGCCCGTTGGAGTTGCTGACTGATCGACAAACTGAGCAGCGATTTCATTCCAACTTGAGGAGATTTCATCCCGAAATGTTCTGCAACTCTGGCATTTCCTTCAATACATTCAAACCAAAAGCTCGGTGTCTGAACATTCGCTTCGATGACTTTGTGAACACCTGTCGTTTCATTCCAGCACCAATCCAATCGCATACAAAACGGAGCTAATCCGTCGAATTTCACAACTCGAATTGTTTCCTCTGGAAAGCCATATTCGAGCAAAGTTTCCGCATCGAATTTTCGGATGACCGACCAGAGATATAAAAGAACTTCTCCGACCCGTTTCGCCGATCGATTCATCTCAGCAATCTGACTTTCTGTGACCGGATGACAATGATAGAGCGCGTAAGGACTAGGAACAGATGAGAGGTCGTTCACCAGCGCGAGATTGTACCAAGGCATTTGAAGCTGACGAAAAAAGCGATCGCGTTCCACACTTTGAAATGGATTACTCATCCTCCTGCGCGACCTCCGCCAAAGCTACCGAATCCGCTCCGACCCGACGATCGACCAGAAACCCCTGTCCGATTTGAACCTCCAGAAGAACCGCCACCAGAGCGATAATATGTCCCGCCAGAGCTTCCACCCGATGAACAATTTTGGGGGACGCGCCCTTGGGCATCTGGTTGGCATTCCGTTGAAGAAGGCGTACACCCTGAGAGCGGCAAGAGTATCATGGTTGACACTGCCAGGGGAAAGAGGACTTGTAAGCGATTTGATTTCATAATTACCGTCCAGAACTGACGGGCACATACTAAAGAGATACAACGCGATCTCAATGTTCCCGCACCGTGGATGTTAAAAACCGTAAAGCGCTCTCCGAAACTGGGCAGAACTATATTGATATCGAGTTAGGACACCGTTGGAGCATTACCATGACGAATCCCGCAAACCCCCAAGGAAACGCCAGCATTCCCGATGAGAATCGCGGTCGAATTCTCCAGCGCGGCGGCGAAGAATTGATTGTGGAAAAATTAGACGATCGCTTTGCTGTGAATGCGACTTCCAAACAAGAAGCGTGGGATATCGTCAATAAAGCTCCTGTGCAAATTAATCCCGGTGCTGCTCCGCCTCAATTGACAGAATTTATTGTTGATCCGAATCAGAAGGATCAAGTGCTGAATCAAGTCCGGGCAGAAGACGCAGTGAACTATGCAAGTCATGTTTACCAAATTAAAGACAATCCTGGCTCAAAGTTGTACGTGACGAATCAAATCACGGTTCAGTTTGATCCGAATATCAAATCGGATGTGATTAGTTCGATCGCTCAAGAATTTGCGCTTGAACAACTCAAACAAATTCCTGAAATTCCGAATACGTTCGTTTATCAACTAACTGCGAATTCGACTGAAAATCCGTTGAAGATTACGAATCGATTAATTACTCGATCGGAAATTCTCACCGCAGAACCAAACATTATTGTTCGCCAAGAAGGTTACTATCGCCCGAAAGATCCGATCTATCCGAAACAATGGCATCTCAATCACACAGGCGGACAGGACTTAGTTTCTGGCTCTCATGTGTTTGCAGAACAAGCTTGGGACATTACGAGAGGAAGTCGATCGATAGTCGTTGCTGTGATGGATGATGCGATTGATCTGAATCATCCTGACTTTCAAGGAATGGGCAAGATCGTTGCACCTAGAGACTTTAAGGGCAGAGACTTCAACCCTCAACCTGATAATGCGGGAGAAGATCATGGCACTTCCTGTGCGGGAGTTGCGGTTGCCGAAGAGAACGGATTCGGTGTCGTGGGAATTGCTCCGGGATGCGCTTTGATGCCGATTCGGACAACCGGATTTTTAGATGATCAAACGATCGAGGATTTATTCGGATGGGCAGTCGATCGAGGTGCTGCGGTGATCTCTTGTAGTTGGGGTCCGAGTGCAGTTTATTACCCACTTTCTTTAAGACAACGGGCTGCAATTACTCGTGCAGCAACTCAAGGACGAGATGGAAAAGGTTGCGTCATTCTATTTGCTGCGGGAAATGCGAATCGTCCAACGAATGGAACGATTAATGAATCGGGCTGGCGAAACAATGCGATTAGCGGGAATACCAGTTGGCTTGGAGGCTTCACAGTTCACCCCGATGTGATCACAGTTTCAGCTTCGACCAGTTTGAACAAGAAGGCAGCTTATAGTAATTGGGGTGCGGAAGTTGCTATCTGTGCGCCGAGTAACAATGCTCCTCCAGGAATGGGACTGCCTGGAATTGGTTATGTCGCGACTCCTCCAGAAGTGCGATCGCCGCTCCGAGGATTAGGAATTGTAACCGCCGATCGACGAGGCAATGATGGTTATGATGCAGGCGATTTCACTTATGGATTTGGTGGTACATCGAGTGCTTGTCCCTTGGTGGCGGGCGTTGCAGCATTAGTTTTATCTGCAAATCCAGAGTTAACTGCTCAAGAAGTACGGCAAATCTTACAGCAAACCGCAGACAAGATTATTGATTCTGATCCCGATCCACAGTTCGGATTGCGAAAAGGAACTTACGATGCGAATGGTCGCTGTGATTGGTTTGGATATGGAAAAGTCAATGCCGCGAAAGCAACTCAAGCCGCGATCGCTAGAAGATCTCCTTTAATGGTTGCTCGATCGATTTCTGGTGAAAATAATAATATGCTGATGATTCCTGATGGCAATTCATCTGGGATTGTTAGCGACATCCAGATTAACGAGACTGGAACAGTTAAAGATATTCAAGTCACAGTAAATATTACTCATGCTTTTCTGGGTGACATTGAAGCGAGTCTCGTTTCACCTTCTGGACGAGTCACTTTACTGCAAGGTCGAACACTAGGAAGACAAACAGCTTTGACCCGATCGTATTCCCTCCAAACGACACCAACCTTAAGCAGAATGCTAGGACAATCTGCACAAGGACGATGGCAATTGAGAGTAATCGATGCGATCGCGAATGATACCGGAATCATTAATGGATGGAGGTTATCGATCGGGATCTAATAATCGAACAAGGGATACTCATGAAGACTGCGAGATCGATCGATCGTGCTGGAATCAGATTGGGTTTGCTCCCTGCATACAGGATCACGTTATACCAAATCAATCTATTCATGCCACAGATCCTTCGCCCCCTAAATCCCCCAATTCTGGGGGACTTTGATTCTTGTTCCCCCAAATTTGGGGGTTAGGGGGCAACGCGAATCTGTAGCACTCAAAAATCAAATTGGTATTACAAAAAATTTATCAATTGGAATAATTAAAGACTCCCTGCAACGATTCTTTAATATATGAATGGTTGTTCAGATGTTAAGATAAAGACAACTGAATTTGGAGAAACCAAAATGACCACCGTAAATCAAATGAAATGCGCCTGTGAGCCTTGCCTGTGCATTGTTTCAACCGAGAGTGCCGTTCAGAAAGACGAGAAATTCTATTGCAGTGATGCCTGCGCGAATGGACATCCAGACGGACATGGCGACTGCGGACACAAAGGCTGTAATTGCTAAACGACAACAAACAAAAAAGAGATGAGGCAAAGATAGCTCCATCTCTTTTTTGTTTGAATGAATTAACCGACTTGAATTATGCCGTGGCGAATGGAATTCGGTGGGCATCTCAGGCTCATAGACCTCACGGACTGAGCAGAATTAACTGCTGATCTTGCAGCGATCGCACTTTCTCGATCGAAATCGGAATTTCCGCCAAGATCTCTTTCGTCGATCGAGTTTGATTCCCGTCGCAAGCTTTCATAAACGCGAACTCTTCCTCTGACAAGTTGATGATCTGATAGTCGAAATTAAATAAACATCGACTTTCCCAACCATCCATACAAGGACTCCGCTCAGGAATGGCTTGCAACAGCGCTTCATCCGAACTCCAATCCGATCGCGGTAATTCTCCTCGTCCCAAAAAGAATTCGTAGTGCGTGACTGATTCTGGATCAAGCAATTCGATCAAGCGATATCTTTCTCGATCGCTCAAACTCTCTGCTTTTTCCAACAAATCTGGATGATTAAACAATCGAGCCGCTTCCCACTGACGCGGATTCGAGAAGCCCAAGAACTTTAATCCCGAAGCATCAATCAACTCGAACAAAGTCTGAATGTTGTAATCGACTTCACGCGGATGCACATACATATCTGCAAAACATTCATCGCGGGTATTTTCCATCGACCAGCGTTCTTGTTCGCGCCGCACTAATCGATTATTCGGAGGCAAAGAAGCAAAAATCTGTCGCCCGATCGCAACCCCTTCTCGATAGTTCGATCGATCCGATTGGAGTAACGCGATCGCTTCTTGCATCAATTGAATCTCGCGTCGTCCCAATTCCGAATAGACGAAAATGTGCATCAATCCACCAGGTGCGAGTTTTGTCGCCAGCGATCGAATTCCCCGAATCGGATCAGGTAAGTGGTGCAGCACTCCTACACAATTGATCAAGTCAAACTGTCCTGACAACTGATCTGCATCGTACAAACTCAGGTGATGAAACTCTACTCGATCGGCTCCCGATCGCTGACATCGCTCTCGCGCCACAGCCAGCGTTCCCGAACTGAGATCAATCCCCGTCACCTGAGCTTGAGGATTCAAATGCACTAAATATTCAGTTCCAACTCCAGTTCCACAGCCTGCATCCAAAATCCGAACATCCTGGCGTTTCGGTTTTTGTCCGGTACAAAAGCTATAAGCTGCAAGCCAATTCCAACGCCAGTTATAACCGGGTGGCGGCTCATCCAACAAAGGTTCAGGCGGAAAAGGATAAGTATTATAAAGTGCAGCAACCGCAGCACTAATCGTTTGAGGATCTGACATGGCTTCGAGAAATAACAGCAAGCGCGTATAGATCTAGTCTCTCATCCGATGCGCCACTGTAGACGGGAATCCGTCCTGTTACGAATCGATCGAGATTTGCCACAATGAACAAAGCTGAATCGATCGAGCGATACAAAAATCATGGATAACAATAATTGGGTCACGCAGCTTCTGATGCTAGGTGTGGGAACGACCTCTCTGGTCGCTGAAAAGCTTAAAGAAGTGGGCGATCAGTGGGTAAAAGATGGCAAACTCAACCCCGATCAGGCAAAGGGCTTTGTCGATGATCTAATGAATCAACTCAAAACCGAGCAGGGTGGCTTTGAGGCTCAAATGCAGCGTCAACTTCGGAATATGCTCATGGATCTCGGTGTCCCACGTCAGGCTGAGATGGACGAACTGCGGGGAAGACTCGATCGCTTAGAGCGTCAACTGCGAGATTTAGAGAATAAGCTCTGGAAATAGTGCCAAAATTGAAAAGCACATTCGAGAGGACTGATCGATGAGAGAGATTTTGATCAGCTTCGGGGTAATGGTGGTCTGTGTCGTGCTGCTGATTGTGGCACAAGTGACGGGTTCCCGTGACAGCGCGATCGCTGGTAATTTACCCGTAACCGAAGCTGCTCCTGTTGTACAAGTCGCGCAAGCTGCCGATCTAAAACCGATGACGACTCCAAATCCTGAGAATAAAGAATCCACGACAACCGCTTCAGGTCTGAAGTACACCGATGTAGTGGAAGGCACGGGCGCAACTCCTGAGCAGGGTCAACTGGTGACGGTACACTACACGGGCACGTTAACCGATGGCACGAAGTTCGATAGTTCCCGCGATCGCGGTCAGCCATTCAAGTTCAAAATCGGTGTCGGTCAAGTGATCAAGGGTTGGGATGAAGGAGTCGGCACGATGAAAGTCGGCGGTCGGCGGATGTTGGAAATTCCCGCAGAGTTGGGATACGGCAGTCGCGGAATTGGTCCGATTCCCCCGAATTCGACGCTGTTATTCGATGTGGAATTGCTCAAAGTGGGCTAATTTCTGATTAATTTTTCAGGCTCTCCAGTGTCAACGCTGGAGAGTTTGTTTTTTGATAAGGTGAAAGCATTCTGTGTAGGAAACGTATGAAAGCGATCGAGGTTACAGGCACAATTCAAAACGGCAAATTGTTGCTAGATCAGCCTTTAGAAGTTGAATATACTGGGCGCGTACAAGTGACGGTATTGATTCCTGAGTCTGAAACGGATGAGGATGAACCGCGAGAGAAGATCTTGGAAGATGTTCGACAAGGATTATACGAGGCGATTACTGGGCAAACTATTCCGCTTTCGCAGATGTGGGAGTCGCTAACAGATTAGGGAAAGTAGCGGTATATTTCCCGTCGGTGTAGAACACGAGCAAATGTAATCAAGTCGCCTTCGATGATTAGCCCCAATCGATAATCTCCCACACGAACGCGATAACAATCGTCATAACCTGCCAGTTTTTTGAGGTTGCGAATTTCGTCTAGCGTATTGCAAGCTGGAATTTCTTCAAAACAGAGTGCTTTGATTGCTGCGAACGCAGGTGTACTTTTTAGTGCTTTGAGATCTTTTAGAAAGCTGGGTTGATATTCAACGTTCACGGTTGCTCCAGTTCGTTAAGCGCTTCGGTCAACGAGAGCGGAGTTTCTTGTCGAACTTCTGCGATCGCTCTTCCCATTGCGTCATCTTCGATCGCTTCAATCAGTTTTTCATAGTCGTTAATGTCGAGAATTACTTTGCGAATCTGTCCGGATGCGTCGGTGATGAATTCTTGAGCAAAGGGATAGGACGGGTTGATCATAAGCTTGGATAATTGTGCTGTTTCTATTCTAAAAGCGGATTGGTGGTTGCGTTACCGCGTGGCGAAGCCATCGGCATTCGTGGCGGTGCAGTCTTCCACATCAAATCAATCTCTTCGGGTGTGAGTCCGTAAGCTTGATTGATTAAGTCTGAAAGTTGGCGTTCGAGTTTTTGGGCTTCGATCGCTCTTGTTTGAATGGGAAGTGCATACTCGTTGTAAACTTCGGTGACTTCTTTCATGCCTGCAATGCCTAATCGATCGCTGCTTTTTGATCCGGCTTTGGGAATGCGGTTGCGGACTTCTTCGATCAGGTCTTGTTTGCTGAGGGTGGCGAAGGTTTCGAGTTTTTGTCCGAGTTTTTCCATGCGAAAGCGCGATCGTAACCAGTCATGCACATCACGATAGCCGGATTGGTTGGCTTGGGTGATTTCGATGAGGCGTTGAACGAGGGGTTCGACTTGCGATCGGATTTCTGGGGTGGGTTCTGCGATCGGAAGAGTTTCTGTAGAAGGATTGAACATTCTCAGGGCTTCATCTTTTGCGTGTACACAGTTTCGCCACATATAAGCCCACATAAGAGGCGAATTCAGAGCAGCTAACAGGTAGAGATCTGAACTTGGACATAGGTAAGAAGTATTAAGAAGGTAAGTCGCATCCTCAGATAATGCAAATTGTGGTCTCCAAATAATGTCTGGATACACTATTTTTGGTTTTTCAAAAACCTCGTAAGACGCTAAACTTCCTTGATGTTCCCACCATGCTTGTTTTCCTGCTCTAGCTTCTAATTTTGAGCGATATTGTTCTAAATGATCTTTAATTTCTGGGTAATCCTCAAGTTCTGCCTCCTGCCGAATAACGATCATCCAGAGTTCTTGCCAATTCGATTTCCATCTCTTTATGTCTTGTCCTCGTAAACAAGCCTTAATTGCGTTGCCAGATTTTGGATTTAATTGAATTAAGCGTTTTCTTGTTTCATCGTCGATCAGAAATGCTTCGTTGTATCCCGTTTTGATTCCATAGACTGGCTTGATACCAACAAATTCTTTCAGCGGAACTCCTGATTTTTGAATCTTTTGCATTAACTTATCCACGTCTGGAATCTCTAAACTCCACGCTTCTGAACTAAAGCGATTCCAAGGAACTTCATAGCCTTCATCTCTCACATAATCAGTAAGGCTAAGGTTTGATAATTTTTCTCGTGGAACAGGACAAACAATCACTTCTTTTTGTTGCGTCTCTGTTTCTATCTTCTGCTTCTTTCGCGCTACCACAATACAAGGAAACGTATCAGCATCCTGAAAGATCGGTGCGTGACCAAAATCGATGATTTGATCAAACACACAGTTTTCAGTAAAAAAGCGGCGCAACGGCTCACCATATCCAGAGCGAAACCATTTATTCGTCACAATATAGGACAACACCCCATCCGGTTTCAGAATGTTGATGCCCTGTTCATAAAAATAGGTATACAAATCCGCTACGCCATCATAAGAGGCATAATTCGCCTGCAAATACGGCTTAACGTGCGATAAAAATTCCTGTCTCACATACGGCGGATTCCCAATCACCACATCAAATCCACCCGTCGCAAACACCGCTGCAAACTCCACCGCCCAATCAAACGCATTCATATCGGTCGATCGATCCGAAACGATCGAATTCCCAAACCGCACATTCCCATCTAAATTCGTCAGCGTCTTCCCCGGTGTTGCCGTCTTCAACCACAACGACAATTTCGTGATCTCCACTGATTCCGGAGACAAATCTACCCCAAATAGATTCTCAGTCAGGAGATGTTTATCGATCGTTGCTGCATCCTCAGTTTCGATTCCCAATGCTGCAAGCTGACGATTTACTCGATCGTGTTCCCCCCGCAAAAAGTCCAACGCCGCAATCAAAAACGCACCCGATCCACAAGCCGGATCAACCACGCGAACCGTTTTCAGCACCTCATCCCGATACGTCAGCCAAAACCGTTGCTCATCTGTTGCCGTTGAAGTTGGGTATCGATCTCGCAACGCCATCTCCCGCCGCGTCAAATATCCCCCGATCGCAGTCGAGACAATATACTGTGTCACCCAAGCAGGCGTGTAGTACACCCCTTGCGTTTTCCGCTTGCCTTTTTTCTGTTCCGCCTTGTCATATTTCTGCCCAGTCTTCTCCGCCTTCAACGCCTCCAAATCCGTAATCGACTGCTCAAAGATCCGTCCCAACACATCCGCCGACACATCCGTATCAAACTCAAACCGCGTCAAACTCACTAACCTTTCACAGCGAGAATCGGGCACAGTTAAGGTTTCATCCAGTACCGGATCATAAGCAAACAATCCGCCGTTATATCCCGCGATCGGCGGTTCCGAATTTCCTCGATCGACCCAGCGAAACAACTGCTTAAACAACTCCCAAACCGTCATCGGCACGTATGGATTCTTGGCTTGATAAGCATTTTTCAGCGTGTCTCTCGGTAACAGCCCTTGATCCTCACAAAATGCGATAAACAAAACTCGATCGAGTAACTTCTGCGCCTTCTCAATCAGCACCAATTCCTGATTCGATTCCGTCTGCTGCAACCGAATAAAGTCATTCACCAACAATTCTCGAATGCTCTTGTACTCGGCATACAGATCTTCAGTGACTTCTTCTTGTCGGCTCTCCGATTCTTTCAGTAATCGATCAATTCTCGACTCCTGTTCTTTCGCCGACTGCAACGGTAAAAAGTTCTGCCGACACAGCAAGAAATAGAATCGCTTAAACGCCTCCAAATCCTTCAAATCTTCAAGAAAAAACGCCTCATAAAACGCGGTACTCTTCGTCGTCTGATAAATCCGCGTCTCAATATAGTTCGACACCAGCACCCATCGACAACCGGGCGAATGATTTGCATACCGCCATCCCTGATCGACAGGCGACTCACTCGCCTTTTGTCGATCGAGATCCACCTTCGCGCCTTTTAGCTCGATCGGTGCAATCACTCGCCCTTCAAGCTGGACTTTTTTTCCGGTCGTTGTCCGTCCGCTAAAAAACCCGATCGCACCATCCGCCGATCCGCCACCATTTGCGATCGTCGCTTCAGCGGCAAGTTCCCAAAGTTTTCCGCCCCCTGCGATCACCGATCGATATCCCAACACATCTTGAAAGATATCTCGCAAAAAATCCCCATGCAGCGAGACTTCTTTCGCTTGATACAGCGTTCCCGACTCCAGCAGTTCCATCCATTGCAAAACCGTTTGATGCTTCTGCTTCAAATCCAATGGAAAAACAAACTGACTCACCGCCTGATTCAAAATTTTGCGATTGAATAGCGCTTTATCTGTGCGGTTTATCATTGTCGATCGCTCCCGTCTCTCTCAAAACATCATCGCTGCTCTCTTCAATCCGACCATTCTCACTTCAAATCGAAATATTCCAGTATCAAGATAGAAAGTTCTATCAAAAAGGCAGAACGTTTCATCACAAAGATAAAAAGTTCTAATGTGAAATGAGAAAGTTTCATCAAATTGATAGAAATTTCCTTCTTAAAGTAAGAACATTCTCACTCTGCATCGGACTGTTCTCACTTAAAACAGCAACATTCCTCTTTTTAGACCAATCCGCGACTATTGACACACCAATTTTGCGGTCTCAATCTCGAATTGTCTTTAATCTTCAAACACAGGCGACCACAATTCTGAAATTTGTACTTCCCATCCCGGCAACAAATCGGGAAGGGTCAACACATCGCCATCTTTCAGCGTCACAGGTTCCATATTCGATCGACGAACCTCAATCCATCTCTGCCCTGGATGAATCAAGATGCCGACTCTCGATCCCTGTGCCAAAAACTGATCAATCTTGGCGCGTAATGCCTTGATACTATCGCTCGGAGACTTCACCTCAACCATCAGATCGGGTGCAAGTTCCGCAAAACTCTGAGGACTCCGGCGCAATCGCTCTGCCTGCACAAACGACACATCTGGAGCGCGGGTATCTGAGTCAGGCAACACAAATCCCGCCCCTGCTCCCGTCACTCGTCCCAACTTACGAGGTCTCACCCAGTTCCGCAACTGGGCACTAAATTCTGATGCCACTTCATCCGATTCGTAACCCGAAGGACTCATAATCACCACTTCTCCATCAATCAGTTCAATTTGGTAGTCCTGATGAAGCTGACCAAGCTGAGCTTGCACAATTTCTAGGTCTTTCACCGTGAGAGACATAACAACCTCCTAAGACTTACTTTCTATTTTCGTCTTCGATCGAACTTTTCCTAATGCCAGTATGATAGGCAATCATCTACGCGATCGAGCTATGACCTCTATTCGCCTTCCCAGGCTGATTAATGCTGCTGAACGTCCGTCCCTTTCCCGCCAAATGATGCGAATTGGGGCAGTGATTGTTCTAGTCTTTGTGGCGATCGCGCTTTTCGCTCCAATTCTGCAAGCGATCGGTCTAATCCAAAGCCCGACTGAATTTCTCGATAATCCCCCTCATGCAGCACCCAACCTAAGATATTGGTTTGGAACCTCTAGCCTCGGATACGATGTCTTTTCTCGAACCCTGTTTGGCACACAAGCCGCGATTCAAGTGGTGATTCTAGCAACGGCACTAAGTCTAATTGTGGGTGTGCCGTTGGGAATGGTGAGCGGCTATCGGGGAGGAAGACTCGATCGAGCTTTATTGTTTCTGATGGATACGATCTATACGCTGCCAGGATTATTGCTTTCGGTTACTTTGGCGTTTGTCGTAGGACGAGGCGTGTTTAACGCAGCGATCGCGCTCAGTATCGCGTATGTGCCTCAATATTATCGAGTCGTGCGCAATCAAACGGTCAGTGTGAAAACGGAACTGTTTATTGAAGCGGCTCAAGCGATGGGAGCTTCGACGTGGCGAGTATTATCCAAGTATTTGTTCGCAAACGTGATTCAAAGTGTTCCAGTTCTATTCACTTTGAATGCAGCAGACGCGATTTTGACTCTCGGTGGATTAGGATTTCTTGGATTAGGTTTGCCCGATGAAGTTCCAGAATGGGGACACGATCTAAGAGAGGCACTAGACGCGCTTTCAACGGGTGGAATTTGGTGGACGGCGCTATTTCCAGGATTGGCGATGACATTAATGGTCGTGGGATTGTCCTTATTTGGTGAAGGACTGAACGAATTTGTCGATCGTAAAACTCGTTAAATTCCCAAAGGCATCCGTAAACTGGCAAAATTACTGAGTTAGGAAGCGAACTTTAACCGGATTTCGCCCGAAATTCTGCGAAAAGTGAATCGGATCGTCAATTCGATCGAGCGACTTTCGCAAATCAAAAATATTTCTGTCAATAATAGAGGCTGAATCCGTTTAAACTTCACCAAAGCTTTACCCAAACTTAGTCGCGATTACTGATGACCCAGACGACTTCTAATCCTGCCTTCCGCTATCCGCAGAAAACCCTCGATCGAGCCGCTCGTGCTGTTCGTTGCGCCCCGTTTCGACTGAAATTCTACGCAGTCATGCTCGATCACAGTGTCGCGCTCAATTCTCTCACCGGAACGGCTGGCATTCGGAATCAGTACAGCAAGCGAAGTCTCTCAGAACTCTCGGCAGACGGGGAATTGCTCTGGCTGATTCAAGTTGGACTCTTGCGGCGTGAAGTGGACGGGCAAGGATTAACCGATAGTTTTCGGCTAACTCCGCTCGGTCGGCAACTCGTTCAACATTGGCAAGCCGTGGGGGGATATGGCAAAGCGAATTTTAGCGATCGACTTTTCAATGCGATGAATCGCTGGTTACGACTCCCGTTCTAGTATCTATCCGGAGGTGAATGAATGAAAGCTGTCATGGTTGTGGGCACGACTTCCCACGCAGGAAAATCAATGGTTGCAACTGCCTTATGTCGAATTCTGGCGCGTCAGGGCTTCCGAGTGTCGCCGTTCAAAGGGCAAAATATGGCGCTCAATTCGTATGTCACCGCGAACGGGGGCGAGATCGGATATGCTCAAGCGGTTCAAGCTTGGGCGGCAGGAGTTCAACCTTGGGTTGAGATGAATCCAATTTTGTTAAAGCCTCAAGGCGATATGACTTCTCAGGTCATTGTGAAAGGGCGCGTCGTCGGACGAACAGGCGCGGCGGACTATTATGAGAACTTTTTTGAACCGGGATGGGCAGCGATCGAGGATTCTCTCAAACGAATTAGCGAGGAGTTCGATTTTATTGTCTGTGAAGGCGCGGGCAGTCCAGCCGAAATTAACTTAAAACATCGTGACTTAACGAATATGCGGGTCGCGAAGTACTTAAACGCGCCCACAATTTTAGTCGTAGATATCGATCGGGGTGGCGCGTTCGCTCACGTTGTCGGAACTTTAGAGTTACTTGATCCAGACGAACGCGCATTAATCAAAGGCGTTGTCATTAATAAGTTCCGGGGACAACGATCGTTACTGGATTCGGGAATTGAATGGCTGGAGAAGAAAACGGGCATTCCGGTCATTGGTGTGATTCCGTGGCTCGATCAGGTTTTCCCGGCAGAGGATTCGCTATCGTTGTTCGATCGTGCTCCGAATACTAAGGGCGATATTACGATCGGAGTGGTTCGACTTCCACGAATTTCTAATTTCACTGATTTCGATCCGCTTGAATCTGAACCTTCGGTGAATGTGAAATATCTCCATCCGAAACAGCCGTTAGGACATCCGGATGCCGTGATTATTCCAGGATCGAAAACGACGATCGCAGATTTAATCGCGCTCCACAAATCCGGTATGGCAGAAGAAATCCAAAACTATCTCGCTGCGGGTGGAACAGTTCTCGGCATCTGTGGCGGATTCCAAATGCTTGGTAAGATTCTTGCTGACCCAGAAGGCATTGAAGGACAAGAAGGACGATATCGCGGTTTAGGACTCCTGCCGCTTAAAACAGTGATTGCAGGTCAGAAAATCGCCCGTCAGCGCAATGTGACTTCCAACTTCCCCCAAGATGGATTGCCCGTCTCAGGCTACGAAATTCACCAAGGTAGAACCCGTTTACTCGAAGAATCCGAAGGAACGAAAGCCTTATTCGATGATGCCAATCTTGGTGTTGTAGACGAATCGCAATCGATTTGGGGAACTTACCTGCATGGTATTTTCGATAATGGTCCTTGGAGACGTGCTTGGTTAAATCGACTGCGCCAACAACGCGGATTACGATCGCTGCCGACCGGAGTAGCAAATTATCGAGAACAGCGGGAATTGATGTTAGACCAGTTGGCGGACTCGATCGAGCCTCATCTCGATCTCAAACCAATTTTGCCCTAGCCAAGAGACCATCCAGTTCCAAAAAAACAAGCGCATCGGAATTCATCCTGAATGCGCTTTTATCCCTAACCCTTTCGGTGCAACGTACCCGTTTGTCCTTGATTCATACACTAAAGGCAAAATCCTCAAAAGCCCGTAGCGTTTAGATATTCTTTAGAATCCTACTCATGAGTGTTCGCATTCGATTCCTTCCCGATGATGTCACCGTCGATGCCGAAGTCGGCGAACCGCTTCTACAAGTTGCCGATCGAGCAGGCGTATCGATTCCCACAGGCTGCCTCATGGGGTCGTGTCACGCCTGCGAAGTTGAGCTAGACGATGGAGAAACCGTCCGCAGTTGTATCGCTTCTGTGCCGCCTGGACGGGACAGCGTAACGATTAATCTCTTTTACGATCCGACTTGGTAAATGACATCGAAGGCTGATAGAATTCGTAAGCTTCAATTTGGTGTGTCCCTTAATCTTTGCTCAAAATCTTCTCGATCGATTGTTACACCGCGCTATCAGTCAGGGTCGCAGTAGCTCTTGGAACCGCTCCACACCCCGGAATCACTGAATAGAAATTCGATCGCACATTTCTAAATGGATTCGGTGGAAAGCATTCATGTTTTCCCCAGCTTTGACGTGAGTTTTCCACAGATTCGCGGAGTTATCCACAGCGAAAAAGTCGTTCCTGTGGATAAACCGTGGAACCACTGAAAAACCGATTAGAATAAGTGCCATTTACGTCAGTAGTCTTCAGAATTTAGAAAGTGAGATCGCTGAAAGCCCCATTCTTACGTTGTATTCGGCTCAAACTGATCCTCCGTGATACATTTTCTGCATTGACAGAATTTCACCCTTTCCCGCACAATAAGACCGTTCAATCAGCCGCGCGAAAAATGGCTAAAACCAGTACAAATGCTACGTTCTAGCCGCTTTATAAGTGCGAGTTTGCACCGAAGCAGCAGGAAAGATTTTTTCCTGTGAAAGTTGACGTTTTCCACAGCCTGTTGAAAAGCGAGGTTCGACTTTGCACATTCTCAGAAACCTGTTAGAGATGAGAGTTATGTACCCGATCGTAAGCATCTTGACCGAACTCCCCGAAGCCCTTCATTCTTCTTTAGCGACCTATTTAGAAAAACATCCCGACTGGGATCAAGATCAAGTTCTCACTGCCGCATTGAGCCTCTTTTTATTGCAGAATGGAGAATGCGATCGATCAACCACTGCGGTTTACCTCGATACGCTTTTCAAACACTCTGCATAACGATTCTTATGGCATATCAGTGGTTTAAGGCATTTCACATTGTGGGAATTGTCTGCTGGTTTGCGGGACTGTTTTACCTGCCGCGCTTATTTGTCTATCACGCGGAAGCGAACGAACAAGCAGAACCCGCTCGCAGCATTCTCAGAAATCAGTATCAAATCATGGAGAAGCGCCTCTATCGCATCATCATGACCCCGGCATTGCTGTTGACGATCGCAATGGCGATCGGGCTAGTTTACACAGAACCCGATGTGCTCAAGCAGCCTTGGCTTCACATTAAGTTAGCCTGCGTTGCATTGTTGATTGTTTACGATCATCTGTGCTTGAGAATTATGAAAAGCCTTGCCGCTGATACGTGCAAGCTCACGGGACAACAATTCCGCTGGTTTAATGAATTCCCAACCGTTCTGTTTGTAATTGTGGTGATGCTGGCTGTCTTTAAAAACGACATTCCAACCAGTGCTACCGCTTGGGGTATCTTTGGCATGATTGTGGCGATGGCAGCCTTTATCCAGCTTTACGCCAAGAAACGTCGCCTTGCAAGAGAGCAAATGGCTGCCGCCCCAACGACAGAAGCGAGTGCATAACTTGATTTCTTCATATTTTTAGAAAAGGCGTTCTGACGAGCGTCTTTTTTTGTAAGAGTGTGTTCGAGAGGTGAGCGTTTATCGCATTCACCCGCCCGGACATGAATCTCCGGGCTAATCAGGGAAGCCGACTGAACTGGGCTAAGAACTCCGAATTACGCTCTAAGTCCGCTTCAGCGGGTTTCCTCCATTAGCCCAGAAATTCATGTCCGGGCGGACTGGCAACGCAGCAAAGCCGCTTTTTATCCTTCTCAAACACCCTCTAAGCTCGACTCGATTCGTGCTGATGCGATGATTTTGCTTCAGTCTGACGAAGCCATCCTCCACATTGAGTTTCAAACGCTACCCAAAGAAGAGATTCCCTTTCGGAAGCTCGATTATCGAGTCCGGGGGAAGCGACGCTACAAGACTAAAACAATGCAGCAAGTCGATTCAACGAGAAGCCGAGGCAAGGGCAGAGGCGAGAAAGCAAAGAGAGATTGCCTGCCCATAATTCATTACGAGAAGGCTTTCCAGTTGATGCTGTTGCGCGGATTACGGGATTATCGATCGATGAAGTTCAACAACTCCAACAACAACTAAACGAGTCCACACAAAGTTAATGTACGGGAAAATAGTTGTAGAGACATGCACTCAACGTTCAAGAGACAGAATCCCTCGAATTGAGCGCGATCGAAACTTCAACTCAATGCGAGAAATTCTGTCCCTCTAATCACTCAGAAGCGCGATTTTTACTAGACCTTCTTCAGCCAGCTAAACATCGATCGTAGATCTTTACCGACTTCTTCGATCGGGTGTTCTGCTTCCCGTCGCCGCATTGCCATAAATCCAGCCTTACCCGACTGATTTTCCAACACGAATTCCCGCGCAAATTGTCCGGTTTGAATCTCTTCGAGAATCTTCTTCATCTCTGCACGAGTCGCATCGGTCACGATTCGAGGTCCGCGAGTCAGATCGCCATATTCAGCGGTATTGGAGATGCTATCGCGCATACTTGCCAAACCACCTTCGACAATCAGATCCACAATCAGTTTCACTTCATGCAGACACTCAAAGTAAGCTAGTTCTGGCTGATATCCAGCATTGACTAGCGTTTCAAATCCAGCTTTGATCAAAGCACTCAAACCACCGCAAAGGACAACCTGTTCACCGAACAAGTCGGTTTCGGTTTCTTCACGGAATGTGGTTTCGAGAACGCCAGCGCGAGTTCCGCCGATACCTTTCGCGTATGCCATTGCTCGATCGCGGGCTTGTCCAGTTGCATCTTGATAAACCGCGAACAATGCGGGAACGCCTTGACCTTGCTCGTAAGTCCGACGAACTAAATGTCCAGGACCTTTCGGAGCAACCATGACGACATCAACATCGGCAGGCGGCACGATTTGACCAAAGTTAATGTTAAAACCGTGTGCAAACAGCAGAACATTTCCAGCACTCAGATTTGGCTCGATTTCGTGTTGGTAGACACTTCTTTGCACTTCATCCGGTAGCAGAATCATGATGAAATCCGCAGCTTTCGCCGCATCTGCAACAGAATGAACTGTGAGTCCTGCGTCTTTTGCCTTCGCTGCAGACTTGCTACCTGGATACAGCCCGACGATGACGTTCATGCCGCTGTCTTTCAGGTTGAGGGCGTGGGCGTGCCCTTGGGAACCGTAACCGATAATTGCGATCGTTTTTCCCGCAAGTAAATCTAAGTTGGCATCAGCGTCATAATACATCCGAGCCATATTTCAAAGTCTCCTTCCAGCAAGTCGATAAATTGGGGTGTCAGAACCGTTAATCTTATCAGAAAATGTCTGTCACCAATCGTCGTAGTTTGCTTCGCCTTCTGCGGCGCGGGGGATCACGGTGGGGGGTGGGGAGTAGGGGACTAATTCGAGTTGGCGGTTGGGTGATTTAGGTTTTGTTTTCTGGTTCGGTTTGCGTCGTCTTGATACACCTTCCTCGTTCGTATCTTCTGCCACGACTTCGTAGAGGATTGCGAGTTTGGTGGGGTCTTTGCTCTTTCTGAGAATTCGTCCCATGCGCTGAATGTATTCGCGGGCTGATCCGGTTCCTGAAAGCACGATCGCAATACTCGCGTCAGGCACGTCTACACCTTCGTTTAGTACACGAGAAGCAACGAGCGATCGATAGTCTCCTTGCTTAAATTTCGTCAGAATCTCATGACGTTCCTTAACTGGAGTTTGGTGCGTAATGGCAGGGATCAATAGATCTTGAGAAATGCGATAAACCGTTGCATTATCATCTGTGAAAATTAGAGTGCGTTCGGGATAGTGGCGAGCGAGAAGATCAGATAAGACTCGTAATTTTCCTTCAGTTCCGAATGCGATCGACTTGGCTTCTCGGTGAGCTAACATTGCTTTTCGTCCAGCTTTCGATCGTGCACTCGCTTGAACAAATCGCTGCCAGCCTTGAGCGTTACTAAGATAGATATTTGCTTCTTTTAGAAAGGCGTTGCGAATTTGAATCAGTTGATCGTAGCGTTCGCGTTCTTGCTTAGACAGTGAAACTTTAATCTCGATCGCTTCATGTTTCGCGAGTGCTGATCCTGATAGTTCCTCTGCTGTTCTTCGATAAACTTCTTCACCGATTAGAAGCCTTAGATCTTCGTGCTTACCGTCGCTGCGTTCTGGAGTTGCGGTTAATCCTAATCGATAGGGCGCGATCGCATATTCCGCAATCACTCGATTAAAATCACTCGGCAAATGATGGCATTCATCGAATACTAGTAGCGCGTATTGACTGCCTAATGTTTCGGCATTAATCGCAGCACTGTCATAGGTCGAGATCAAAATCGGAGTACGATCGCGCGATCCTCCGCCTAACAATCCAATCTCTGTATCTGGAAATGCTGCACAGAGATTTGCATACCATTGGTGCATGAGATCCAACGTTGGAACCATGATCAACGTGCTGCGCTGTGTCGCTTGAATCGCTAATTGAGCAAGATACGTTTTACCTGCTGCGGTGGGTAAGACAACGACTCCTAATCGACCTGAATTTTTCCAGGCTGCGAGAGCTTCTTTCTGATGCGGGTAAGGTTCCATTTCGACCGCAGGCACAAGCTCGATCGCATCAAATCCTTTGGCTCGATCGTCGATTTCGGTTCCTTCCGATCGCAATGCCAGAACCAATTCCCGATACTGATGAGCGGGAACGCGAAACTTTTCGATGCGATCGTCCCACACTGCAAACTCAACCCACGCTTTGCCTCTGGGCGGCGGGTGAAGAATGAGCGTACCGCGATCGTATGTTAGGCAAGGCATTCTCGGCATAGTACATTTGTCGCTTAACCTTATTGCTCATCGTACAGGGTTTTTGAGTTGAAGTCTAAGAGGGTGTTTTCAAGGTAGTCGTTCATCGCATTCACCCGCCCCGGAATGAATTCGGGGCTAACAGAACAAAGTCCACTGAAGGGGACTGCGGAGACAATTTCAACCTCTTCAGTCCTGTTCACAGGACTTCGCACCGATAGCCCCGAATTCATTCCGGGGCGAGATAGCCCGCAGCGCAGAGACTTTCGTTAGCGAAGAGACTTGCATTACTTCTCAACCATCCTCTAACCGCCAATCTGTGACATTGTTCGCTGATACTTACCAGTCGTTCCTGATTCGCGTTGTTTGTAGTTAATCTCAGGCTTTAGATTTAATAATTCGCTGACTTGTTCGCGGAGTTCTTTGGTTGAAATGCCCGATCGTAGTTGTGTTCTCAAATCGATTTGTCCAATCTCGTTCAGCAAGCAAGGACGCAGCCAACCATCCGCAGAAAGACGCATTCGATTACAGCGATCGCAGAAACATTCTGACATTTGACTGATAAAGCCTAATGTTCCTTTCGCGCCTGGAATTCGGAACACATCAGCAGGACCGTTTCCTTTGACATTCGACTCCGTTAATCCCCAACGTTGTCGAATTTGTTGCCGAATGGCTTCTGAATCAATCCAGCCTTGTTGAGTGAAGAGATCGCCGTTCCCGATCGGCATAAATTCGATAAATCGGACGTGCCATTCTCGATCGAGACTCAATGCCGCTAACTCTAATACTTCGTGATCGTTCACACCAGGAATCACAACCACATTCAGCTTGAGCGGATCAAATCCAATTCGATGCGCGGTCTGAATTCCGCTCCAGACTTGTTGCCAGCGAGATTTCCCGCGATTGCCAATAATACGATCGAACGTCTCAGGCTCTAAGGAATCTAGGCTGATATTGATGCGTCTCAGTCCTGCATCGTAGAGATCTTGCGCCATCGAATCGAGCAGAAAGGCATTCGTCGTCATCGAAAGATCTTGAGTTTCGGGAAATTGCGCGATCGTTCTCACAATCTCCACGACTCCCGGACGAATCAGCGGTTCGCCTCCGGTCAATCGAAACCGCGTAAATCCCACTGGGATAAACACTTCCCGCAGTAGCGTCGTCAATTCTTCCTGTGTGAGAAGGTTTTGCTGCAACACATATTCGAGATCGCTTCCTTCCGGCATACAGTACTGACACCGGAAATTACATCGATCGACCAAACTAATTCGCAAATAATCCACTTGATTCATGTTTTCATTCTGCCGGATTCGTACCCTAGCATCAAATCAAATCGGCATAGAATCGATCGGTGGGCATTTTTGATTCGTGCAAGACCGCTTTCACGCTCACACTGCTGGATGAAACTCTATCTTTAAAGCAAGTCTAATATATTACCTTTGGTGGGTTAGCGCTCTGCCAACCAAGCCTCCAAATCTGACAAACTGGTGAAATCTAACAGCGCCTCGCCTAAATCTTCCAGCATCGGCAGAGATAATGTTAAAAGCCGCGATCGCACTTCTTCCGAAAGTTCTTGTCTCAGTCGTCGGGATAATTGTCGCGTGACCAAAGCGATCGCCTCTTCCTCGCGTCCTTCCTCGCGTCCTTCCTCGCGTCCTTCCTCTAGGATTGCCTGATAAGTCACTGACTCCCGCATCACATCTCTCCTAATCAATTGTGCAATCACTCCTGCTTCAAATTTTAGCCCAGACAGCACATAAGTCGCCGCCATTGCCTCGTGCTGCTGTGACTCGTCTTCGATGTTCTGAATCTCTCGCACTGCTTGTCGTAAGGTCTGGATCGGGTTGTCGCTACGGCTGAGTCCCACAAACGGCAGCAAACCCGGAAACGCTATCAACTCCTCAGCAGGCACTTCCCAAATCCGAACCACGTTGAATTCCGCATACATTCCCGCAATTTCAAAGTAATTCTGATACACCCGCTCTGAAGTTGTTTCTCGCAAATAGATCACAACTTGGTGAATCGTCTTGTCTGGAAATTTGCGATGCAGACGTAAGCGGTAATCTGCTAATCGCATCGGCACATCATCTTTCGGATCGGTTTGGAATTCGATATGAACAATTTCGTTCTGACCTTGAAGCAGAATCACTCGATCTGCTCTGATTGGCTCGATCGAGAGTTCAGTCGGACTCAGTTCAGTTAAAGGAACCCGGTAGCCGAGCAACCAGCTTGCAAAGTCTTCAGGAAAGATTTCAGCGAGCCGCCGACAGGTCGTATCAAAGCTCATTACTAGCTACCGTTTACGGATTGATTGAGCGGTGCTGCCGCTGGCTCAGAGTATCACTGGACGTTCACAAATCACAAGTTATGTCGCGCTTTAACGAATGCGATCGCATGATGCTCTGTAACAGGTTCATCGATCGAGCTTTCCCTATAGAGCGATCGCACTACAATTGGGGCATTGATTCGCGGAGTCGTTATGATTGATCTCTACTATTGGACAACGCCGAACGGTCACAAGATTACGATGTTTCTGGAAGAGGTTGGACTACCCTACACGCTTGTACCTATCAATATTGGCAAGGGCGATCAGTTTCAACCGGACTTTCTAAAAATTGCTCCAAACAATCGAATTCCTGCGATCGTCGATCGTGATCCCACTGGCGGCGGTGAACCGATTTCCGTTTTTGAATCGGGCGCAATTTTGCTCTATCTCGCTGAAAAAACAGGTCAATTCATCCCGTCTGATTTGCGTGGACGAACGGAAGTGCTGCAATGGCTATTTTGGCAAATGGGCGGATTGGGACCGATGGCGGGACAGAATCATCATTTCAGCCAGTACGCACCTGAGAAAATTCCTTATGCGATCGATCGATACGTCAACGAAACCGGACGATTGTATGCAGTGCTGAATAAGCGATTAAGCGATCGTGAATTCGTAGCGGGTGAGTATTCGATCGCGGATATGGCGAGTTACCCCTGGATTGTGCCTTATGAGCGACAAGGACAGAACCTTGAAGAATTTCCGAATCTAAAGCGATGGTTTGAGGCGATTCGATCGCGTCCAGCTACAATTCGAGCTTATGAGAAAGCGGAAGCATTCAAGGCAGATCAGATTAGTCCCGATCAGGCACGAGAATTATTATTCAATCAATCGGCAGGAACCGTAAAACATTGATCGTTGTGCCGTCAAATTTGTAGAGACGCGATTAGAATCACTGCATTTCGTGTTCGCGTCTCTACGTCGTCAGGTGAGCGAATCGGCTCGTCGGGTAAACGAATCGTGTCGTGGCATGAACGAATCGCGTCGTGACATAAACGATTCGGTTCGTGAGTTCAATTGGTTCGGCTTGTGGCATAAACGATTCGGCTCGTAAGTTCAACTGATCGTTCCGTGAGTTCAATCGATCGTTCCGTGAGTTTAATCGATCGTTCCGTGGCATAAACGATTCGTTCCGTGGCATAAACGAATCGTTCCGTGGCATAAACGATTCGGTTCGTACCATGAACGATTCGGCTTGTGGATGAATTGTCACGTCTATGATCGTCAACAATCGAATCAAGCCGATTTGAAGAACCGAATAATCTCTCGAACATTCTCCAAGAATTGCCCATCTGTAGACAATTGCGCGATCGCATTTCTCGCCTCTCTCGACAATCGTTCATGTTCCGCCTGATTTGTCGATCGCAAATCTTCCTGCATTGCCGCAACTCTTGTTAGATCCTGCCGCAACGCATTCATCTCACGCTGTTGTGATGCAATCAAAGAATTCACATTCTCTACATTCAGTTCAAACTGCAATTGTTCTGTTGATCCTTCTAAGGTCAACACTCGATCTCTAAGTTCTAAAACATCTTGGCGCGGATATTTGAACTGTTGGCGTAATATTGCAATCCGAGTCGCAAAGTAGCGATAAGTTGCGATCGCAGGACGCAATCCAGTCAACAACAACGCCGCACCAGAGCCAATGTAACCAATTGATGTAATATTCGCGATCGCGAGTCCATACAATGCGATCGCAGAAATTCCATGCAGCAGAAGAACAATCCAAAGCGATCGCGTTCCTAACACTCGGATATAGTCAACTTTCGTCGGATCAACAGTAATTCCTTGCTCGATCGAGTATTCTGCCTCAGCTAATGCTGCCTTCGCTTCAAAATAAATGTTCCACGGAACAGTCACAATAATCAGCAACCAGCCAAAGATCGCAACCCCAATCACCCAATCGAGAAAGCTACCCGTTGGAATATCCAGCCATTGCAATCCAGCGAAACTCAGAAGTAATAAAACAACGATCGAGAATCCAATCCCTAAATACGTGGACATAACCGCTCACCAATCACTGTGGTTTGATTGTGCGGGTTATCTTTAGCAATGCTCAAAAACTTGTGACGGTTCTCAAAGCGATCAGAAAAGGGCGATCGAAAAAGGGTGAAGCCAACTGACTCCACCCTTTTCCTAGATCATCGCTCAGGGATTGATCGCACCGTAGTAGATTGCAGCAACAATCAATAAACCGAGCAAACTCAATGTGACGATCGCTCGAAATGCCATACAGCTAAACTCGCCGCTATGCGAATTTTCCTGTTGTTGCAGCAATCAAGAAGGCAGCATACGTCAGAATGTAACCCACCGTGAAGTGAACTAACCCGACTAACCAACCTTGTACGATCGACAATGCGACTGGCTTATCTTTGAACCGAATCAAGTTCGCCAACGGAGTCCGTTCATGTGCCCAAACCAGCGTTTCAATTAGCTCTTGCCAATATCCCCGCCAGCTAATCAGGAACATAAAGCCCGTTGCCCAGACCAAGTGACCAAAGAGGAACATCCACGCCCAGACTGAAAGATTGCTAGTTCCGTAGACGTTGTACCCGTTGATCAATGGTGCTGAATACTGCCAGAGATAATCGCGCAGCCAGCCCATCAGATAAGTTGAGCTTTCATTGAACTGCGCCACGTTCCCCGACCAGATCGCCAGATGCTTCCAGTGCCAGTAGAAAGTGACCCAACCGATCGTATTCAACATCCAGAAGATTGCGAGATAGAAAGACTGTTCCCAAGACGCGATTTGGCAAGTGCCGCCCCGTCCAGGACCATCACACGGGAAGTTAAACCCGAAGTCTTTCTTATCTGGCATCAACTTACTACCACGAGCATCTAACGCACCTTTGAGGCAGATCAAAGTCGTGACGTGCAAGCCAAGTGCGATCGCATGGTGAACCAAAAAGTCCCCAGGACCAATGGTAAGGAACAATGAATTTGTCCCACTGTTGATTGCATCTAACCAACCCGGCAAGTAAGGCGCACCCGGATTCGACGCAATACTATCGGGGTTCGACAGCAGTGCATTAAATCCATACAACGCTTTACCATGCGAAGCTTGGACAAACTGAGCAAACACAGGCTCAATCAGAATTTGCTTCTCTGGTGCTCCAAATGCAACTTGCACATCGTTATGAACATACAAGCCAAGCGTGTGGAATCCAAGGAACAGCGAAACCCAACTGAGGTGCGAAATTAGAGCTTCTTTATGTCCTAACAATCGTGCCAGCACATTGTTCTGGTTATTGTCGGGATCATAGTCTCTCACCCAGAAGATAGCTGCGTGAGCAAATGCTCCCACCATGAAGAATCCAGCAAGATACTGGTGGTGCGTGTACAACGATGCTTGAGTAGTGAAATCCTTCGCCATAAACGCATACGGCGGCATCGCATACATGTGTTGAGCTACCACAGAAAGCGCCGTACCTAATGCAGCCAGGTGAATCCCTAACTGGAAGTGCAGCGAATTGTTGTAGGTGTCATACAGTCCAACGTGCGGCAGATTGCCTTGACCGTTGATGGTTTTACCAAAGAAATTCTTCGCGTTGAGAATGTCTCTGATGCTGTGACCAATCCCGAAGTTAGTTCGGTACATGTGACCCGCAATGATGAAGATCACCGCGATCGCTAAGTGGTGATGCGCCATGTCAGTCAACCACAGCGATTCTGTTTGCGGATGGAATCCTCCCAAGAAGGTCAAAATGGCAGTTCCCGAACCTTCTCCTGTCCCAAAAATATGGTTCGCAGTATCCGGATTTTGAGCATAAGCCGCCCAATCTCCAGTAAAGAAAGGTCGCAGTCCCGCAGGGTGTGGCAACGTGGTTAAGAAGTTCTCCCAACCGACGTGCTGACCACGAGACTCAGGAATTGCTACGTGAATCAAGTGACCTGCCCAAGCGAGTGAGCTAACCCCAAACAAACCTGCCAAGTGGTGGTTTAGTCGCGATTCAGCATTCTTAAACCAAGCTAAACTCGGACGGAATTTCGGTTGCAAATGCAGCCAACCTGCAAACAAGAACAATGCTGCAATCAAGAGCAAAAAGACTGCCCCTTGATAGAGATCCGCATTGGTTCTCATGCCGATCGTGTACCACCAGTGATACACACCCGAATAAGCGATGTTCACTGGATAGTCAGCCCCACCTTGGGTGTAAGCCTCGATCGCAGGTTTACCAAACTGAGGGTCCCAAATCGCATGAGCGATCGGGCGAACATGCAGGGGATCTTTAATCCACTGCGGAAAGTTGCCCTGCCATGCGACGTGGAACAGGAGGCTAGAAGTCCATAAGAAAATAATTGCAACGTGACCAAAATGAGTCGCAAAAATCTTTTGATAAAGCTTCTCTTCGGTCATGCCGTCATGACTTTCAAAGTCATGTGCAGTCGCAATCCCATACCAAAGTCGTCGTGTTGTGGGATCTTGTGCAAGATCCTGGCTAAATTTCGGAAATTTAGTCGCCATATAATTTGACTACTCTCATCTCTAGGGAAATCAAAGTGAGGTGTAGATTGAGCATTAACAAAGCTCGCTCGATAGTTCAATAGATTAATCAAAGTTCGACTCTCAGAGCTACGACCTAAGGTAGAGAATCCGTTTTACAATTCTTGCGTTTTTTATCGGAATTTCTGATGACGATTTAATCTGTCTCAAAATTGTCCCGATTTCGGTGCTAAGTTACAGAATTTGAATGAGGTGAGATTAAAAACCTCTGGGGAACTCTAGGGGGCATCTAGGCTCTATCAGAGGAGGAAATTCATGGATTCGAGAGTGGCGGAGCGGATGAGTCGGATTTTGACGCTGACAGGTGCAATATCTTTGGGTGTCTTGGCAGCAGGGGTCGGACGATCGCTGACCGCAAAATCCTTCGATTCGATGGGCGGTGGCTCGCTCTCCTCGAATGTTCCTGTTTCTCAACCGAAACAGCTTCAACGATCCAAAACGATTCGCTCTAATGCTGCTTTTTCCCAAGCACAGATTGACTACTTCATGGAAGTTGCAATGGGTTCGGAGTACAACCAGCAAGGGACACCCAGAATCCGTAAATGGAGTGGAGACATTCGCGTTCAAATCTTGGGCAGACCGACCAGTGAAGACCTAAGAACCTTGCAAGCTGTCGTCAGCGAAATCAATGGATTAACAGGTGGCGCGATCCGGCTGCAACTGGTGAATAGCAATCCAAATGTCACAATACACTTTGTTCCAGAATCCCAGTTCCGCACGATCGAGCCTGCTTACATTCCCGTCAATTTCGGCTTTTTTGTCACGCGCTGGAACAATCAAGGCATCATCAATCGAGCAAATGTTCTGGTTACTACGACCGGAGTGACGCAGAGAGAGCGATCGCATTTAATCCGAGAGGAACTCACTCAGGCGCTTGGTTTAATGCAAGACTCTTATCGCTATGCCGATAGTATGTTCTATCAACCTTGGACAGATGTGACGCGCTTTTCTGAACTCGATCGAGCATTGATCCAAATGCTTTATTTGCCGCAAATTCGACCCGGAATGACTCAAGCAGAGGTCTCAAGGACGCTCAATTCGATCCGAGCAACCCGTTAACATAGAAATGCACTGATAGCGCGAAATTCTATGTTGGCTTCTTCGTTAGGTTCTCAATCGATCTCTGCTCATCCGAATGATCATTTTGTGATTACGATCGCGCCCTTGTCGATCGATGAAGTTTACAAGCAAGCGGATGATGCGGCGAATGGTGCGATCGTGCTGATGAGCGGCATGGTTCGCAACAATAGCGAAGGGTTTTCAGTGCTGCATCTGGAATATCAAGCCTACGAACCGATGGCAGTTCAGGTCTTCAGACAGATTGCAGCGGAGATTCGGCAGACCTGGAGCGATGTAACTCATGTTGTAATTCACCATCGCGTAGGACGCTTAGAGATTGGTGAAATTAGTGTGTTGATTGCGGTGGGATGTCCGCATCGCAAGGAAGCATTTGAGGCGTGTCAATATGCGATCGACACTCTAAAACATCGTGCGCCAATTTGGAAAAAGGAGGTCTATACAGGTCGAGATGGTACGATCCAATCCGCGTGGGTCAAATGCTGTTGAGCTTTCTTGTGGTCAAACAAAGAAGACAGAAAAACTAGATATTTATCCAGTCCGCGTGGAATAGGTAGGCGGCGGCTTGATCGAATACAGTGGGATGCAACAATTCCCCGGCAAAGGTCGCTTGGGGTTGAGCGAGTGCCGAGTCCAGCGGCGGGGTCACGGATTCCGGGTGCACCGCCAAATTGTTGAATGACTGCCTCGTGTGCTCCGATCGCTTCTTCTAGCGTGATCCATTCAGGCATCGGCAAGTCGCTCATACAACTCCCGGTCTTGTAGCTGATATTTCAGCGTTACCTTACATTTCTGCTCCGAATGCTTCTTCTCAAGACCTTAAAGAATCTATGGAACGGGTTCAACTAATCGAACCGATTGTTACAGGATGTGCGAAAGCAGGACACTATGCTGAGGTTGGAAATTACTCAGAGGCAAAGAAATTTGCGAACCGCGTTAAGGATGCAACTGAAAAAGAAAAATGTCTGAATTTGCTTGAATGTGCAATCTCCACATCAACTTAAACTCGCCGCTGAGTTTTTGCTTGTTGTGTTATTGAAAAAATGGGCACTATGAATCTACGAAGTAATTTTGCCTGTTACGGTGTGTTGTCTAGCTCAGTGACATGACAGATGCTTTAAGAAACCCTAAAAAAAGGAGAATTTCATGTCGAGCGCTGGACTCAATCAGTGGGTTGTGAGTGGCAACCTAGCGGCAGATGCAACAGTAAAAACAGTGACGCTTAAAGATGGTCGAGAAGCGAAAGTTGCCAATGCGACGCTCTATGTCCAGAAGCCTCGTAATCGGGAAGAATCTTTTACTGTGTCCCTGAACATTTGGGAAAAATCAGCGGCTTGGCGAGTGTTGCCCTACTTGAAGAAGGGATCGTTAATTATCTGCACGGGTGATGTTGAACCGAATCCCTTTATTTCAAGCAATGGTAATGTGCCAAGAGCAGGATTGAAGATGACGGTGCTGGATGTGCATCTCGATCGCGTAAAAGAAGATGAACTAGAAAACTCCGAAGAGCAAGTTGCAGTTCCGGTTTAGTCAATCAAGCACTGCGATCGCTAAAAGGGATTACTTGCCTTTTACCTGAATGTAATTTCTGTGTTTTGACTCAGTAAAAAAGCTGCTCCATCTTAGGGCAGCTTTTTAAGTTCTAAACAATTGCGCTGACTGCGGGCGTAGCAATGATGAATAGATCGATCGTTTCTTCCGCAGGTTGCTTCACATCTACGCGCACTCCAGGACCGAAGAAGGTCGTCATTTTCTCAATCTTGCTTTGCCAGGTTTCGATCGAGATAAACGGTGAATCGAATTCGAGAATCATCGCATAAGCTCCATCAACATTCTCTTCGCGAATGCCGACTATCGTGGGTCGATCGTCATCAGTTGGAGCCAAGCCCAAGAACTTCAAGGCGCTATCCAAATGCGCTTCTTGTCCATAGCGATACCGAGTCAAATCATCATAGATCTGTTTCTGCGTGTCGGTTGCTTGAGTTGCTTTGAGCGATTCCACTTCGGGAGTGGTTGGAATGGTCAGCGGCACGGGACGGAGTTCGGTAATTCTCAGCGCAATTCCACCTAAAATCAGCGGAATTCCGTAAAAGAAACCAATCATATTAAGCGCTGCATAATTGAGCACGTAGGCGGTAAATCCGATAACGGTGATTACGATTCCTCCACCCAGGCACAACGCACCCAAAGGAGGCAAACGACGAAGGAGCGATGACATAGGCTATGATTTGCAAAATTTATTAATTTTTATTATCGCTGATGTGAGGGGTGCTCTTCACACAGTTTTACGCAAGTTGTCGATCGAATCTTTTACGCTGGAAACAGTATTCAAATCGAAAGTTCAGTATGAATCGTGCCGTCATCAAGTTTTCGTCCGAAGATTGTGGAATCTGCCATAAAATGTCGTTCTACGATCAGAAAGTGGTTGAGGAATTGGGCTTGCAGTTCGTCGATGTGAAGATGCAAGATACTGCTACTTATCGCAAGTACCGCAAGATTTTGTTAACGCAATATCCTGATAAAGCCGAGATGGGATGGCCCACTTATATCGTTTGCGATTCGCCCGAAGAGAACTTTAAAATCTTGGGCGAAGTGAAAGGCGGACATCCTAAAGGGGAGTTTCGCAGTCGATTGCAAGCTGTGTTGGCAGAGTCGAATTGATTTACATCGGCGCGGCTTCCAGGCTGAAAGTCGCGCTGTTTTTTAACGCACGATCGCTAAAGCGCTCTCAACTGTCGAAGGCAATCGCCGCAAAATTTTGCCCTTCACTATATCGACCGGAACCAGAACTACGCGACCGCTCACGTACAAGACTGAACGATCGAGAGAGCGAATCTCATACTCGACTGGGAGTTTGACACCCTCGATCGACATTAATCGCGTTTTGACGATCGCTTTCATGCCCATGCGTAGCGGTTGGTGATAGCGAATCGATAAATCAATCACCGGTAAATTACAGCCCATCTCAACTAATTGCGCGAAATCGATTCCACGTGACTGGAGAAATTCGATCCGAGCTTCTTCGAGCCAAGCAATATAGGCTCCATGCCATACCACACCTGCATAATCCGTATGGTGAGCATAAACCGTGATTGGATAGTCGAACCAATCAAGCGAGATCGTTGATGGGACAAGGTTAGAGGTTGGTAACTGAGGAGACTGAGACACGATCGTTCTTCACAAACCATAATGAACACAGGGTCGCCCCAAAGCCTAGACTTGAGACAGACCGAGAAAATACGCTCGATCTTGAGACCACCCTGTTTTAAAGTCTACGCAGAAACGAGGCGATGCGATGATAGAAAAAATTTTATTAGCCGATTCTGGAGCGGGGCGTTCGGAGGATATGCTGAACGCGCTCATGGCGATTCCGTCCGTTCAGCGATCGATGGTGACAGTGCTTCACGTCGTTCCCCCACAAACCAGTTCAGATGCAATGGCGGAAAAGTGGGAAGAAGGTGGAAAACTTCTGGCAAAAGCGGCTCAGTCTCTTAAAGCCGAACCCAGTCACGTTTCGGCGATGCTGCGTCAAGGTGATCCCAAAACCGAAGTGCTGAAAGCAGCCGATGAGATCAATGCAGATCTGATCATTATGGGATCGCGTGGGCTGAAGCGATTGGTTTCAATCCTGGAAAATTCGGTGAGTCAGTATGTGTTTCAGCTTTCATCACGTCCGATGTTGCTGGTAAAAGACGACATTTTCGTGCGGGCAATTAATCGGGTGACAGTTGCGATCGACAAGTCCGAAGCCTCAAAACAATGCCTAAAATTAGCGCTCTTTTTGCTGAGAGATATTAAGGGCGGTCAGTTAATTCTCGTGAATGTGGATGCTGATCCGAAAGCGACTGAGAAGGCAGGAGCGGAAGCTGAAAAGGTTCCAGTGTTTGCGGACGCGATCGCACAAGCAAAACAGTACGGCGTAAGTTATAAAGCGATCGTGACGACCGGAAAAGCAGGTGAAGCAATTTGTCGGATTGCAGATGAAACGAAGACTGATTTATTAATGTTAGGGTCACCTGATCGCAGACCTTCGATCGCGAAAGGATTACCCGATCTTGATCGATTGTTGGGAACATCGTTATCGGATTATGTGCGGGTGTATGCGAATTGTCCGGTGTTGTTGACGCGGACGGTGGGATAGTTCGATTTTTGAGATAGAGACGCGAACACTAAGGAGATTTATCGAAAACAAATTACCCGCTGTCTTCGGCTTCGCTCAGTCAGCTAGAGATCGCGCCCTGAGCGAAGCCGAAGGGCAGTCTTTCAAGCGGTAAGCTCTTTCGTAGAAATCTCCTAAGATGTACAAAGATTCGTGTCTCTATCCTCGATCTAACTTTGATCAATCCTCGATCGCTTCTCCGCCAACCACGACATCCCGAATTCGTAAACTCGGACCGCCACACCCGACTGCTAATCCGCTCTGTCCCCCTTTGCCACATCCACCAGACTCATCCCAGAAGAAATCATCCCCGATCGCTTCAATATCCGCCAAAGTCTTGAACGCATTTCCCGATAGAGTCACATCCCGTACAGGCTCGGCAATTTCGCCATTTCGGATCATCCAAGCCTCACCAGCGGTAAATGTGAACATTTCACCATTCGTCATTCCGCCGATCCAATTCCGGGCATAGACTCCTTCTTTGATGTCCTGGAACAGGTCTTTCACAGGCGTTTTACCGCGCTCGATCCAAGTATTCGTCATTCGCACGATCGGCGGATAGTGATAGTTCAAACAGCGAGCATTTCCGGTTGGTGCTTCTTCTAATTTGCCTGCGGTTTCACGAGAATGCAGCCGACCGACGAGAACACCATCTCTGATCAATTGTGTCGTAGTGGCAGGAACGCCTTCATCGTCGTAGAAATAGCTGCCTCGATGACCCTCGATCGCGGCTCCATCATAAATTTGCAATTCCGGTGATCCAAACCGTCGTCCAATACTCATCACTTCCAAAATGTCGGGATTCTCATACGCCATGTCCGCCTCGGATAAATGCCCGAACGCCTCATGCACGAATAAGCCCGACAAAATTGGATCGATCACAACGGTATAGGCATTTCCTTTCACAGGCGGAAGCGAGAGAGAGTTCACCGCTCGTTGTGCTGCTTCTTGCACTTGTCGATCGAGTCCCAGTAAATCCTCATAAGCCTTTCGCGATCCTACGGTTTCTCGCCCCGTCTGAACCGTTTCGCCATCTCGTGCAGTTGCCGCAAATCGCATCTCTAGATCGACCCACGACTGCTCGATCATCGTCCCGTCTGAAGTTGCCAGAATCATCCGCTGAGCGCTGTCGCCATATCGTACAGAAATCGTCGCAATTCGAGGATCAACGCTGCGAAGAATTTCTCCATAATGTTGGCAGAGCGCTTTCTTTTGAGCCAAAGGAATCTGACGCGGATCGCTTCCGGTGAGTAACAACGATCGCTGATCTTGAACGGGGGCAACCGGAGCCAAAAGCGTCTCATCGGTTCCGACTAATCTTGCAGCCGCGATCGCATCTTCCACTCGCGCTTTCAGACTGGATAATTGGTTAAAGCTAGAAAAGCCCCAACCGCCTTTATAACAGGCGCGGACTTGTCCCCCGATCGAAATCCCTTCACTCAACGTTTCGATCTTGTGCCCCCGCAGCAAGATATCTGTGCCCTCTGCTGCCTCTAGGCGAATTGCCAAATAATCCACTCGGTGACGATACTGGCTGATCAAATCAGAAACTAAGTTCTTCGCGTCAGATAATGCTGAATTCATAACGTATTTCACGATCGCTGTTCTTATTGTGCGCTCGATCGACCCGCTCTGCAAAAAAGGAGCCGCATTCACGACTCCTCTTAGAATATTCTTTTTTTTATGGCTTATTCTTTTGAATTGCGAAGACGAATTAATTGACGACGCATTTGGGGAGAAGCCGTAAATTCAGAAATTTCTTCTGCCTTCACGGTTGTTTCGACAGGTTCTAAAAATTCATCCACACCACAGGAATAAGCATCAAGCAACAATTCCAGCAGTTGCTCTGGATTGCTAAGAACACCTTTTTCCTCGATTAATCTGAATTTTAAGTGAACCTCACACTCGTAAACTCCAACTTGGGGAGTGGCGACATTGAACTCTAAAGGATCGTAATTCATCTACGCAAGCAGTCTCATGACGACGCGAATAATGGACTGGGTTCAGACTGGACTTGACGATGGCACAACGCCAAGAAAGTATTACAAATCTTCGATGCACCTCAAACATGCTCTAGCGCAGGTCACTCGAAAGAGCGATCGAGCTAGTGTCAGAGAAGCTCTCGTTTCTGCTCGAACCTAACACTTTTAGTAAGCAAGTCAGATCAGCTAAATCGCTGAATCAAATACACGAATCTCGCAGCTTTGTTGTGAAGTCAATCGCAGGTTTTTTGCGGTTCACAACTCGCGCTTAAGCTCATTTATACGGGAGTGAATTGGGAATTAGTACCGTAATAACACCAGTTTTTCAAATACTTTAATTAGAGAAGGCAAGAATTACGAAGGCGAAATTTTAGAGGATTTCAGTTCTTATTTTGAAGATAGATTTCTCTGTAATGAATTGATGAAGTATTCTTTGAAATCTCGGCTGAAATCTAAGTTTTAATCTAGCATTAATTTCTTCTGTAGCTTGCAATACTTGAAATGGCAGCGGTACGGAGATGGTTTTTACAAGTTCGAGAACTGGGAATAAGCGGAGATTGAATGATGCAATTCTCAGCTTGAGCGACTTTCATTAGAAATGACTCAATTCGATTCTTCAGATTAGTTTCTATTGCAAAAAATGTTTCTCAGTGACCACCCTTCTTGCAGTGTATTGTTTTTAACAATTGTATTTACTGACTCATCTTGCTCAGTTCAATCAATGAGTGTTTGAATCTTCTCAGTACTCAGATTTGATCAGCAATCGGTTTAAAGATTCAATGTAGAGGAATTCATCGAAATTGATTCGGTAAAGTTGAATTTAAAGCGCGATCGCACAATTTAAACCAATTTAGACCTCAATTTATTGCTCTTTTCTAGTTTCACAAGTCACTTCCGTACAACTACGTAACCTACGTAGACTTCACCAATCCTAAGAGCGAAAAACTGGAAGCGTGAAGTGAAAAGAACTCCCTTGATTGGCAACCGAATCAACCCAAATTTGACCGTAGTGCGCTCTTACAATTCGTTGACAGAGCGACAGTCCAATGCCGTAGCCGTCCTGAGCGACATCACGCTGCAAGCGATAATGATCTTCAAAAATACGATCGCGGTTCTCTGGTGGAACGCCTGGACCATTATCGTGAACGCTCACTTGAACTTTCTGAGTTGTTCGATGCAAAATCGAGACTTGAATCGTTCCACCATTTGGCGTGTACTTGATTGCGTTATCCAGAATATTGACGATGACTTGCCGCACTCGTTCTGAATCCGCATAGACGATCGGTAAATCTGAAGGAATATCCGTTTCAAGCCGCTGCTGTTTCGATTGAATACGATCGTTTAACGTTAGAACTACATCTTGACATAGCGAACCCAAATCTAATTTCTCAGGATGGATGTGAAGTTCAGCACTGGTTCCACGCGCCGCTTGGAGAATGTCCGTAATCATGCGATCGATAGTGCGAATCTGAGTTCGACCGTGTTTGAGTAAGTTTGCGGTCATCTCAGGAGTAAGGCGAGACGGTTGACCATCGGACTGTTTGTGAGCAATTTCTAGAGTTTCGATCGCGATCGAGGCAGCGGTGAGGGGATTCCGCAGATCGTGAGCCAGCATCGAAATAATCTGATCTTTAAAGTGCAGTTGCGCCTTAAGGTCTTCGTTTTCGCGATTAAGTCGGAACACTTCGTCGCTGAGTTTGATGAGTTCCGTAGAATGCCCAACCGAGGAGATATTCGTTTCACTCGACTTTGGAGCATCGGTGATCAAATCTTTGACCGATCGTTGCCAGCGAGACCACCAATTTTTCAGTTGAACAATCAGGTCGCTTCCCGTCAGAACTTGACGCGGATCGGGGCGAAGTTTAATCAATGTGGGAGTTGCGACCAGACGGTAATGTTCAGCCAGATAGGGCTGTTCACCCACGTCGATCACTTCAAGTTCAAAGGGGCATTCGGCACTTCGATCTTTCAGGAAGTCGCGGATTTGACGGATTTGCTCTCGTGACGCAGGGCGCTGATCGACGAACAGCAAAATCTGGAGTGGCACTTGGGTTTCGGGGTTGGGATTGGGATGTGCTTGCATCGTCATGAATTAGCACTCTCAGAACTGGCGCAAAATAAGAGCGATCGCAGAGTTCGGCGAAACACCGCGCTGCACAAGTCAGATGCAAATGATCGATAAAAATGCAAGTCGCTTCTTATATAGATTATCGTATCCGCTGCACTGTGAAATGCGATCGACTGGATTTGCACGGCGGTTTCCCCACGAAGTTCCCGATCCCTTGTAAAGTGATGTTAATAGAGTATGACCCTTTTCTAATAATTCATAAGAACCCGTGCAAGAAGACTTTCGGTTAATCGTTGATCTGGTTTCAGTGTTGGCGGCGGCGGCGGCGGGTGGATTATTGGCTGCCTTGTTGAAGCAGCCTGTGTTGTTGGGCTATCTGGCGGCAGGCGTGATCGTCGGACCGACGGGATTGGGGTTGATTAAGGAATTAGTCCAAGTCGAAACGCTGGCTCAGTTTGGGGTGGCGTTTTTGCTGTTTGCCCTTGGGGTGGAATTCTCATTTTCGGAACTGAGGAAAGTTAAAACGATTAGTCTCGGTGGCGGCGGTTTGCAGATTGCCCTGACGATTCTGGTGACGACTTTAGTGGCGCTAGGAATGGGTTGGGTGGATTCTCCGACTCAAGGCGTGTTTTTGGGGGCGATTTTGTCGCTGTCTTCGACTGCGGTGGTGCTCAAGTGCCTGATGGAGCGCAACGAGACCGGAACTCCTCATGGGCAGGTGATGTTAGGAATTCTGGTGGTTCAGGATTTGGCTTTGGGCTTGATGTTAGCGGTGTTGCCTGCGTTGGATAAGCCGATCGAGGAAGTAGGATTGGCGATCGGCTGGGCGTTGATTCAAACCGGATTGTTTGCGCTTGGAGCCGTCGCTGCTGGAATTTGGGTGATCCCAAGGCTTCTGAGATTATTGGCAAAAACCGAGAGTCGCGAATTATTTCTGCTTGGTGTGGTTGCATTGTGTTTAGGGATCGCACTCTTGACCGAGCATTTGGGATTGTCGATCGAGATGGGCGCGTTTGTAGCAGGTTTGATGATCTCCGAAGCCGAATACGCGGATCAGACACTTACCTATGTGGAGCCGCTACGGGATATTTTCGCCTCGTTGTTCTTTGCGTCGATCGGGATGTTGATCGATCCCCTGTTTCTCTGGAACAATCTCGAACTGATTCTAGGTTTAGTCACTCTCGTATTTATTGGTAAGTTTCTAATTATTACGCCGCTCGTTCGGATCTTCCGATATCCTCTAAAAACAGCGCTGATTGCAGGATTGGGACTGGCTCAAATCGGAGAATTTTCGTTTGTCCTGGCAAGTGAAGGGCAGTCTTTAGGACTTGTTTCTCGTCGAGTGTATCTCTTGATCTTGGGAACTACTGCCGTCACTTTGGTACTCACTCCGTTTGTGCTGCGATTGGTTCCGAAACTGTTTGCTTGGGGTGAATCTGTTCCGTGGTTAGCGAAGTATTTAGAGCAATCGGATGAACCATTGGCAGTTTCAGAAGATTTGCCGATTCGGGATCATGTGATTGTTTGTGGATATGGGCGGATTGGGCGGAACATTGTGAAACTACTGCGCGATCGTAATTATCCCGTTCTCGTGATTGACCAATCCGAAACGCAGATTCAGAAAGTTCGAGAAGCTGGAATTCCTTATATTTACGGCAATGCAGCGAGTTCGTACGTGTTGGAAAAAGCGGGAGTTGGACAGGCGCAAGGAATGGCGATCGCGCTTCCGGATGCGATGAGCACAAGGTTATGTGTAAAGCGATCGCTTGAAATTGCTCCAGATCTCGATTTGGTTGTGAGAGCGAACAAAGATAAAGATATTGAAGTGCTGTATCAGTTGGGTGCGCGTGAAGTTGTCCAACCTGAATTTGAAACGAGCTTAGAACTCTCTGCACATTTGATGGCAGGAATGGGTTTACCGACTCCAGCCGTTCAGCGAGAAGTGCAGTTAATTCGCAATTCGCACTATTTGGAAATGCGACCGGATCAACCTTCTGAGCAGATCTCACGCGATTTGAAAGCGGCAGCAAATGAAATGAATAGTCGCTGGTATGCGCTGCCTGGAGAATCACCGCTGTTAGGAATGTCGATCGAAGAAACCGATATTCGCCGCTTAACGGGTGTCACTCTGATGGCAATTCGACGAGCGGGCGGAACTGAACTTGATTATCCGGATAGTCAGACGACTTTAGAACAAGGCGATCGCTTATTGATTGTGGGTGAAGCAGATGAAGTGGCTGCCTTTGATCAATTGGCAAAAGGAGAAGCGGCGGTTCCGTCTACGAATTCTTGCTGTCAATGGCTGCAAGTTCCTTTAGAGAGTTCCTTAATTGGTAAGACTTTATCCGACTTAGATTTGCAACAGCGGTACAAGATCTCAGTGCAAACGATTCGCCGCGATAGCAAGCTGATTCGGTTCCCACAGGAAGACTTAGAAATTCAAGCAGGCGATCGACTATTGTTATGCGGTGGATTCCATTCGCTGATTCTGGCTCAAGCCTCGATCATGCCTTCTGAATCTCTATTAAGTATTAATGGATCATTGCTCGAAGATGCTTCAACTAATGTGCAAAACGGCTTTACCGATGAATTGTCGATCGGTTAATTGTTGCGCGATCGCTGCAATCTCTGTCCAAGATGCAGTTCGATCGATATGCGGTTTCAATCGTTGATCGGCGAGTAATTGAACCAGTTTTGCTAGTCCAATTGCAGCAGGTTCGCGCTTCAGTTCATGAAACAAAATAAAACCATATAAACTTGCGCCACCTGCACCATAAAAGGATTTTGCATCAAAGGTAACGGTTCCCTCTACGGTGGTTCCGTAAGTCACACAAATTCCATCTTTCGCGATCGCGCTAATGGCATTCGACAACAATGTTCCACCTGTCGAATCGAGAATCACATCATACGGACTAAATTCTTTGAGAGATTCGCCCACGATTGTTCGATGTGCGCCTGCTTCTTCGATGAAATTAATCCAGTCTGCTCGTCTTAGTTGTGCGGTCACAATCGCGCCTGCTTGTCGAGCGAGTTGAACTGCGAAATAGCCAACACCTCCGGATGCTCCAGTGATTAAGACGGACTTTCCAAGCAACAATCCGCCTTTTGCAAGTCCGTGTAGTGCAGTGAGTCCAGCGACCGGAAGCGTGGAAGCATCTGCAAATGAGACGGAATCGGGTAAAGCTGCGATCGCATCGGTTGGAACCGCAACATATTCTGACCAAGCTCCCGATGGCACAAATCCAACGACTCGTGTTCCAGCCGAAAAGCCTGAACCATCCGCAGCAGGACTCTCGATCGTGCCTGCCAGATCCCAACCGGGTCGCCATCCAGCCGCAGCCGTTTGAGCGCGTCTGACTTCACCGCGATTCAGGGAAATGGCAGCCACTTTGATTAATGCTTCCGAGGGGAGAAGTGAAGGTCGATCGACTTCTTGAAGGATCAATCGCCCTGAAACGGATGGATCAACGACAACTGCTTTCATAAAAAACTCTCGATAGGTGGGAAACTCAGCGTCTTTAGACCTGAGAGGCAAACCAACGAGCGGTTTTAACCGCCTAATTCTGTCAGTATTTTTGGTGTGTCGCGACCGCCTTGGAACTACTTGATTTGGTGTGCCTTTGTACTGCACTTTCAACGGGACAATTACCGTTTCAAATCGTTCGTCCTGTACGCATCGCGACGAAACTCCCTTACGGGGTGATGTTCGCTTCGACAATGTTTTAAGAGCTTGTTCGACCTGCAACACTGTTTCAGTGACCTTGAAACTGTTTAATTGCAGATGACAGAGCCAAGAACTAGCGACGCATTCTTGGGTGTCGTGACTCGAAAAACGTAGCCAGTAAAGGCTTAGTCTGGTCAGAATAGCTGGCAAACGACACGCGCCTAAGCGACGTGGAGTCTACAAGCTCAGTCCTTTAGGGCTGGGTTCCTGACATCAATCTGCTCACTCTGCCCTCAAAATCATAGATCAACTAGAACTGATAGCGAAGTCGCGCCTGAACCGCATGATCGCTAACGTCCCGTTTACCGAGAATCGTTTCGTAGCCAACCCCGATCGATAAATTATTCGCAAATTGAGTTTGAACTCCCGCACTCAATCGGACAAAATCTCGATCGGGTGAATCGGTTTGAGTTCGATTCGGAATTCCAGGCTGACTGACTAGCTCAGTAACAATCTCACGGCTACCATTCGCAAATTCACGCTCATAGTTCGCAGCTAGATAAGGCGTAATTGTGGCAGAAGGAGAACGGAAATCGTAAGACACTTGTGCGCCAACATTCAGAACCACAGAATCCGCTTCTTGATCCTGGACATTGAGGTTCAGAATACTACCATTGCGCTCGGTGTAGCCATCAATGTTCACTTTGGTATAGCGAACACCAACCATTGGACCAAACGCGAGTTGATTTTGTCCCAGATTGTATCCAGTGTTCAATCGAACTGAGAATTGGTTTCCATCTGTGCTGGCAGTAGCAGGTCGGAATCCAGTCACCTGAATGTTTCTTTCGATGTCAAAGTTATTCCAACCATAGTTAATCACTGCATCTGCATACAATCGATCGCGGTTATAGCTTCCATAAGCAGAAAGCGAATAGCTATCAATCGAAACATTGCCTCGATTGCTATTCAAATCACTGCTGTTGTTGAAATAGTTAAACGCTAAACCCAGAGCTAGATCATCAGTCACGCGATAGTCTGCTCCAACGATGACTCCCTTGGTATCAAAATCGAAACCGGAAGTCCGATCGCTACTATCCCGATTTCCAAAGTTAAAGTCCCCATTTACAAACACACCCAATCTCTGATTCGGATTCGGGCTTCGCAGTGTGACTAATCGACCATTCAAATCAGTGGTCGGGCGACCAGCGACACCGAGCGCAATTTCAGCTTGAGGCACGATCGTTTGAGGAGCCGTTAAGATATCAAACGCATACTCTGAAATGATTCGGTGCGCTCTTGTAGTTGGGTGAAGCGCATCCCAGTACAAAAATTGATCACAGTTTGCACCTGTTCCGATACAAGGCGTAGTCACATTCGTAAAGCCGAATCGGGCGGGTTCAGTCGTCACTTCATTGACTAATGCAGCAATGTCGATCGGGATAATCGTCACATTCGGCTGACTTTGCGCCAATGCTTGGAGTGAAGCTCTCAAACCTTGATTGTGTGCGGCTGAAAGTTGTGTCAGTCCTGCACTTTGAGCGGGATTGCCGATCGTACCAGGAACTTTTCCTAAATCTGGTAAGTTCAGGACGATCAGCTTTTCTGCACCTGCGGCAGTTAATCGTTGCAAAATGCTAGAAATGTTACCGACTGGAATGGCTGGATTGGTAACTCCTCCGCCTAGATAATCGTTTGCACCTGTCCAGACAACGAAAGCTTGATCGGCACTCACACGCGGCGAATTTTGCAAAAAGAGATTCACCTGAGTGGTCGTTCCCGGAAACAACGGCGAAGGAATCGGTAAAGTATTCGCCGTGCCGCTTGTTGCTCCACCAAAAGCAAAATTGACCGTAGTTGGCGTTAGATTCAGACGTGCTGCAAGATCTTCAATCCAAACTGGACCATTTGTAAAGCGACCATTGACGTAAGGAGGACTCGGTGGAATTAAACCGCCTGTTGTTCTGAACGCATTGCCATTATCTGAAAGACTATCTCCGAAAACAGTAAACCCTTCGATCGATTGAGCCGAGACGCGAACTGGCAGTGAACAAACCGCGATCGAGAATAGAGCCACAACAAATTGGCGTTTCATCGTACTTAGTAATACTCCATCACACTTGGCTTACAGTTTAAAGCAGATAAATCAGAATGTTGCTAGTTAAGCAATTATTATTTGTAGTCCGTGAAATGGCGGCAAAATGGAAAGAGCGATCGTTGGAGATCAAGTGGGATGACTCAAGCCAAAATCAGATTTTCGAGCTTTGAAGAATATTTGGCGTATGATGACGGGACAGAACAGCTTTACGAATTGCTGAACGGGGAGTTAGTCGCGTTGCCACCTGAATCCGGACGAAATTTTCAAATTGCAAATTTTCTGTTTGCACAACTATTGCCACTGATTGGATACCGCAGGCTCAGAGGGCATGGATTAGAACTACAGGTTAGAGGAGAACCCCAAAATCGATTTCCTGATTTTACTGTGCTCCAGGAAGAACACATTGAACAATTACAGCAACGGAACACAGTTCTGTTGTGGATGGTTCCACCGCTGCTAGTTGTTGAAGTTGTTAGCCCAGGGGAAGCCAGTCGATCGAGAGATTACACGACCAAGCGAGAACAATACGAAAATCGCGGCGTTCCTGAATACTGGATTATCGATCCTCAAACTCAAATCGTGACTGTTCTAGAGCTAGACGGCACAACCTATCGAGAAGTTGGAACTTTTCAAGGTGATCAAATGATTCAGTCTCCAACGTTTTCCATGCTGACGCTTACTGCAACGCAGATTTTTTCAGCTTAGAGGGTGTTTGAGAAGTAATCTTTTATCGCATTCACCCGCCCGGAAATGAATCTCCGGGCGGACTGGCAACGCAGCAAAGCCGCTTTTTATACTTCTCAAACACCCTCTAAGGATCGCTGTCTGAGAATGAATTCCGCGATCGCTAAATCCACTGGGGTCGTCACTTTCAAGTTCGTTTCTTCCCCTTCCACAATTCGGACTTCTAATCCACATTGTTCAAACAATGCTGCATCGTCGGTCACTTCCCAACCGTTCCGCCGTCCCTCAGTATGACATTTCTTCAGCAACGGAACTGAGAAACCTTGAGGCGTTTGTGCTGCCCAGAGTTTCGATCGATCTGGAGTACTTGCAATTACACCCGACGCATCTACAATTTTGATCGTATCTTTCACCGGAATTGCAGCAATGAATCCATTACAAGTATCTAAAGCTTGAGAACATCGATCGAACAATTCTGGAGTTGCTAAACATCGCGCTCCATCATGAATCAGAACATTCTCAGCTTCTGGTGGCAGAGCTTGAAGTCCGTTGTAGACCGATTCTTGACGAGTTGCACCACCTTGAATGAAGTGAACAGGCTTCGTGAGATTGAGCGCGTGAACAATCGATTTGAAGTCTTCCCAATCGATCGATTGTCCGATAATACCAATCCATTCGATCGTCTGTGAAGCTTCTGCGGCGAGAAGAGTCCAAGCTAATATTGGCTTTCCGAATAAATCAAGCAGCAATTTATTGCGGGGAGCTTTGCTCTGGCTTTGCCACGCGCTGCCCATTCGTCGTCCAGAACCCGCCGCAGGAATCAGTAAGTACACAAGCTATCTCAACAACACTTCGGGTTTAAAGTGTATCAGCGACAGCCTAAACTTTGACGAGTTTGCACATTCGTAATTGTGTTTGTGCCATTTGCAATTTGGCAGAGTTGAGGCACGATCGCAGGATCAATTTGCGCCCCTGTGAAATCGGCATTGGTAATCGTAGTGCGAGTAAAAGTTGCACCTCGCAAATCTGCGCTGTTCAAAACTGCGTTCGTCAAATCGGAGCTATCGAACTGTGCCCCTGCAAGTTGTGCTCGATCGAGTCTGGTATTTCTCAGATACACACTAACCAATCGTTGATTTGCCATGTTCGCACCTGTTAAATCGGCTCCACCAAAGAATGCAGTGCTAAGGGCTGCTCCTTGGAAATTCGCGCCTGCGAGTCGAGCCGATCCAAAATCAGTACTTAACAAATAAGCATTGGTAAAGTTTGCTCGATCGAAAATGGCTCGACTGAGTGAAGCCCGACTAATATCTGCATTGGTGAAGTTTGCTGCGGTAAAGTTGCTGTTTCGTCGCTCGCTCGATCGAGCATCCAAAACGACTTCACCCGCCTGAGCGCCACTTAGATTCGCTCCTGTCAAATTCGCGTTACTAAAATCACTTCCAAAGAGCGAAGAATTGATCAGTCTTGCAGTGCTCAGATCGGAATTTGCCAGACTCACATTGATCAAGCTACACCCTCGACATTCTTTTGTCGATCGAACTTGTTGAACAGGATCAGTTTGGGCGTGGGCTGAGAGAGCAGAGAGCAAAATTCCAGTAATCGTTGCAAGCGCGATCGAGATTTTCATAACAATCTAAGTCAAAGCAGAGAATTCATTGTAGTTTAACTGAGATCTTGCACCACTCTCAGTTCGCGTGTTTTCAAGCCTTTCGTTCAGTCCACTGCCCCACCCGGAGATCAATCTCCGGGCTAATCGAGGAAACTCCTCTAAAGAGGACTAAGGAGATTTCTACGAAAGAGCTTACCGCTTGAAAGACTGCCCTTCGGCTTCGCTCAGGGCGCGATCTCTAGCTGACTGAGCGAAGCCGAAGACAGCGGGTAATTTGTTTTCGATAAATCTCCTAAGAGCCAGAGTGTGGGGCTTGAGTCCACTTCAGTGGACTTTCCTCGGTTAGCCCCGATTTGAATCGAGGGCGGAATGGAGCGGGGAACGAAACAGCCAGAAACGGTCTTTTTGAGATTGGTGCAAGATTTGAGTTAACCCGCGTTTGGGTTCATCTCGCTTTTGTCACTAAAAAGCCGCCCAACGCTGGACGGCTCTCGATCGATTCAAGTTCAATCTAAGCGGAACATCCTTCGGTCGCGTAAACGCTGACTTTCTGACGGTCTTTGCCAACCCGCTCAAACTTCACTTCGCCAGTAATCAGAGCAAACAGCGTATCATCACTGCCACGTCCGACATTGTTTCCAGGATGGAACTTCGTGCCGCGTTGACGAACTAAGATATTGCCCGCTTTGACCACTTGACCGCCGAAACGCTTTACACCCAATCTCTGAGCATTAGAATCGCGTCCGTTCCGAGTACTACCTGTCCCTTTCTTATGAGCCATAATTCCCTCTGAAATCGTGTTCTCGTATTCTCTAGATTAACCGTTCGCCGCGTCTTTCGTCGCAATTGCACTTCCACCGACGCTGATCGAATCGATCATAATCCGGGTGAGTTCTTGACGATGACCGCGTTTTTTGCGGGTTTTCTTTTTCGGTTGCATCTTGTAGACGATCACCTTTCGTCCGCGCAAATGACGCATGACGGTCGCTTGAACGGTTGCACCTTCGACAACGGGCGCACCGATCGTGATGTCGCCTTCGTTGTTCACGAATAAAACGCGATCGATTTCAAGCTGTGAGTTTTCTTCTCCAACAAGGCGATTGACATCATAAAACCGACTCGGTTCGACCCGAATCTGCTGCCCTGCGATCTCGATAATTGCGTAAGCCATGAGGTTTTCCTAAGTAGTTGCCGTACAGGTCGCGATCGAAACCGCAGTTCATACCTGATCCGAGCATGAGCTAGTTATCTAGTATGCAGAATGAATTGGTTTACTGTCAAGTCACATTTTCTGCGGGTGCGAGATACACTGAGAAGTAGGGAAAGCGTTTGTGATGCTATGGCAGAAATCGTTAAGCAGAGTGAGCTTTTGAATCAGACTGTCCTCGACCAGGGTTCGATGCAAGAGGTGGGACAGGTGGAAGTCATGTGGATGTACCCAAAAGTACATCGAGTCTTGGGCTTTATCTGTAAGTCGGGTTGGCTTGGTAAGAAAAAAACGGCGTTTAATCTGGAGCAACTTGAAGCGATCGGAAGTAACGGCGTTTTAGTCAATTCGGAACCTGTCGAAACCGATGCCGAGAAAGTGAAACAGCTTGAAACGCTTGTCGGTTGCGAAGTTTGGACGGACTCAGGCGATCAAGTTGGAAAAATTGTTGATTACTTATTCGATTTGCAAACGGGTGAAATTCAACACTATCTCTATGTTTCCGATGGTTGGGGTGGCATTGTTGGAAGCGTTTATCTTTTGCCACCGAACTATATTTTGAGATATGGAAGTCGTCGGGCGATGGTTCCGAAAGAATCGGTCGAATCGTTTGCGGTGTATCGCGGTGGAGTGCAGGAACGATTCTCGAAAGTGAAAGATCTTCTGAGCGATGAGAAAGTTCAGGTGACACAAGAAGTTCGATCGCTGGCTGAAATCGCACGGGAAAAAGCGCGGAAATTAAAAGAAAAAGCTCGATCGATGACTGAGCAAGCTTACGAATTTGTCGAAGAGATTGCGCTCGATGAAACCGAGCCGTATGTTGCTCCCACGTCTGAGCCTGCACCTTGGGACGATTGGGAAGAGGAACCTCCGAAACCGCGACCCAAACAAGAAGTGAAACCGCCCCAAACCTCGTCATCTCCTGCTGCTGATATTTGGGACGATGACGACGATTGGGCTTAGAGGCTGTTTGAACAGCATCGAAGTGTTCGATTCGCCCCGGAATGAATTCGGGGCTGACCAGAGCTAAAGAGGTATGTTGTGTCAAGAATCGATCGTGGTTTCTTGTTCGACCACTGCCTTTAGTTTGCTGTGAAATTCCGATTCGGTTGGCATTGGCATAAATTGGTGAATCGGAGGATGAACTTCTTCAGATAAATCCAGGGATGGCTCCTCAGAATTCTCTGATTCGTTCTTCGTTTCTTCAGGGTGCAGCTTTATTTTCATCGCCTCATTGGAGGCATTTAGACTTGAGGTCGCTTGCTCGATTAGGGCTTCGACTCCTGCTTGCAGTTTGGCAACTCGATTGAGCAAAATCTCTGGCGCTTCGAGGTGATCCACTTTTAGAGGCGCGATCGCTTCGCCACGTAGAACGATCGCATTGACAGGTTCAGCGGGTTCTTCTTGTTGGATTTGCTCTGCCAGTTCTGCCCAGGGTGGCGGTTCTGCGATCGACGACTCTGTAACGACCTTTGGTGCAGGGGAAGCGGTTCGACTCGGTGCAGGCAGATCCGGCAAAATGGTTGTATCTGGGGCAGATTTTTGTTTTGAGTATTCTGATAAAGTGCGGGGGAACTTGTTGCAAACTAACCGTTCAAACTCGTAATTGAAGTGATAGCGAGGTTGTTGGCGGCGTTGCCAAAGTTGCAGAATTTGTTCGACTGAAATTGCTTTATATCGTCCTTGATAGAGGGCTTCGATCACTGCCCATCGAATCCAATTGGGGGAGTAAGTGGATTGCCATCGATCGATTAATTGTCGCGCCTGATTCCCGCCCAGATCAAAGCTGTAGTGGGTCAATAAATCCACTACTTGAGTCGCGGTCTCATGCCACAGAGCCACGTTGGAATCGCTAGAAGAACTTTTTGCCTGATCTGTCGTCATACTTCGCCATTCTAAGGCAAAAAAGCAGTTGATTTCCTCTATCTAAAACCATTCTTTTTAGAATTGACTCGTCTTTTCCAGAGATCCGAATGTGAACTCGACGATAATCGTGATGCTTTTCATAACTCAGCCAAATTCCATCTTATTGAGGCGATCGAATCACGCCGCCATCTACCGGAGTCACGCCGCTACCAGAGAATGGCTCTGTACTACCCCGATTCCAATTAAAGTCACTGATCTCAAATCCCACTGATCCCAATTCTTGCACTGGGTTATATCTCACAGTGATTCCATAAGTACGACGTTTGTATTCTAAAAAGTAATCAGTGCTAATCTCACGACCATTACCGATATTGTAAGCGGTTTGAAATCCGATGCGGAACGGACCGTAAATCTGTTGAGTAATCCCCGCATAGAGAATTCGAGTATCTTCTAGTCGATCGAATAAAAACGGCGATAATCCCGATCGAAACGCCTGAGAATACGTGACATTGAACGCGGTGTAATCTAGAAACGGACGAGAAAATCGCCCGAACTGACCCACCAAACTCACCGCACCACTGATGCTATTTTGATTGTCTCCATTGCTGTAAGCCGTTCCCACACCTGTTACACCCACTGCCAACGCCACAAACGGACGAATCGGAATCGGAGAATAGCGCAACCCTTGATCCGGAGTTGCTGGTAACGGTTGTCCTTGCCAAAGCGTAAATGCACGACTCAGAGCCGCACTCGCTTGAAATCGACTGAGACTAATCCGATTATTCGATCGAACAGGAGCCAGTAAATCTGCTCGATCGGTTTCTGCGTTCACAAATTGATAACCCAGTTGGTAACTCAGATTAATTCCGGTGTTACCAATTGGGACAACAGGCGAGAAAAAGACCGCTCCCACGCTGCTTTGAACATCTTGGAAACCGAGTGAATTATTGAATAAGCGATCGCGGTAACTCGCTTCCAAACTCAAGGTATGGGTTCCAATGAGTTGCTGCGCCCGCAAACTTCCCCGCAGCGAACTTTCGATCTGACTAAAATCTAAACTCGTTAATACGCCATCCCCTCGAATCAGTGTCCGAGGAGTCAGCCGCGCCGATAATTGACTGCGTACTCCAAACAGATCGGCAATATTACTGCGATCTTCGATCGCTCGTTGCACAAAAAACTGAGGTGTAACGGTGAATTGAACGGGCGATTGAGGCAAGACATTGATCTCACGCTCGATAAAGACACCGCCGCGATCGGTTCCATCAATTCCAAAATTGAATAACGCAGGCGATCGCTGATTTCGATCCAGTACGATCGTTCGACTGGGTAACGGTAAGCTAAATCCTTGATCAAAAACCAATCGATTTCGAGTCGTGCGAATTTCATCGCGCAAAGGTCCGACTCTTCTCAGTTCTGCTCGATCGGCTCTGAGTTCTAGTTCAGGTGGCGAAAATGGATCGTTCGTAATCCGAATATTATTTGCCTGAAACCCTTCTGGGTAAAACGCGATTTGTGCTGCTTCAAAGCGTAATCTCCGGACGCTTCCTCCATCTTGAGGCAAGCCAGGAATGCCGCTTGGGTTCCGCTGTGACCCGACACTGATCCGCACTCCACCCGCCTGAGAAATATTAGTCTGAGTTGCCAAAGCGCGATCGCCCACTGATCCAACCGGAACGACTCCTGCCGTAATATTCGTGGGCAAATTCGGATTCAAATCAGTTCCCGCACTTGGGATAAAGATCTCGCCGCTGGCTTGTTCGACGGTTCCTTCTTCTTGGATCAAGTTGTAGCGAAATCGCGCTCCCCGCAGAATTTGCTCGCCTCTGGTCAGTGCGACATTTCCATCTGCAACCACCAGTCGATTGACTAAATTCACTTGTAAGCGATCGCCTGTCAGTAACGCACCTCGAAACCGGAGTGAGACGTTCCCTTCAGCAGTGAAAACTTGGCGAAACTGGTCGAATTCTTGTCGATCGGCTTTGAGTTCAAGAACGCCCTCCGCATTAAGCCGCTGAGTTGGAATATTGTTTGGAGTCGGGGCGGGTGTGGGAGCGGGAGTTGGCGTTGGAGCGGGAGTCGGAATTGGAAGCGGGCTAGAGGGGGTCGTCGCTGGAGGGGGAGGCGTTTGGGCGACGGGAGTTTCTGCAAAGCTCCAATTCGGTTCTGAAGCTGCGATCGATTCGGTTCCCGCTAAATCTACGGCGCGATTGGATGTTTCCTGCTCCATCGGAACTTTTTCAGGCGGAGTTGGCTTGGCAAGCTCGACCTTTGTTGCAACTGGAGCGGGTTGGACGATCGCGGGGGGTTCAGGAGGGGGAACCGGATAAGGCATATCTTAATAAATTTGTCTCGAAGCTAACAATAGGGAACCGCATAGGCACTTTAACGGATGACGAGCGCGATCGCCAAATTGATTCCGCTGGTTTTCCTATAAAAAAAGGGCAGGTCGTCTGCCCTCTCATTCTCGAATGCGAGATCGAATTATTCTAAGTCGCGGCGGTTGGGGTTCCGTGCGGGGTCGTTTGAAAGGAACCCGAACACGAATAAGCCAACGAAGAAGGCAACAGTGATATAAACAACAATTTTGAGCGTGATCATGTCAATAACTCCAAAGGCGATGGGAGATGGTTGGGAATCGTCCCTTCATCTTACAGGAGTGCGGGATCGTTTTTAATGCCTACGAGTGAGCCACTGCCAGAACAAAATGACGTTCTGTTCAATCCACAAGAAGCCAGAATCAATCCATTGAAGGAATTTCTGCCACGGGGTGAGAACGTATTCAGCTTGGTTGACTGGGGTTTCGATCCAATCAAATGCGGTTTCTACCTCGAAAGGCTCTGGAGCTTCTACGGTTAGCGTGTTGGTTTGAGTTGAAGTGATCTCAGTAGGATTCGATTCGGCGTTGATGAGATCTGATCGAGTTTGAGTGACGATTTCTTCAGTTCGAGAAATTACGATCGAAGTTTCTTCCCACACAACGACTTTCTTTTGATGCACGATCGCACCCGAAAGCTTTCTCAAATATTCGCGAATTTTCTGTTTTAGCGAAGGCGCGAATGAGAACGATCGAGTTTCGCCAAATCCGCTCGCGGTTCCTTCCAAAATCAGAGTTTCTGGAGTGGCGGACAGCTTTGCTGTGCCCTTAGGCATCGCTTCTCGTCCTGAGACCCGAAACAGATCCCGAAATCCCAAAGTTGTCGAAGTGGTTCCTGATAATGCCTCATGTGCCGGAGAGAATCGAGTCCGTTCTCCAAAAAAGTAATGAATCGCTGCCCAAATCAAGGCTTCTAAGTCCGTCAAATTCGGCAGTTGAGCAAACCAAGACGTGATATTTCTTGGGCTTGGAGCTTTCGGAATTAAAGAGCCAGGATTCCACGCAGAGAGCGGCACAGAGGGCACAAACCAATCGAGTTCTCCAGGTTGCTCTACGATTTCGGCTTCTTGGAAGAGATTAATTGCGATCGCGACTGGACTCGCTTGCACCCAAGCCATCAATTGTCTGAACACCCGAATCGGTGGCAGTAATGTTTCTCGATCTTCAGGCAATCCGAGCGGTGCAGATTTCAGATACAGCTTGCGTTTCCACTGCCAATATCGTGCCAGTTCTAACCGGATTCGATGCTCGATTTGTTGTTGCTGTTCGGGTGTGAGAATGTCGAAAATGACATTGCCTTCGAGAATGAGAACGAATTTTCGAGTATCAACCGCACAAGCGATCGCTTGAATTTGATATGGATTTGATGCGATCGACGTTTCTTCCCGCCGCATCAAAAATCGCCCAATCACGACTAATGGATGCCGTTCTCTCAAAACAGGCAAATTTCCGCCGCTGACCAAGGCTCGTTTTACTGCGGTCAAAACATTCTGAATCGGTGCATCAATGAGATTCGACTCAGAATCGACCGGAATTTCCTCTCGACTCATCCGCAATCGCAAGACTGCTTTTTCAACCGTTCGTCCAATTTGTTGCCCGATCGCTCTTGTGCCCTGAAACGCTGCATAGATCGGGTACAGCAAAATCTGAGTTGTCCAGATTGCCGTCACTTTCGCGTGTCTGAGGAGCGTGGCACTTTTGTCAGCGAGTTTCTGAGTTTGTTGGGTAACAAACTTGAAAAATTGGCTTTGGTAGCGTCGAGAAGTCATAGACTGGGGGACGAATCGCATTTCTCACCCTCATCATATCGGTATGACTGACGTTCTTGCTGCATCATTTATCGAGCGTTTACGCAACTTAGTCCAACAAGACACGATCGAACATTGGTTAGTCTGCGAAGATTGCGCGATCGAGGATGTTCCGTCACAGTCCTTTACAAAAATTGAACTGAACGAGAAGCGGTATTTAGTGTGGGAAAAAGGGCGAAAAGTCCGCTGGTTCTATCAAGAATTCGTTTTTCCTGAGTCATTAAATGAGTATCCAGTGGCGGGATTAACACTGAGATTGGCGTTAACTTGGTGGGCAGAATTCGCAGAAGTTTATGTGAACGGTGAGAAAGTTCAGGAAGGCGATTTATTTGATCATTCTTGTCGAATTGTTTTAAGTTCTAATGTTGTTCCTGGTGAAAAAGTTGCGGTTGCAATTCGATTGATTAGTCCGGGGCATGACATTGGGGGATTAATGCGATCGCGTTTAATTTATGAATCGGATTACGACGAAATTGATCCGGGGTTTGTCGCAGATGAATTAGAAGTGATTCGGAGTTATATCAATGCATTTGAGATGGGAAATGCCGAGGGAGTATTTGGAGAAACTCATTCATCACATTCACCCGCCCCGGAATGGAATTCGGGGCTAACAGAACAAAGTCCACTAAAGGGGACTGAAGACAATTTACAAGAATCTCTTCAGTCCGTTTCTAACGGACTTCGCACCGATAGCCCCGAATTCTATTCCGGGGCGATACCGAAACGAAGCGAAAACTCTCCATCCATCTCAGGCATTGAATTTGATTGGAAGATTCGTAATAGAACACAATTTCATCAATCTCTAGAATCCCTAAGAACTGCCCTTCTCCCAATCAGTTCCAAAATCAAACAACACACAATTTATTTACTCGGTCATGCTCATTTAGATATGGCTTGGCTCTGGGATGTTGAAGAGACTTGGAGAGCCGCAGAACGCACATTTGTTTCAGTTCTAAATCTACAAAAAGATTATCCAGAACTTACTTTCTGCCACACGACACCCGCATTATACGAATGGATTGAACAAAATCGACCAGAGATTTTTGCTCAAATTCAAGCACAAGTCAAAGCTGGAAAGTGGGAAATCGTTGGCGGAATGTGGGTTGAACCAGAGATGAACTTGATCAATGCAGAATCGATCGTACGTCATCTCTTATATGGTCAACGTTACTGTCAAGAAAAGTTTGGTGAAATCTGTCGCGTTGCATGGCTTCCTGATACTTTTGGTTTCAATTGGCAAACTCCGCAATTTCTCAAACTTGCAGGGATTGATTATTTCGTAACTCAAAAACTTCGATGGAATGATACGACTCAGTTTCCGTATGAATGGTTTAACTGGCAAGCACCCGATGGAAGTCAGGTAAAAAGTTTGATGTCATCCCCGATCGGGGAATCGATCGAGCCGATCAAAATGGCAAAATTCGCTTGGGACTGGGTGAAGAAAACCGGACAACCTCATGCACTGTGGCTGTTTGGCGTGGGCGATCATGGCGGAGGTCCGACGCGGGATATGTTGGAAACTGCGGAGAGATGGAAGCGATCGCCCTTTTTTCCAAAGTTAGAATTCACGACTGCTTTGAACTATTTAGAAAGCTTAGAAGCTCCAAAAGAAACTTGGAATGATGAGCTTTATTTAGAGTTTCATCGCGGGTGTTATACAACACATGGCGATCAGAAGAAATTCAATCGCGACTGTGAAAATACTGCTTGTGAAGCAGAAATATGGGCATCGATCGCAGCACTTACAACTAATAAAACTTATCCTCAAGAAGTCATAGAAATTGCTAGAAAGAAGGTTCTCTTCAACCAGTTTCATGATATTCTTCCTGGTTCTTCTATGACTCAAGTTTTTGTGGATGCAAATCGAGAATGGGAAGATGCACTGCAAATTTGTGGCGAAATTCAGCAACAAGCAATGAGCGCGATCGCAAATCAACTTGCTCTGCCACCGTCTCCACATGCAAATGCTAAATCAATAGTTGTCTTCAATGCTTCAACTTGGTCACGTTCTAAAATTCATACGGTAATCATTGAAGAAACCGAAGGACAAGTTTCTAGAACTTGGAAAGCTTGTGATGAAACTGGAAAAGAAATCGAGTCAGAAAGCCAACTTAAAATCACTGGACCACGCACAGTTCACCTTGTTAGCTTCTATGCACAAGATATCCCTTCTCTTGGCTATCGTTGCTTCTGGCTATACTCCGAACCCTCTATGTTTGAAAAGGCTAATTTTCCAGAATCTCTTGTCTTAGAAAATGAGAAAATCAGAGTAGAAATTGATTCAGAAACCGGAGAAATATTTAGCTTTTTTGACAAAATCAAGGACGAAGAGATTCTACCTAGACAAAGCAATCATTTGCAGGCTTTCAAGGATGAAGGTCAATATTGGGATGCTTGGAATATTAATCCTAGCTATGCGGATTTTCCGTTACCAAGTGCCAACCTCATACGAATTACACCTGCTACACATAGCAATCTTCGATCGAGCATTTTCATTGAAAAAGAGATCGGAAGCTCCAAGTTTTATCAATACTATTCTTTAGAGAAAGATTCTGCGATTCTTAAAATCTTCACTTGTGCTGATTGGCAAGAAAGACACACGCTAATCAAGGCTGCATTTCCGTTAAATTTAGAAGCGGATTCTTTTACTTGTGGTATTTCTGCTGGTGCAATTTCTAGAACTACAAAACCGCTCTCTGTTGCAGATCAAGCAAAGTGGGAAGTCCCCTTTCTTGGCTGGGTAGATTTCTGCGGTAACAATTATGGCATTAGTATTTTGAGTGATTACAAGCACGGAACCGACATCACAGCCAATCAAATTCGGCTCACATTACTGCGCGGTTCCGAGTTTCCTGATCCAGAAGCCGACTTGGGACAACATACATTTAGTTATGCGATTTATCCTCATGCGGGCAACTGGAAAGAAGCTCAGACAGTTCGGAAAGCTGAAGAATTTTGCAATCCGCTTCACGCGATCGTACTTGATAAAATCCCCGAAAACGGCACTCTCCCGCCCGTTCATTCCTTTCTCGATCTCGGCTCAGACAACCTCATTCTCACGAGCCTAAAGCAATCTGAAGACAATCCCGACGAGTACATTCTGCGCTGTTACGAATGCCACGGTGAACCCGCAGAACTGAACTTAAAAGGCGACTTCGAGATTATTGAAGCGGTTGATTTGTTAGAAAGACCGCTCAATATTCCTGACAAAATCGAACCTTGGCAAATACGATCGTATCGAATCAAAAAGAAGACATCGCAACAGAGTTAGAGCGATTGCAAATCTGAAGAATCCGAATCAAGTTCTTCCTCGTATTTCGCGATCGCGTCTTCAATCACTTCAACCCCGACATCTGTAAGGTTCGACTTGGAGTAAATCGTAACCAAAATGATCAAGTCGCCTGCTTTGAGATAGTAAATGACTCGGTAGCCGCCGCTCTTTCCTTTCTGGACATCACGATTCTTGAGACGAACTTTGAAAACCGTGTATCTGACTCCAGAGATACGATCGCCGGGAAGCTCGCCTGCCTGAAGCTGATCAATCAGGGGTTGAAGATCAGATCGAACGTGACGATACGATTTTGCCAGATCGCGCAAGTCTCGTTTGAAGCGGGGAGCAAGTTCGATCTGAACCGGAGGTAAATCACTCGGCATCAATTCCATCCCACATTTGCGAGAGTGGAATGGTTTGTCCAGTGAACGCTTCGTGTAAGCCCTGATGAATTCCCTCAATGACAACTTCGGTTGGAGTCTCGTCCGGGTCTGGAGACTGGAACCGTTCTTGAAGAGATTGAAGAATTAAAGTTTCGATCGACAAATTGAGTTGCTGAGCTTGTTCGGCAAGATGAGTTTGCAAGTCTTGAGGAAGCTCGATCGTGATCTGCATAACTAGCCATTCACTATTTACGAGTTTTCTAGCTATTGTACATACAGCCAAAACCTATAAAAAAGAGGGCATCGTCTGACACCCCCTGATTTTTAATCTTCATGATCTTCAAATGGATCTTCCAAATTGGCGGAAGGAGGACCAAACGCCGTATAGATCGCAAATCCGGTCAGTCCAATAATCGTCGCGCAAATCGAAATATTTAGCGCGAATGCAGGTTCCATTTGGGATAAATCCATGAGAGAAATCTCTTGATAGTATTATGAAATTATTACAAATTTTAACAGATTGTAGCAGTATCGCTCAGAATGCTTTCTGGCACTAGCTAAAGATTGGGCGAATTTGTTAAAGTAAACATCCTGCCAGGGATAGAGCGATTCTTCATGTTATTGAACGAAAAACAACAGCGAATTTTAGAGATCATTGATGCCGGAAATACTACCGGAGAGGGTATTGCCAGCGCGATCGGTTCTTCGATGCAGATGATTCGCTACTATCTCGATACCTTGTCCGAAGATGGCTATCTCAAAGTTGCGAAAGTTTATGACAATGCAACCCGCGAATTTCAAGTGGTGCGGGCGTATTTGACAGATAAAGGAAAAGCTTCGATCGTTAAAACGCCATCTCCAGAAGTTGCGGCTCCAATCGATGACATTGGATTGATTATTGAAGCGCTCGATCGTATTCAGCCAATTATTGAAAAGTTGCCCAGCGATCGAGCAGAAGTCGCCTGTGTCTACCTCGAAGATTTGCAGAACGAAATGAAGGTTGCTTATCGTCGCAAACCTCAACGGATTAAAGCTTATTTTCTCGCCCTAGTGGGAACTGCCCTCCCCGTGATTCAGCAAACGGGTCAGGCAGAAGTGTTTATCGAAAGTGTGCGGTTTCTATCTGGTCAATTTAACGTGACCGTGAGACTGCCTGAGAACGTTAGCTAGATTGAATCTCGTCTAACTTCGATCGAACCGCTTGAATGTCCTGCCACATCAGCCATTTCGGACTGCCCTTATCCTTCGATTGATTTCTCAACAGATAAGCAGGGTGGAAAATCGGCATATAACAGCGATCGTCTTTTTCAATCCACTGCCCCCGAACTTTCGTAATTCCTTGCTTAATCCCAACTAACGCTTTCATCGCAGTCGCCCCAGTTAAGAGAATGATCTTCGGGTTCACCATGCGAATTTGTTCAGCAAGATAGCCTTTACACGCTTCCGCCTCGTCGGTCGTCGGAGTACGGTTTTCAGGTGGACGGCATTTCACCACGTTACAGATGAAAACATGTTCGTCAGTCGTGAGATGAACTGATGCCAAAATCCGATCGAGCAATTGCCCCGATCGACCCACAAACGGCATTCCCGTCTCATCCTCAGTCTGTCCCGGACCTTCACCGACAATCATAATCGGTGCATTCAAATTGCCGCGTCCGATCACCGCATGAGTCCGCGATGCTCCTAAATCACAGCGATGGCAGCGATTACAATGTTCGCCCATCTGTTCCATCGTCTGATAGGTGCCGGATGGAATTGGAATTTTCGCACTCGTTGGAATCAACTCTGGGTCAAAGCCGCTCTGAGTTGGAGGTTCCGCTGAAGGCAGATCAAATAGGCTAATTTGTTCGTCGTTCGACATGGATCGGCAGAAATATTCAGTTTATAAATTCTAGAAGGAATTGGGACGAACTGCGGCAACCGAAAGGCGGAAAGAAGCTTAAGGGAATTGGAACCTCAGAAAGACTACGTTAGAGTCAAAGTATTCGATGTGCGCTTTCAAGGAGATGTCCAATGCTGAAAACAGTTCTTGTTGCGCTGGATGTGACGGCAAATACTCCGATCGCAAAATCAGAGCTATCTGATCAAGTCCTACAAACCTTGAAAGAATTGCAGCTTGAAGCGCGATCGAAGGTCGTTCTTTCTCACGTCGTTCCGGCGAATCAATCCGAAGTTGAAGTTGTTGTCGATCGACCCACTACCGATCTCGAACATTTCCCCTACACGCAAATCGAAGAACAATTGCATCTTTATCAACAACGATTAGGTTGCAGTAGCGAAGTCGAAATTGTCACAGGCGATCCAGCCGAAGAAATTGTACGACTTGCAAAGATCCACAACGCTGATCTCATCGTATTAGGGAGCCGAGGATTAACCGGAATGAAGCGGATCTTACTTGGCTCGGTCAGTAGTCAAATTGTGGAAGATGCCCCTTGCTCGGTGTTAGTCGTTAAGCCGAAATGATTCTAGTGAAGCTGATTAATCTCCTCCGCTTTCCCTTTGACATTTACCGGATCGTAAAAATAGCGTTCATGAACGATTCGCCCATCTTTCCACGTTTGCACGCCTAATTCTTCGATTCGGATGCGATAACCATCCATTGTTGTGATGTCTAAATGCGTTTCGATCACAGATCGATCACCATCCACTAACACCGCGCCAATTTTCACTTCATGCACTTCTTTCACATTGGCATTCATTTGATTTTGTCGATCGATACTCAAAGATCTTCCCCGACGCGGCGGCTGTAAGTTCTCTTGCACGATCACGTTCTCATCGTAGAAGCGATCGTAAATCTCTTGCACCGTCGGATTCGTTTGCTGAAATGCCAATAATTCCTGAACTCTATCTCGTAATTTCATCGTCTTTCACCGTAGAGAAGGTAACAAACTTTGAGCTTTGGTTGCGGACATCGGATGGTTATATAAAACGCCACCCGGTTCTTGATGCGTCACCTGAGTAAGATTGCCTGTATCGATAGGTGCGAATCCACTATCTGTGATTAATTGAGCCACGATCGCTTTTGCTTCCGAATCATCACCACAATAGAACACCGCATAAGGATCAGACCGATGTGCCTCATTTGCAAAAGTCGCAGTCGGGAGTGTGTTGTAAGCTTTCACAACTTTGGTGTTGGGAAGTTTTGCAGCAATTTCTAGTCCTGAACTCGCATCCGGGACGCGATGAAGCTTGCCCTCTTCGCGCAGATATGGGTTCGTCGCGTCAATGAGAATTTTGCCATCCAGTGAACCAGCAGCAGAAAGTGCATCATCGATCGTCCAGTAGTAACACGCCAGCAAAATTACATCTCCAAACTTTGCTGCTTCTGCGACCGTTCCCGCGTGAGTGTTCTCTCCGGTGATCAACTCCGAAAGCTTCTCTGGATTACGAGAACTAAAAAATACTTCGTGACCTGCTTTTGCCCAATGAGTCCCGATCGTGCCTCCAATTCCGCCTGCTCCAATGACTCCGATCTTCATTGTGATTTCTCCCGATTAGCGCAGTGCATACACATCAAAATCAGCCTCAAATGTTTCAAAGCTAATTTCTGCAATTCCAACACATTGCAAGCGATTCAGCCATCGATAATTCGGATGAGCCGTTTGCAAGCGCGGAGTCGTGTGAATTTTAGCGGTTTTTGGAAACTGTCCTTGAGTCGCTTGGGAATAACCTTCTTCGCCCAAATCCATCACGCCTGTGTAAGCGAGATAGATTAATGCACCATCGTTGGTTTCGATCGTGCCTCGCACATCAGTGATCGCGACTCCATCCGGACGAATATCAATCCAATCTCCGCCGCCTGCCCTAAGAATTCCGTTCACTTTTTCGCCATTCAAGGTTCCCTCCGCGACATAAGCATTCGCCCGCATTCCATCAGGAACAGAACCAATTATTTCGGGTGGATTCAGCCGCAAATGGTAAGAGAAAAGATAGTCCAATGTATAGTTCAGCATCATAGCCACCTAAAATACGAGGGCAACTTTTCCAGCACTTCGAGCCGTTCTCACCGTTTCGTGAGCAAGAGAAGATTGGTCGATCGAGAATTCTTCTGCAACTTGCGGACGTAGCGATCCGTTCTCCAATCCTGCATAAATCGCCGCATGAATCTCCGTTTGTTCTTGTGGAGATGCCAACCCGATATACAGTCCAATAATGCTTGCACCTTTCCACAAAATCGGGGTTGGATCGAATGTGACGGCTCCATCTGTTCCACCAATCACAATAATTCGACCAAACGGCGCAACCAGCCCAACATCGTCTGCAAGTTTCTGAGTCGCATTCATTTCTAGAATCACATCGAATCCTTTGCCGTTAGTGAATTCAAGTGCCTTCTGCAAATAGTCTGGCTCTCGATGATTCACTGCCAGCATTGCACCTTCTTGCTCAACTAACTGCATTCCCTGAGTACTGCCTGCACTACCGACTACTTTCATTCCGGCTGCATGAGCAATCTGAACCGCTGCTAGTCCCACGGCTCCACTCGCTCCATGTACAAATACAGTTGAATCAGGAGTTGCTTTCGCCAAATTAAACAAAGCGTAGTATGCCGTTGGATAAGAATTCACTGCTGCGGTTCCTTGAGCAAAAGAAACGCGATCGGGCAATGGATAAACCGCGATCGCATCTTGCACGAGCAATTCCGCATACGCGCCCATAAACACATTGGTATAAACGCGATCGCCCACTTTAAATCGAGTCACATCTTCGCCAACTGATGCGATCGTTCCTGCCGCTTCAAATCCTGGAATGTAGGGCAATGAAGGCGTTGGCGCACCGTGACTTTGCTCTCGAACATACGTATCAAGCGGACTGACTCCCGCTGCATGAACCCGAATCACAACTTGTCCAGGTGCAGGAGTCGGATCAGAAAGTTCAACGAGCTTGAGGACATCCGGTGTACCGAATTGCTGGACTTGGATAGCTTTCATTAGAAATTTGCTGGGTGAAGTCTATTAGCAAATTAATCCAATGACACTCAAAAAGATGCTACGTTTTTGCGGGGTTTTGTACGTTCTTGCGATCGACATTTGCTTTCTGCAAAGCTTCACGCGGAGTCAGCCCCACAATCCGCTTAAAGTGCCGCGTTAAATGACTTTGATTAGCAAATCCTACTTCAGCCGCAATGTCCGCAATGCTAAGAGAACTCTGAAGCAATAGCTCTTTCGCCCGTTCTACTCGGCATCGAATCACAAATTGGTGCGGGGCAAGTCCAGTCGATTCTTTAAACAAATGAGCAAAGTGGAACGGACTCATCTGCACAACCGCCCCTAAATCCGCCAAGCTCAACTCTCGATCGAGAAAGTCATGAATATAGTCGATCGCTTGCTGCAACTTATACTTTGGTAGACCGTGATAAGTCGGAAGCTCTTGAGTTCGATGGCTCGAATAGTTCCGCAGTAAATGAATCGCTAAAGTTTGCCCGATCGATTCAACCAACAGCTTTCCACCCATCTGCGGAGAATCCAATTCAGCTTTTAAAGTCAAAGCCAAATTTTGAATCAACGGATCGTGAATGGACAGTAACGGCATCAACTCAACGGTTTCAGGAACGGAAAGCTCGATCGCAATTTGACTCAACCAATTTGGAGCAATGCCCAACAGCAGAAACTCAGATTCTTTTTCCCAGCGTAACGAGTAGTTCACCTCAGCAGGATAGATTGCGACATTGCCACTAAGAAACTGTTCTTGCTGAAATTGTCCATCGATCACCCGTTCAATTTTGCGGTCGGCTCCGATATTAATACTGAGAATATGTTGAACCAGATGATTCTCAGGCATTTCCCAGGCGGGTTGGCGATGATGCACCAGAAAAATGTCTTGCCAAACCGCAAGTTGAACAGGCGATCGCGGAAATAATTTCAGCGAGGATTCAGATTCTTGAAGATCGATCGGGTTCTCATCGGGCATCATCTGACCCACCCCATACCTCTACGCCATCACCATACCACCATCCACATTCATCACTTGTCCGGTGATATATCCCGCCGCAGGAGAAGCCGCCAAGAATCGAATCATTTCTGCCACTTCTTCAGGTTTACCATACCGATTCAGCGGGATAAATTTCAAAATCTCATCGGCTTTCAAATCATTCGTCATATCGGTTTCAATAAATCCAGGTGCAACCGCATTCACCGTAATGCCGCGACTTGCCAATTCTTTCGCAACCGTTTTCGTAAATCCGATCACGCCTGCTTTTGCTGCACTATAGTTGGCTTGCCCTGGATTGCCCATCTGTCCCGCGACCGAAGTAATATTCACAATCCGACCGCTCCGCTGCTTCAGCATAATTTTGCTCACAGCCCTGGTACAAAGAAAGACTCCGGTAAGGTTCAAATCGATCACGGCTTGCCATTCTTCAGGCTTCATTCTCAAGAGCAACGTATCGCGTGTGATTCCAGCATTGTTGACTAAAACATCGACTCTGCTGTACTTCTGCATCGTGCCATCGACTAGCGCATCGACTTGATCCACTTTAGAAACATCCGCTTGAAGCGCGATCGCAGTTCCCCCATTTCCAGTAATCATCGCCACCACTTCATCCGCCGCACCACTGGAACTCGCATAATTCACAACCACGCTCGCGCCTTCACTCGCCAACGCTAACGCGGTCGCCCGTCCAATTCCGCGCGATGCTCCCGTTACGATCGCGACTTTTCCCTCTAATTCGCCCATGAGTTCTCACCTGTGATAAATCTGCGAATCTGATCATATCGGCATTGGGAATCGCAATTCTGCCTGATTCAAGGTTTTGCCGTTCCGAATCGGTTCATAATTTCTTGAAAAGATGATTAACTTGCTCAAGTTGGGGTTATTTTTTTCCTCAATGGGGAGTAGGATGGCTTCTAGCGCGATCCCTTGAAATCGTCGATCGCTCTCTTTGCAGTTTCAAATTCACCTATGACCAGAGATCGCGGCATTCCTAATCGTCGGAACCGTAAACCGCCTAGCAGACCGAGTGATCGTCCGCCGATCCCAAAACCTTCTGCTCAAGCGGTGAGAGAACGTCCTCAACCTGAAGCAACACCGGGTCGAATGGCGATCGCACTCGATCGATTTCACAAAGCGAGAAAATGGCTCTTTAGCGATTGGCGGGCGTTGATTGCGCTGTCACTTGCAGTCACCGGAAGCGCAACCGCTCTATCTCTAGCATTTCTGTTCAAACTGCCTGCCGTTCCAAATTGTCCATCAATCTTTTGGCCCCTTGCCTCGGCTTCTCTAAGAATTCATTGCGCTGAGATTGCCGCCGGAAAGCGCACTACGAAGGATTTACTCGAAGCAATCGAGCTTGTCAAAACCCTGCCACCCGATCATCCGCTTTACAACGAAACCAAACGATTGATCGAACTCTGGGCACAGGAAATTCTCGATTTAGGCGAAGAAGCGTTTCAAAACGGGAAGTTGGATGAAGCGATCGACACCGCAAACAAGGTTCCAAAAGTCGGAACGGCTCACACGCAAGTGGAAGGCAAGATTAAGCGTTGGAGAAGTATCTGGTCGTCGGCAGAGTCGCTGTATCGCAAAGCAGAAGACGCACTGAGAAAAGAGGATTGGCGATCGGCATTGACCGAAGCAGGGCGATTATTATCAATTGATAATCGATTCTGGCAAACCACGAAGTACCAAGAACTGAGTAATAAAATCACCGTCACTCGCGAAGATATTACCAAGATTGCGAAGGCGAAAAATCTGATCGAATCGGGTAGACTTCAGAACTTCTCAGAAGCAATCAAACTTCTTTCTAGCATCAATAATCAAAGTTACGTTTACCAGAGAGCGCAAGAAGTTCTTGCGGATACGGGTAAGAAAATGTTGGATCTGGCAGAAGCAGCCCTCGATCGACGAGATCTGACCACGGCACTCGATGTGATTAAACAAATTCCTGCCGCTGCGAATCTGCAAAAAGAAGTCGAAGATTTTGAAATCTTAGCGAATGCAATGGGTCGCGTCTGGAATGGAGCACCCGAAGATTACGATGCCGCGATCGCTGAAGCTCAAAAAATCGGCGCAGATCGCCCATCTCACAACAAAGCTCAACAACTGATCGCCCGATGGAGAGCCGAGAAAGGCGAAATGGCACAACTCGATCGCGCTCGTCAATTGTCTCAATCGAATCGACCAGAAGATCTCCAAGCCGCGATCGAGGCTGCTTCTCAAGTTTCTAGTTCTAATCCGAAATCGAAAGAAGCACAAGAGATTATCGATCGGATTACCAGCGATATTCAAAACCAAGAAGATCGACCGCTGATCGACCAAGCGACTCAAATTGGTAATCGAGGGGATGCAAATTCGTTACAACAGGCGATCGATATTCTCAGCCGGATTTCGTCGCGACGCGCTTTGGGTGGAGAAGCCGCAGATAAACGAAGACAGTACGCGAGTCAGCTTCAATCGATCCGCGATCGAGAACGCGCACTCAGCCAACCTTCTCCCTCTCCTTCTGTTGATCCAACCGTTCAGAATCAAGAGAACGCTTCGGCTGAACAAATTTTACAGGATGCGAGATCGATCGCAGGTGGCGGTACGGTTGATTCAGTCGCCGAAGCGATTCGCAAAGCAGATGGAGTCTCGATCGCGAGTCCGATGCGCCCGGAAGCTCAATCTCTAATTAATGAGTGGAGCCAGCAACTTTTACAAACGGCAATGTCACAAGCGAGTGCTGATCCTGGTGGAGCCATTGCGATCGCTCAAAGAATCCCTCTTGGTACACCCGCCCACGATCAAGCTCAAACTTTGATTCCACTCTGGCAACAAGGCTTAAGACGATAACGCCTCAATTTGTCGCACTACAGTCAAAGCAGAATAGCTGACTCCTGCGGTTCCTTCTCCCGGATGCGTCGAGTCTCCAACGAGCCAAAGATTTTGAACGGGAGTTCGATTTGCAAATCCAAACGGTCCAAAGGTTGGAATTCTCTGACCAATTCCGCCCACGATTCCGTCTGCTCGTGCGGTGAATCGTTGGAACGTTCTCGGAGTTGCAGATTCTTGATAGACGATCGTATCCGGATTCAGCGTGAAATAGCGTCCTAATTTGTCGATCGCTTCTTCGGCATATCGCTGTTTCATGCCCTCATAATCTTCGGTATTTTTCCAAGCTCCGGTATCGGTAAACGATGAAGCAATAATCGTCGCTTTTCCAGTGGGAGCGCGTCCGTCTCCTTCGTAGCTGACCGAAACAAAGAGCGAATTATTTTCCCCGATCGGTCCTTCATAATCGTAGAGAAATTGCAGATGCGGTGGGCAATCTTCGGGAATCGCAGATCGATCGACTCCCAGATAAATGACAAATGCGCCAGATGAAGGCGGCAATTTATCGACTCGATGACGATACCCTTTCGGGGCAGTTTCTCCAAGCAGTTCGACTAAGTTTTGCACCGTGACATTCGCGACCACGTGATCGGCAGGTTCAAACCAAGATTCGCCTGTTTTCTGACTGCGAATCGTGACTCCTTTCGTTTGACCGGATTCGGTGTGAATTTGCTCGACCGTGTGCCGCATCAAGAGTTTGCCATTGTCGCGTTTGAGAGATTCGACTAATCGATCGCTCAAAACCTGCATACTGCCCTGAAGATGGAACAATCCTTGGGGAGCCTGAGACACACTCAACGCAGTCGCGGCATATAAGAGCGCCGTTTCATCGGTATCAACTTGGGAATAGAGTTTGAGTTGTAGATCGAGGAAAGTTTTCAAACGTCGATCGTGACCTAATCCGTAACCCCGAAGCGCATCGCCCACGGTTGAAAAGGTATGCGGCAAGGTCAGCAGCGTATCCGGTCGAACCGCTTTCGTGAGTTGCCACAAGTCCCAAACATTCCGAGGCGGCAGAACTGGATCGCGGGACTGAAACGCCCAACTGTGGCGGAATAAATTGTTTAACAACTGCCAGAATGGTTCACTTCCAGGGAATTGTTTTTGGCGTTCAGCTTTCCATTTTTCCGGGTCGCGCCAAACTCGAATCGGCTCAGTTTCACCCGGAAGGAAGACAGCACAAGCGGGATCGCAATCGGTAGCATCAGGAAGATCGATTTCTAATTCTGAGAAAATTCGATGATGAATTCCGCCCGGTTCCAAGCCTGCGACCTGAGTTGCACCGACATCGAACGTAAATCCTTGGCGTTTAAATGTTGAAGCGCAACCGCCAGGAACCAGTGCCTGATCCAAAACTAAAACTTCATAACCCCGATGAGCCAGCAGCGCTGCCGCCGTCAGACCACCGATTCCAGCACCGACCACGACCACTTTGCGGGTTGAGTTGCTCTGCATCACTTAACATTTTTTAACGCTCTAGCTCTATTGTAGAGAATTGCGGAACTGAGCGGATAAACCGGAAGGGGGGAGTTTTGCGGAAAGTGAACAAATTTTAAGTGTGAATTATGACTTTTCCAACACTAAGATAGGTAAAGAACGCCACGAGATGCCATGACTTCAACGCTAATTCGATCGCCAAAACTGAACGCGCCTACGATCCGTCGTCTTGCCAATGGCTTAACGATCATCGCTGAACAGATTCCCGTCGATGCTGTGAATTTAAACGTGTGGCTGAATGTCGGATCAGCCGTCGAATCGGATGCAATCAATGGCATGGCTCATTTTCTCGAACACATGGTGTTTAAGGGAACCGATCGACTCCAGAGCGGCGAATTTGAAAAACAGATTGAACAGTGTGGCGCGGTGACGAATGCCGCAACCAGTCAGGATTACACGCACTATTACATCACGACTGCTCCAAAAGATTTTGCGACTCTTGCACCGCTGCAAATGGATGTGGTGTTGAATGCGCGAATTCCTGATGATGGCTTTGAGCGGGAACGGTTTGTTGTACTGGAGGAGATTCGTCGATCGAATGACAATCCTCGCCGCCGCACGTATCAGCACATGAGCGAACTGGCGTTTGAAACCTTGCCGTATCGCAGACAGGTTTTAGGTCCTGCTTCGGTGATTGAGAATCTGAGCGCTCAACAAATGCGCGATTTTCATGCCGAATGGTATCATCCTCGATCGATGACCGCCGTTGCTGTTGGAAATCTCCCCGTCGATGAGTTGATTCGCATTGTCGAGGAAAGCGTTTCTCCCATCCCTCCGACTGTTTCTAAGCCACAAATCAATTCCCCCACCTCAGAGCAACCGTTTACCCAAATTATTCGCCACGAACATATTGATCCCAGTCTGACTCAGGCGAGATTAATGATGCTGTGGCGCGTTCCGGGAATGTCTGATTTGCAGCAGACTTATGCGCTGGATGGATTGGCAAGCATTCTTGGACATGGACGCACTGCACGACTCGTGAAAGATCTGCGAGAAGAACGGGGCTTGGTGTCGAGCGTATCTGCCAGCAATATGAGCTATCGTCATCAAGGAATTTTCTGCGTTTCGGCTCAACTGCCTGTTGAAAATATTGATGTCGTCGAAGCTGCGATCGCATCTCACCTCAAATCTTTGCAAACCGAGTTCGTGAATCAGTCAGAACTCGATCGCGTTCGCACCCAAGTCGCAAATCATTTCACGTTTGGCAATGAAACTCCAAGCGATCGTTCTGGTTTGTACGGCTATTATCAAACTTTGGTAGGCGACTTAGAGCCAGCTTTCAACTATCCGACTTACATTCAATCGCTGTCCGGTGCTGATTTACAAAAAGCGGCTCAAACTTATTTACCAACGAGCGCTTACGGTTGCGTGATTGTGAAGCCAGGAAAATAACCGATGTGGACTCAGATTGATGCTCAGATTAGTCAAGCGATCGATCAATCGTTTGAAAGTCGCGATCGACGTTCGGTTGGTGGTGGCTGCATCAATCAGGGTTATCGAATCAGTGATGGCACTCTCACATTTTTTGTAAAGCTCAATCGAGCCGATCAGCTTGCCATGTTTGAAGCGGAAGCGATCGGCTTACGACACATGAGAGAAGCAGAAGCGATCCGAATTCCGAAACCGATTTGTACTGGAATTTCAGAAAGTTCAGCTTATATCGTTCTCGAATGGCTTGATTTGGGTCGGGGAAGCTCGCAAGCTTGGGCAGACATGGGACGGAATCTGGCTCGAATGCACCAGTATCAGAAATCAACGGCATTCGGATGGGAACGGAATAATACGATCGGATCAACGCCTCAGATCAATTCTTGGACATCGAACTGGACGGAATTTTTTACTCAGTATCGCATCGGGTATCAGCTTGAATTGGGAGCGCGGAACGGGGGACAGTTTCGGAATGGCGCAAAGTTACTGGAGCAAATTCCAGAATTACTCGCGGATCACAAACCGAAACCGTCGATCGTTCACGGAGATCTATGGTCAGGAAATGCGGCGGTGATGCAATCCGGGGAGCCTGTCATCTTCGATCCAGCAACGTACTGGGGCGATCGAGAAGTAGATTTGGCGATGACCGAATTGTTTGGGGGCTTTCCCGCTGAATTTTATCGGGGCTATGAAGAGAGTTATCCAACCGATGCAGGTTACAAGAGACGAAAAACGCTCTACAACCTGTATCACATTCTGAATCACTTTAATTTGTTCGGAGGCAGTTACGAATCACAAGCCAACCGAATAATCGATCAGTTAATTATGTGAGCCGTTCGTTTGGGGCACAGATTCGACACCATTCATTTGAGGAACAGATTCGATCTTTTCGATGTGAACTGCGTTGACTTCATCTGCTCTAACCGAAGCAGAATTGCGCGAGGAACTGCCACCCGGTGAAGGCATCCACCAAGCCAGAACGCTCGTCACTCCACCCCAATACAAAGCACTCGATTGGCTATCATTTGGATTCGACAGCTTAAACAAACAGAAACAAAGAATAATTGAGCTAAACACAACTTGCATACTCAAACGAACTTTTTCTTGAGTCGGCATGTAGATTTCTCCTAGATGACTAGATTTTGATTAGTATTCCCGTCTGCTTAAATTGTGGTTCACAGGGTTAACGAACCACAGTACCCATCTAGGTAATCTTAAGTAGTGCCTACTTACGCGGTTTTGGTTGCTGTAATTCTTTAGGTGCGATAAAGACTGTCTCGCCGTTCTCGTTTTGTCGCTCGATCGCGCCCAATTTCAGCAACTCCCGTTTTGCTCGATCGCGGGTCAGTTTATCTCCTGCCGCATCTGCATCTTGATACACTAAAGACCAAGCCTGAAACCGCACCCAGCCAATATCAGGATTTGTTCTCAAGAAATTTGCGGTTTCCTGAAAACTCGGCGCAAACTGCTTGTATTCCTCGGATTGAGCCGCCCAATTTGCTGTTGCATCAAACGATTTCGCGGCTCCCGGCAAATCTCCCAATAAGAGAATCTGATCCATCGCTTTCCATCGCCACACCGAAAACGCTTTTGGATGAATCTGAGGAGACAAGGCATCCGTTCCGCGTTTCATCAATTCCAGCGCAAGTTCTGGCTTGCCTAACTGATGCGACACCGTTCCCGATAAAAATAAGTAGCTTTCCACAAAGCGGGGATCGTGGCGCGTGATCAGGTCAAAATATTGAGAACTCAGAGAAAAGCCTGTCACTTCCCGCGCAGGAGTATCCCCGTAATATTGAATGAAATTCAAAAACGTCCAATTCGCCATCAAATTATCAAACCCGAAGGTCGGCATCTTACTGAGAAGATTGAGCCGCAGCCGTTCCTGTTGTTCTGCCTGTTGCGGAGTTTCAAGCGAAATAGACGGTTGTTTGAGCCGATCGATTTGAATGCCAATCACGCCCGCAAGCGCGATCGATGCGATCATTCCCTGTGCAACCCAACCCGCCCACGCTCGTTTAACGCTCAAAATCACGATCGAGAACCCCTTGTTTAACGAAGCTTAATAAAACTCAGTCCGAAACCATAGAACAATTTGCCCAAATTCCGCTAGATTGTCTTAAAGGTTGCAATCACCCGACGGAAACTAAGTCATAGTAGTCTATATGGCTGGTTTTATACTCAGAGACACTTGATTAACTGTCCTAGAACTGTCACGCTATCCGGAATAGTACTGTGTACCTTGTAGCTAGTTCCTGGGGTTCTAGTAATTTTCCTTATCCCCACCCCATTGATTATTTTATCTTCCGTCAAATTTAAATTCATCTGTGTCACCCTGTTTGCAGGTGTGATTTTTGATTACAAACTGTCCACTCCTCGTTTCCTCTACACTCAATGAATCGACCCACCCGACGTGTTTCGCTGCTCCAAGTTGCTCTCTGTAGTGGTGTCATTGCGGCGACCGCTACCGGAACCGTACTGACCGCCGATCGATCGGTGAAAGCGGCTCTCCAAGACAGCCCGAAATCTGTTCTCGATGAGGCATGGCAAATTGTCAACCGCGAGTATGTGGATGGCACTTTTAATAAAAATGATTGGCAAGCGGTTCGACAATCGCTGCTCGGTCGAGAATATTCCTCGCGGCAACAGGCGTATACGGCTCTCCGAGATGCGCTGAAGAAGCTGGATGATCCTTACACCCGCTTCATGGACCCGAAACAGTTTGAAGCCCTGACGAATCAAACCTCCGGAGAGCTTTCTGGGGTTGGTATCCGTCTCGAACAAAACGAAAAAACGAAAGTGTTAACCGTGGTTGAGCCGCTAGAGAATTCTCCAGCGATTCGGGCAGGGATCAAAACAGGCGATCGCGTTCTTGCGATTAACGGCAAATCTACGAAGGGCATGAGCGTTGAAGATGCCTCGAACCTGATTCGTGGAGAAGCGGGAACAAAAGTTACCTTACAAATCGGACGAGAAGGTGCAGCGAATTTTGATCTGCCTTTGACTCGTGCGCGGATTGAACTGCAAGCGGTTCGTGCCAGCGTCAAACAGGAAGGCAAGAACAAAATCGGATACATTCGTCTGTCGGAATTTAGCAGTCATGCGTCTGAACAGATGGAGCGGGCGATCCGCAACCTGAACGATCAGAAAGTTGATGCGTTCGTGCTCGATCTGCGTGGAAATCCGGGTGGATTGCTGCAAGCGAGTATCGATATTAGCCGGATGTGGTTAAACCAAGGCGCGATCGTCAAAACGGTGAATCGTCAAGGAATCGGGGATACCGCTTATGCACGTGGACGACAACTGACGAAATTACCCGTGGCAGTGATCGTCGATGGTCGATCGGCAAGTTCGAGTGAAATTTTGGCAGGAGCGCTGAAAGATAACAAACGCGCCACGATTGTGGGAAGTCAGACGTTTGGTAAAGCGCTGGTGCAATCGGTTCATTCGCTTTCGGATGGATCGGGATTGGCAGTGACGATCGCACATTACTACACTCCGAATGGAACTGATATTAGCCAAAAGGGAGTCACACCGGACGTGAAAGTGGATCTCTCGGATGCTCAACAGAAATTCTTGGCAACCAATCCGAGGCTGATTGGAACGCCCCAAGATCCGCAGTATGCACGAGCGCTGAATTTCTTGGAGCGGACTGCACTGGCAAAACCGGGAGCGCAACAAGCGGCTCAACAGAAAGCGCCAGCAACCCGCGAATAGTTCTAATGATTGAATGAAAGGATCGATCGTTCTTCGGAGCGATCGATTTTTGTTGGGAAGTTCCTGTGGCGAATTCATAGCAGTAGAAGTTTAGATGAGGACATCCTCGGAGTCGCCCCCAAACCTCTAATTCTGGGGGCTTAAGAGGGTGTTTGAGAAGTATAAAAAGCGGCTTTGCTGCGTTGCCAGTCCGCCCAGAAATGAATCTCCGGGCTAATGGAAGAAACCCCGCTGAAGCGGGCTAAGAGAGTCATACGAAGTTCTTAGCCCAGTTGAGTGGGCTTCCCCTGATTAGCCCGGAGATTCATTTCCGGGCGGGTGAATGCGATGAACGATTACTTATCAAACACCCTTTAAGACGCTTGCTTCCCCAAACTTGGGGGCTGGGGGGCTTTCTAGAAGTGTCCTAACTAAAGTAGGTACGGCTATACAATCCGAAAATCGCATTGTGATCATGCAAGTCGCTCATAATGTGAAAAATTCTGTAAGCAAAGTTACAAAATGAATTATGGGATCTCCTAGGCTGAAACTGGCAACGCAGCGGCAGACTAGCTTGTATGACGAAACAAAATTTAGTTGTGATCGGGAATGGCATGGTCGGTCACAAATTCCTGGAGCGGATGATCGAGAACGGATCAGAGGAATGGAATTTGATCACGTTCTGTGAAGAATCGCGGATGGCTTACGATCGAGTAAATCTCAGCGGATTTTTTGCGGGGAAAACAGCAGAAGATTTGTCCCTAGTTGAGCCAGATTTTTATGCAAAGCATAATGTTCGGGTCTATGTTGGGGATAAGGCAGTCGAGATCGATCGCACTGACAAAACCGTTACTTCTGCTCAAGGTGTCACTCTTCGTTATGACAAGCTCGTTCTTGCCACCGGATCGTTTCCATTTGTGCCGCCGATTCAAGGCAGGGAGACGCAAGGGACATTTGTGTATCGCACGATCGACGATCTCGAAGCGATCGAAGCCTACGCCCAATCATGTCGAGTTGGCGTGGTTGTTGGGGGCGGTCTGCTCGGATTGGAATGCGCGAATGCGTTGAAGAATTTGGGGCTGGAGACGCACGTTGTGGAGTTTATGCCGCGATTAATGCCTGTTCAGGTAGATGATGCGGGTGGAGCGCTGCTGAAACAGAAAATCGAAGCGATCGGGGTTTCGGTTCACACGAACAAATCGACGACGGAAATTGTGAGCGAAGATGGGCGCGTTCACAAAATGCTGTTTGCGGATGGAACGGAAGTGCAAACGGACATGATCGTGTTTTCGGCGGGGATTCGCCCGAGAGATGAAATGGCTCGATCGTGCGGTTTGACGGTTGGGGAGCGGGGTGGAATTGTCATTGATGAGAACTGTCAAACTTCGGATGCCGATATTTATGCGATCGGGGAATGTGCCCTTTATCAGAATCGCATTTATGGTTTAGTCGCTCCGGGTTACACGATGGCAACTGTGGCAGCGGATCATCTGTGTGGTGGACAGAATCAGTTCACAGGCGCGGATATGTCTACTAAGCTCAAATTGTTGGGGGTCGATGTTGCGAGTTTTGGAGATGCGTTTGCGAAGACACCAGGAGCGAAAGAAATCGCGATCGTAGATTCCATTCAAGGAACTTACAAAAAGCTGGTTATCGATCAATCTGGAAAAACACTACTAGGCGGAATTCTAGTCGGTGATGCTTCTGCTTATGGCAACTTACTTCAGTTGGTGCAGAATCAAATCACTTTACCGCCACATCCTGAAGATTTGATCATTCCGCCGCGCAATGGTAGTTCCTCAGCGTTGATGGGCGTTGATAGCTTTCCCGATACGGCTCAAATCTGCTCCTGTAACAATGTGACCAAAGCAGACATTTGTGATGCAATTCGGAATCAGGGCTTGACTGATATTGGTAGCTTGAAACAATGTACTAAAGCTGGAACAGGCTGCGGCGGATGTGTTCCGTTAGTCACTGACCTACTAAAATCGGAACTGAAGAAAGCAGGAATCGAAGTTAAGAATCATTTGTGTGAGCATTTTGCTTATTCGCGGCAGGAACTCTATCATTTAGTGCGATCGCAGAAAATCCAAACATTTGATCAACTCCTTCAGCAACATGGAACAGGTCAAGGCTGCGAAATTTGCAAACCTGCGATCGGGTCAATTCTGGCATCCGCGTGGAATGATTACATTCTCGAACCAACTCACGCAGGCTTACAAGACACGAATGATGCTTTCCTTGCTAACATTCAGCGAGATGGAACTTACTCTGTCGTTCCGCGTGTTCCGGGTGGAGAACTCACACCCGATCAATTGATTGCATTAGGTCAAGTTGCGAAAGAATTTGGACTGTACACCAAGATTACAGGCGGGCAGCGAGTTGATCTATTTGGTGCAAGAGTTGAACAGTTACCGCTAATTTGGAAACAGTTGATTGATGCTGGATTTGAATCGGGTCATGCTTACGGAAAAGCACTTAGAACTGTGAAATCTTGTGTGGGTAGCACTTGGTGTCGATTTGGAGTGCAAGATTCGACCAGTTTAGCGATCGAGGTTGAACTACGCTATCGAGGCTTACGCGCTCCGCACAAAATCAAATCTGCGGTGTCGGGTTGTACTCGCGAATGTGCAGAAGCTCAAAGCAAAGACTTCGGTATCATTGCAACTGAGAAAGGCTGGAACCTGTATGTTTGTGGCAATGGTGGAATGAAGCCGCAACACGCACAGTTACTTGCAGCAGACTTGGACAAGGAAACATTGATTCGATATATCGATCGTTTCTTAATGTTCTACATTCGCACTGCAAACCGCTTAGAACGAACTGCAACTTGGTTTAATAAGCTCGAAGGTGGAATGGACTATCTGAAGCAAGTCATTATTGATGATTCGTTGGGCATTTGTGCAGAGCTTGAGGCAGAAATGGCACATCAAGTGAATACCTATGCTTGCGAGTGGAAAACGACGATCGAAGATCCGGCAAAAATCCGGCGTTTCCGACATTTCATCAACTCAGATGATCCAGATCCGAACATTGTTCAAGTCGAAGAACGAGGACAACATCGCCCAATTTATGAACATGAACGGCAATTGTTTTCATTAACCCGATCGTAAGTTCACTTTCTGACCCTTCACCGGATTTAACTATGCAATTTTCCCAGTCTATTGCAACCACTTGGATTACTGTTTGCACCCTAGAAGACATTCTGCCGAATACCGGAGTTTGTGCTTTAGTCAATGATCAACAAGTCGCGATTTTCCGAGTCGGACAAGATCAACTTTATGCGATCGACAACTATGATCCATTCAGCAAAGCATTCGTGCTTTCTCGTGGAATTGTGGGCGATCGCAATGGAATCCCGAAAGTAGCATCTCCAATTTACAAGCAGAACTTCAATCTCAAAACAGGTGAATGTTTCGACGATTCGACTGTTACGATTCGCACGTTTGCAGTTCAACTGATTGAGAACCAAGTTCAGGTTGGTTTTAGCTAATTGTTATCGTAATCAGAAGCTTGTTCTGGGGGGTCTGGAGGCAGCTTTATCAATCCAATTCGGATCAAAACGTCAAGCGTTAATAACCAGGCTCGCAGCATCTTAACCTCTTGAGGAAAGACTTCGAGAGGCAGTGTAAACAAGCAACCTGCTAAAAACGAGTGATCAGTGTCATCATTTGAGTAATCCGATCGATGACACTGATCATATTTTTTTGTGTACCGCGATCGCGTATTGTAAAAAAACCTCTATCAATTCTGTGTCTCAAGACAGCTATTTGGTGTTAAATTTCTCTTCCACCTTTCGCAAAACGTTACGAGCGATCGAGTGGCTCTTAGTTGTTGCTTTCTTTTCGGTCTATGGATTTGACACCTTATCGAAAGGCTCGATCGCTGAATTTTGGCAAATCATGGGTTGTCTGAGCGGGTTTCTGGTTCTGAGTTGGAGCTTTCCAACTCATCGATCGGGATGGCAACAGCAAATCTATCTTGCATTCGGATTTCTGTTGGTGTTGGCGATTCGATTGATGAGCCTGGAATGGGATTTGTTCTTGTATTTTTACATTGCAAAAAGCTGTTTTCTGCTAGAGCGTAAAAGTTTAATTAGAACAATTATCACAGTAACGTTGCTGAATTTTGCTGTGTATTTCTGGACAGTGCTGCAATTGCCTCAAACGAATTCGCTTCAGATTGTTCGTTGGATGTTGCAATATGCGGTTACTTATTTCGCGATTCTTGCTTTTGTGGTTTATCTCAGTTTAGTAGTGATGACAGAACGCAAAAGCCGCCATCGAGCAGAACTGTTAGCACAACAGGTCGAGACGTTAGCTGCAACACTAGAACGAACGCGGATTGCCCGTGATATTCATGACTCGTTGGGGCATCTGCTAACAGATTTGAATACTCGGCTTGCAGTTGCTCAAGCAATGCGCGATCGCGATCCAATTGAAGCAGCAAAAGCGGTAGATATGGCAAAACTGTTGGCGAGTCAGAGCATTACGGAAGTTAAGCGATCGCTGCAAATTATTCGACGGTCTGATTTTGATCTAACACAGGCACTCACCCATCTGATGGAACAATTGCGACATCAAAATTTAAACGTTCAGTGGGAGCTTCATTTACCTGTACTTCCTTTGTCTGCTCGTCATCATCTGTTTTGTATTGTGAAAGAAGGTTTGATCAATGTTCAAAAACATTCTCATGCATCGATCGTAAAATTGCAGAGTCAGTTCAACGATCGAGAACTCTGCCTGAAGTTAATAGATAATGGTCAAGGCTTCGATCCAGCACTTCCACAGGTTGGATTTGGGTTGAAAGGCATCGAAGAGCGAGTACAACTCCTCGGCGGAACATTCACGATCCAGAGTGTGATAGGCTCCGGTACAGAAATTCAGATCACCATTCCGCTATGATTCGTCTCCTGATTGTTGATGATCAAGCTATCTTCCGCCAGGATCTTGCAAAACTGCTTTCGTTTGAGTCAGATTTGCAAGTCGTTGGGCAAGCTGCGAATGGAAAGGAAGCTCTGACACTAATTTGCGAACTTCAGCCGGATGTTGTGTTGATGGATGTCAGGATGCCGATTTGTGATGGCGTGGTTGCAACTCGTGAGATTCATCAGCGATATGCTTGGATTCGGATTCTAGTGCTAACCATGTTTGAAGATGATGAGTATATTGAACAATCTTTGAAAGCAGGCGCATTAGGCTATTTGCTCAAGGATACGCCCGTCGAGCAGATTGCGATCGCGATTCGATCCGTTTATCTAGGGTACAGTCAGCTTGGTCCCTCGATCGCGCCAAAAGTGTTTGCTCAAATGAAACCCAGCGATCGACTATCGCAAGCAGCCGTCGAAGATCTTTTGAGCGATCGCGAAATTGAAGTACTGAGCTTAATCGGACAAGGTAAAAACAATCAAGAAATTGCTCAAGTACTATTTTTGACCGAGGGAACCGTGAGAAACTATGTCACTCGAATTATGAGTCATTTGGGAGTGCGCGATCGCGTTCAAGCGGCACTCTGGGCAAAGCAGCATTTATTAAAGTGAATCTGTATACTTTGAAAGCAGCGATCGCTTAATTTCCTCAAAGTATGACTCAGCCTTCCACTGATGCGGTTCAATCTTCTTGGTCGCAAAATATCAGCATTCGATCGATTCTTTCTGCACTTGTGTTAGTGTTCGCGCTCTTTGCATTAGCCAGTGGATCGATTTTTATGAAAATTGCCACGCAAGAAATGAGCGCGAATCAAGTTGCACTCGATCGAGTTGCGATCGCGGCAGTCGTATTCACGGTTTGGAATAGCATTCGAGCGATTACAACAAAAGAAGAGAAGTCGATCGAGAAAATTAGCTGGCGTGAAGTTAGATTACTCACAGGAGCAGGAGCTAGTTTTGCTGCATTCATTGTTCTACTCGCTTGGTCACTTGCTCATACTCAGGTAGCGAATGCAACTTTGCTCACTCACATGATGCCTATCTTTACCACTTTTGGCGGGTGGTTGTTTCTGAAACAGCAATTTAGTCGGCAGTTTTGGATCGGGTTAGGGATTGCTTTAATTGGGGCGATCGCGATCGGTGCAGGCGATTTGAGCTTAGATCCTGACACAATTTGGGGAGATGTAGCAGCACTGGGTTCAGCCGTATTTATCGCGATCGAACTTTTGATCGTGGAACAATTGCGAACTCGATTTGCAACTCCTGTAATTGCAATGGGCGAAAGCGCGATCGCGAGTTTTTTACTACTACCTTTAGTGCTATTTAAGGGTGCTTCATTGTTGCCCCCTTCGATTGAAAGCGGATTAGCAGTACTAGCAGCAGCATTGATTACTCAAGTGACAGGACATGGATTGCTAACTTACAGCTTGAAGAAATTTTCAGCAGGATTAGTATCAGTAGCACTGTTAGCAGTTCCAATGATTGCAGCAGGATTAGCAGTCGTGTTGTTTAGGCAAACGATTACTTTGGGAAACGCGATCGCGTTTCTTGTAGTACTGGGCGGAATCTATTTAACCGTGGCGGCTCCAAAAAATTCTTAAACAACGACGCGGGTGACGGAAAGACAGCCCTCACCACCCGTCCCTGACTAATACCGCTCAACAGGTGCAACCGTTTTCACATACGCTTGATCACTGGCAATCAGCGTCCAGCCTATTTCTCGTAGTTTTTGATAGGTCGTCCAGCCCTTGGATGCGCCGCGAATCTGCAAATCCGGGACGCGATACTGTGGAAACGACGTATAGGGTGTCCAGGGTTGGTGAGGTTGTTCGCGCAGGTGGAGAATCTTCGTTCCGCCACCCAGTCCCGCTAACCAACACATTTGTCCAGCCATTGCTTTGCTCTCCAGTGAAACGACTTCGATGATCAGTTTTCTCTAACCGCACCGATTATGTACACATTATGTCCGCTCTTTTTAAAAATCCATTGATAAAAAGGCTGAATTGTGCATAGAAAAGTTTCAGCCTTGCGATCGAGAGAAGGCGAAAATCGATATTCCCAAGTCGGGATCAATTCTTCTACGTAATTTCCGGTTTATTTTTAGAAATAGATTGAAAATGGGTCAAAAATTTTGATTTGCTGACTCAAATTGCGGATAGATATAAAAGGGCACACCGTATTGATCGTGATAGCAGTGTTCTTTACCCTTTCTCCGTAGCACCTCGGTATGACCTCAGTTGTAACTTCCGAAATTTCTTTATATGAACTGGTGGCGGGTTCGACTTCATCCGCCTTGGCAATGCACGTTAGCCCAGTAACGTTCAAAGCGATGATGAGTAGTTTGATTGACTTGTTGATTGATCAGAGTGAGCCTGCCTCAGTTTGGGTAAAACTACCGAAAGGAGAGGCATGGCAAACCGAATTCGATCGCTATCTTGATCAGATGCCGCCCCAACAGCAAGTGTTCTGTTTCAAAAATCAGCCAGACGAAGTTCCAGAAGGGACTGAGTTGAAATCTTTGTATTCACCAAGTTCGATCGTATTGCCGCCCGATAGTGCTCTAAGAAGAGAATATTTTTTCATCGTTTGGTCAAAACAGTTCTGTGGGTTGCTCGTAGGACATCGGGCGAAACTTGTAGCACGTGAAGTCGAATCGCTGTCGTCGATCGAGGAAGAAGCGCCTGAGAAGAAACAAGCGCTAATGGCATATCTGGTGATTGATCCGGTGACTGTGCGGACTGCGATCGCGCAACTTCAACCGCTGGCTTCAAGGTCAGAATTGCTGCCTGAATTTGAGACGTTTAATCCAGTTCTAGCTAATCAAATCTTAACTAAACATATCCAGCGTCAAGAAGATCTATGGCAACGAGCAACTACGCATCGTCGTCAAGCTGAAATGGCGAATTTGCTCCAACTTCAGAATGACGAGTTACTAGGCTCGATTCGCTTAAAAGATGAGTTTTTGCACAATGTCGGGCAAGAATTAAGAACGCCGCTGACGAATATGAAAACAGCGTTGACATTGCTAAATTCTCCGAGCTTGAAGCCGACCCAGAAGCAGCGGTATATGGAATTGCTGGTAAGGGAATGCGATCGACAAAGTTCGCTAATTACAAGCCTGCTGGATCTAGTCAGTTTGGATCAAATGGCAGAACAAACCACAGTTCAAGCAATTAGTTTAATGGATGTGGTTCCGGGCGTGGTGAGTACGTATCAGCCATTAGCCGAAGAAAAAGGGGTGCGATTGGCGTATACGATTCCGGAGAATTTACCTGCGATTTCGTGTTTCCCGACTTGGTTAAAACAGATTGTGATTAATCTTCTGCACAACGGCATTAAGTTTACGCCGCGTGGGGGACAAGTCTGGGTGAAAGCGAAACAGCAAGGGGATTATGTCCAGCTTGAGTTTCGGGATACTGGAATTGGCATTGCCCAGAACGATATTCCGAAAATCTTCGATCGGTTTTATCGGATTCGGCAATCGACAGATGAGGACATGAGCGGTGCGGGATTGGGATTAACGATCGTGCAGAAGCTTCTTTTACACTGTGGCGGGTCGATTAGTGTTAAGAGCCGAATCGGGGAAGGATCGGTGTTTAATGTGCTGCTGCCGCTATATCGAAATCAGGAAGAGAGCTAAGTTCGTGCAGGATTGTGTAAAATTACACAATCCTGCACGAACTTAAAGATCTGTGAAATTTTATTAGCATTCAAATTAGTTTAATTTTTGCTAGTACGCTATCAACATTGAGCAAGTACAGGCATCAGGGTGAGGAAACGGAATGTTAGAGGATGTAGATGCAACTCTACGAGAGTTTTTGACGCATGAGCTATCTACCCAGACGGAAAATATCAGAATTAGCTTCGCTTCACCGGATAGTGAATTCAGGGTTAATGTTCAACCCCCCGCGATCGGTCTTTTTCTATATGATGTGCGGGAAAATTTAGAGCTTCGGCGCACTGATTCAACGCTCGATCGCCAAGAAAACAGAGCTTTAATTAAACGCCCCTCTGTGCGGATCGACTGCTCTTATCTCATCACTGCTTGGGCGACTGAAACCGCTGATGCAATTCAGGCGGAGCATTTCTTGTTAGGGAAAGTGATGCAGGTGCTATTGCGCTATCGATCGATTCCGACTACCCTCCTCCAGGGGAGGCTGCGGCAACAAGAACTGCCTGTACGTCTCCTTTCGATGCGCCCCAGTTTGCTTCAAGGCTTTGGTGAGTTTTGGCAAGCGATTGGAGCTAAACCTAAAGCTTTTTTAAGTTGTACGGTAACAATCGCAGTTCCGATCGAGGATACCGGAATGACTGTTGCTCTTGTGACAGGTCAACAATTGGTCAGCCAACCTAAAGTCTAGGTGCAGTAACGATGGAAATTCGACGAGAAACAACTTCTCATCAAGTTGCGATCGCAGGTCGAGTGAGCGATCAAAACCAGATGCCGCTGCATCGCGTGAAAGTTGAACTGATTGAGATGCCTGAAGATTTAAAGGCAAAGCGATCGCTACTGCAACGCCTTTACAAAACTGACTGGGAAACGTCAGCGAAACGCTTCGATCAAACTTACACTGCGATCGATGGCTGGTTTTATTTCATTGATTTACCCACTGGACACTACACCATTCAACTCTCGTCTTCTGAGGGTAGTAATGCACAGAATCCTGTGCCTGTTGTGGTAAATCGCGAAGTTGGAGCAACCTGGATCAATTTGAGCTATTAAATAGCCGAAATTGAGGGGTATGCACTGTTTAATGTTGAGCTTTAATGTTTAGCTTGGAGCAATTCCTATGCCGACTGTTTATCTATCTCCTGGTGTTTATGTTGAAGAAGTGCCTTCGGGGTCTGCACCGATCGCAGGTGTGGGAACCAGCACAGCGGGTTTTATTGGCGTGATTAGTGAATTGGCGACTGCGAGTAAAGAGACTAAACCGCTTGCGATCGTCAAGGAGACCAATGATGCAAAGTCATATATACAACCGCTTGCGAATGTTACAGGTGAAAAAGTTGGGGTTGGAGATGGAGCGAAAACGGTTTTTAAGCTGAGTGCGTATCCGGTCACGAATGTCGAAGTCAAGGTGAAGGGCAGCAACGTTAAGGTAACACTCCAGCAGGATGCACAGAAACGAGAGTCTCGAATTCAGTTTGCAAAAGCTCCTGAGAGTGAGAGCGAGATTGTTGCTGATTATTCGCGGATCGTGCGATCGAGTCCTGCGGGAGAAGTGCAACTGTGTACGAATTTTACAGAGTTTAAGAATGCTTTTGGAGACTTTTCCAATAGCAATATTCAACAGCGCACTCTTGCTCATGCAGTGTTTGGATTCTTTAGAAATGGAGGAACTCGCTGCTTTGTTGTGTGGGTGAATAGCATTGCTGAATTGGATGGTGCGCTGGAACAGTTTGAAGCGATCGATGAAATTGCGATCGTGGCGGCTCCGGGTTTGATTGATTCACAAGAAGGGGACGCGGTAGTGCATGGCAAACTGAATGATCACTGTAAAAAAATGGGCGATCGGGTTGCGGTGTTAGATAGTCGAGCAGAGGTGACATTGAGTAGTGCTGCTTCGATCAATGCGCTTAAGCCGTTCAATTCTGACTATGCTGCGCTCTACTTCCCGTGGCTGCAAGTTTATGATTCTGCCTCGGATAGTAATATCTATGTGCCGCCTAGTGGTCACATTGCTGGGGTCTATGCGCGGGTTGATGGTCAGAGGGGAGTGTTCAAAGCTCCAGCAAATGAAGCCATTTTGGGGGCAGTGGGACTGAAGTATAACGTGAGCAAATCGCAGCAAGATGGCTTGAATCCACAGGGGATTAACTGTATCCGTAATGTGAATGGCAATATTCGCGTCTGGGGGGCGCGGACGCTCGGTGGAGATGCCAATCTGGACTTTAAGTACATTAGTGTGCGTCGATTGTTTAACTATCTGCGAGAGTCGATCGATGAAGGAACGCAATGGTCAGTGTTTGAACCGAACACACCGGAACTTTGGGCAAAGATTCGTCGCAATGTGAATGCGTTTCTGCTGACGGTTTGGCGAAGTGGTGCATTGTTTGGTGATACCCCAGAACAAGCCTTTTTTGTGAAGTGTGATGCAGAAACAAATCCACCAGACTTGCGGGAGAATGGTCAAGTTGTGACTGTGATCGGGGTTTCGGTTGCGAAGCCTGCTGAGTTTGTGGTGTTCCGTATTAGTCAATGGTCTGGTGAAAATCGCTAGTTTTACAGGGTCGCTCGATGCAAGCAAACTATTCTGTTCCTGGTATTATTCGCGAAGAAGTCTTTCCAACAGTGCAACCTGCTTTGGTGACAGGAGTTCCAGTCTTTCTGGGACGAGTTGCCAAAGCGAAGGAGAGCGGTTTACGATCGCTCAAACTTTGGACAGAATTTGCTTCGTACTTTGCAGCTTCTTCCAAGACTCTGCTGGCGGCAGCAGTACGGGGTTTCTTTGAGAACGGGGGGCAGTGGTGCTATGTCCTACCGATCGCTGAGTTGAGTCAGGAAGCATTAAGTAACGCATTGATAGAACTAGAAAGCTTGGACAAAATCGATCTAGTCTGTGCGCCTGATCTAGCAACATTACCGATTGCTGAAGCCATTAGACTTCAGCAACTGGTCTTAGAACACTGCGATCGATTGGGAAATCGTTTTGCAATTTTAGATGCAGTGAATGACTCGATCGGGCAAATCAAGGATCAACAGTCACAGCTTTCTAGTTCTAATGCTGGTTCTAATGGGGCACTTTACGCACCTTGGGTAAAGCTCGTTAGCAAGGAGGTTGTGCCACCTTGTGGTCATATTGCTGGATTGTATGCTCAACGCGATCGTAGTTCGGGGGTACACATGCCACCTGCGAATTTAGTCGTGGAAGGCATTATCGATTTGAGCTATACGATCGCGCCAGAGCAGTTTAGAGAACTCAATCCAAACTATGGAACTGTGAGCGCTGGCGTGAACTGTCTGCAAGTGTTACCGGGTCGCGGCATTCGGGTCTGGGGCATTCGTACCCTTAGTCGCGATCCAGACTGGTTTTACATCAGTGTGCGGCGATTGTTCATTACGCTGTTTCGCTGGATTGATCTCAACTTAGCGAGTGCTGCATTTGAACCGAATGATTTTCGACTGTGGCGATCGATTGAACGGGAACTAACAGTGTATCTCGAATCGCTGTTGCAGAAAGGAGCGCTGAAAGGTGGTCTTGCTGAACAAGCGTTTTATGTTCGCTGCAATGATACGACCAATACGATCGCCGATCGAGAAGCGGGACGAGTGATCACCGAAATTGGACTAGCCCCAATCATGCCGAATGAATTCATCACAGTGCGATTCATTCAAGGAGAAACGGGAGTCGTCGCTAGAACTTGAACTATTCATCTAGGAGAATTTAACAATGGCATCTGTTGTTCGTCGCGATCCGTATGGAGTCTACAACTTCTATGTTGAGTGGGATGGCATCATTCATGCAGGCTTTCAAAGCTGTAGTGGTTTGAAATCGAGTCAGGAGGCTGGAACTTACCGGGAAGGGACTGATCCACTCACACAGCGCAAAATTCCAGGTTTAGTGAGCTATGACAACATCACCTTAAAGCGGGGCATCACGAGCAATGATGAACTGTGGAAATGGCGCACACAGCTTGCAAGTGGAAACGCCAATCGACGTAATTTATCGATCGTCGTGATGGACGATACAGGCGTTGAGAAAATTCGCTGGAACTTGATCAACTGCTGGCCCATAAGCTGGTCTGCGGATGAGTTCAATGCGGAATCCGATGCGTTCGCGATCGAGACTTTAGAACTGGCTCATGAAGGCGTAACGATCGATAAATGGTCGTAGATTTGATTACAGAGAGAAGAAGCGATGCTACCACAAACTGAATTTTCGTTTGTGCTACCTTATGGATTCCGAGATGCAGAGGGAACTTTGCACCAAGAAGGAACAATGCGGTTAGCAACAGCGTTCGATGAGATTGCACCGTTACGAGATCCGCGTGTGCAGGCAAATCCAGGTTACTTAATTTTGATTTTGCTATCGCGAGTCATTACGCAGTTAGGAACATTGCCTGCACTGAATCCGAAACTACTCGAAGGTTTGTTCTCTGCCGATTTAGTGTACTTGCAAGACCTTTATCAGCGGATTAATCAAGTCGGGCATCGTCGATTTGCAGTCGCTTGTCCACACTGTCAAGGAGAATTTGAGGTAGAAACTGAGCCGCTGGGGGAGTCGTCCGCTACCCTTGCGATCGACTCCGCGAAGAGGTAGCTTATCTGGCTTACTATCTGCACTGGAATTACGACAACATCATGAGTATGGATCATCGTGAACGTCAGCAATGGGTCGCAGAAGTCGCACAGATTAATCAGCGTATGAACGAATCCACTTCAAGTGCATCGTGGTGAATCAAATCATGGTTAATCAAATCAATAATGCAGGGGTAACTGCAATTAAATCGATCCTCGGCATTCCTCACGATCCTTACTCTGCTTGTAATTTCTGGGTAGAAGTGGGTGGCTTAGTCGTGGGTGGATTTAGCTCAGTTAAAGGGCTTGAGAGTTCAATCACAATGAAATCCTACGAGGAAGGAGGAGTCAATAACTTTGTGCATCAGTTCCCAGAAACCACGAGCTACTCGAATATCGTGCTAAGTCGTGGGCTAACGGATAATGATTTGCTCTGGCGTTGGTATTGGGCGGCAACCCAAGGCATGATTGTTCAGCACAGCGGTACGATTTTGCTGCTCGATCGACAACAACGCCCGGTGCAATGGTGGAATTTTCTGAATGCGTATCCAGTGAAATGGACGGGTCCAGCCTTTGATGCGAGTAGCGATGAGATTGCGATCGAAGAATTTGAACTGGTGCATCAAGGGATTCAGAAATTTCCTGCTGCGCCACTTTCCCAAGCAATTCTCTCCTCATGATTTTTTGAGCTTATGTTTGATCTTCAGTGGCAAACCTCGATCGATCCAGTGCTAATTCAGCGACTCTTACGGACTGCCCAGCGTCCCGGAGTAGTTGATTTGTCCATGCCTCAGAAAATTGCGGTTCGCACTCAACAATTGGGCGATCGCTTATCTCTACTCAATACATTCAAACGACATAGCACGATCGAGCAATCTAATACTGTTCCGATTGTTTATGCCCAGCCTTCAAGATCAGAAGCAGTAGATAGACCTGTTTCTGAGTCTCGATCGATTGCGGAGATAGTTAAGCCTCAAATTAGAACTACAGCGAACAGTTCTAAAGTAGAGATGACTAAACCTCACATTGGAACAGCAAATAGTTCTAAAGCTGCTACTCCAGTTGTTCGATCGATTCCTGCTTCGTCTGCTGGATCAACAGTCATTCAAGCAAAGTTTGAGACGGGAGCCACTTCTAGTTCTATGCTCGATCGAACTTCTACGATCGACCAGTTCACTCCAGAGCGCTCATCTGTAATGCTACCTGATCAAGCTCCGCCAACAATTGTCGATCGATTGATAGTTCCTGAGAATGTCGATCGATTGATAGTTCCTGAGAAAGTGCAGCAATTCGAGGAGCATCAATCTCTGTCAATTGCTCCAGTTGTCTCTCCTGAGAAAGTGCAGTTATTCAAAGCTGATCAAGCTCCGATGACAATCCCTCCGCCAGTCGTGTTTGCGAAACAATTACAACCGGAATTCAAAGACCGTCCTTCTCCGTTGGTTGTTGCTCCATTTGCTCGATCAATAGATTCTAGTGTTCCGCTTGTTCATCCTATGCCTCGCGAAACAATTTCTACATCGAACTCAATAGAATCGCTCAAATCATCCACTCTATCGACTAGGCAAACCATTGAACATCGAACGATTGAGCCAACTCAGAGCAGAACTACGATCTCTTTGAGTTACCCGCAAGGGGTCGCGCCAACTCCTGAAGCACCCCAGATTGATCTTGATGATTTAACTCGACAGATTGAACGCAAGTTAGCGCGACGAATGGTGATTGAACAAGAACGCCGAGGAAGAATGCCGTGGAGTTAGCGAAACTACAAATTCTAGTCGAACGAAAATATCCTACGTTCAAAGAGGAAGATCCGATCTTCGTACTATTTAATCCCAGCAGTATTTCCATTACGAAAGTCGGCTGGGAGAAACAGAAAGATACCTTAGTTGCAGCAGATAACTCTGATAGTTTAAGTTTAGATTTGTTTTTTGACACCAGTTTGCCAACCACACGACTGCGCCCAACCGGGTTAATGAGTGCAGAATTTAGCAGCACTGGACAAGCGATCGCAGAAGGATTGCTTGCAGTCGGAACTGCAACAGATGTCCGCATCTATACGCGCAAAATTATTGCCTTAACTGAGAAAAAAGGCGAGTATGGCAATCCGCCCCGTCCGCCTCTGTGCAAGCTCCAGTGGGGCTTTTACGAAGATCTCTTTCAAGGTGTTCTAGAAAAAATCGAGATTCAATATACACGGTTTCGCCCGGACGGAGTGCCCATTCGTGCGGAACTGAAATGCTCGTTTGAACAATGGCAACCTTCAGAGCAAAAAGAGAAAGCTGCTAACCCGATCGATGATCCGATTCGGATTGTTAAACGCGGCGAAACGCTTAGCAGCATTGCCGCCGAAGAATACAACGATCCCGCACTCTGGCGCGTCATTGCGATCGCGAATCGCCTCCATGATCCGCGTGGTCAACTTGTTCCTGGTCAGCGTCTGACTGTTCCGCCCCTCAATCCCAATACTGCTCAGAGGTAACGATGCTCAATCCGACTGCTAGCCTGTCCCCTAAAGTTAGACTCGAAATCGGCAATACTCCTTTGCCCACGAAAGCGATCGCGGATATTCAAGAAGTCACTGTTTCGGAGCAGCTTGATGGTGTGAGTGCTTTCTCAATCCGCCTTAATACATGGGACTTGGATAGTAGTCAATTTACTTGGATTGATGATCCGCTGTTTGACTGTGGCGCACAGGTAAAAGTTCAACTCGGCTATGGTAGCCAGGTTGCAACGGTTCTAGAAGGCGAAATTACGGGGTTAGAGCCAGAATTTGAACAGGGAAAAAGTCCCGTCTTCATTGTTCAAGGTTACGATGTGCGGCATCGTTTAATGCGGGGACAAAAAACGCGCACCTTTCGCCAAATGACTCCTACAGCAATTATGCGTCAGATTGCTCAAGAGCAAGGTTTATCGATCGTGTGTCCAGAGCATCCGGTTCAAATTCCCTACCTAGTTCAGTCGAATCAAAGTGATTGGAAGTTTTTGCAGACCCACGCTCAGAAGATCGGGTATGAGATTGGAGTAGATGGAATGCAGTTACACATTCGTCCCCGCCAAACCGCTTCTTTGAAAGTAAAAACCTTGACGTGGAAGAAAGACTTGCTAGAGTTCTTTCCTCGGATTACCACGCTGAATCAAGTAAGTGCGATCGCAGTTCGATCTTGGGACGCGCAGCAGAAAGGGGTAACGATTACCGAAGTGTCAGCGGACGACGAAGCTGAACCGATGGGTACGACCAGTGGCGCGATCGCAGTACGACGAGAGTTTGGAGCAAGTACCTACACAGTCGTTGATTTGCCTGTACAAAGTGCAGAAGAAGCGCAGAATTTTGCGAAAGGCAAGCTAGAAGAAATTCGATTGCTCTATAACATGGCAACTGGAGTGTGCCGAGGAAGTCCAGAACTGAGCGTGGGGAAAACGATCGAGATTAAAGGAGTCGGGACGCGATTTAGTGGATTGTACTATCTTGCTGCGGTCGAACATCGCTACTCACGCAGCGCAGGCTATCAAACAGAGTTCAAGGGACTTAGGAGTGCAGCATGATCAACATGAATTTATGGTCTTCGTTTAATTCGGCTTCGGAGCGATCTCAGCAGGATAGCTCGCAGCATTATGGCGTAGTGATTGGCGAAGTGACTAACAATCAAGATGAAGCGGGTTTAGGACGGGTGAAGCTGAAGTTACCTTGGCTTTCGGAAGAGGATGAGAGCAACTGGGCGCGAGTCGTGACACCGATGGCAGGTGCGAATCAAGGGATTTATTTTCTGCCAGAAGTGGGCGATGAAGTGTTAGTCGCGTTTGAACAAGGTAACATTGAATTCCCCTATGTTCTAGGAGCGCTTTGGAATGGTCAAGATAGTCCTCCCACTACGAACGAAGATGGCAATAACAATCAGCGATTGATTAAGTCTCGCAGTGGGCATGAAATTACGCTGGATGACACTGAAGGCGAAGCAAAAATCGAGATTAAGAGCGGCAACAATCGCATTCTGATCGCAGTTCAAGAGAATACGATCGAGATTACGGCAGAAGGCGATCTAACCCTGCAATCGTCCACAGGTAAGGTAACGTTGAGCGGCAATGGCATTGAACTCAATTCGCAAGGTGAAGTCAAGATTTCTGCGGCTCAAACGATGTCGATCGAAGCCAATGCCACGATCGACATTCAAGGCGCGATGATCAATCTCAATTAAGGAATCAACATGGGACAACCTGCTGCAACCCAAGGGGATTTAGTCACCACATCTTGCATTCACCAGGTCAAGGGAAAACCGCCGCCACCTCCAGCACCCCCGATCGCGGCTCCAGTGCCGCATCCTTTTGTGGCAACCATCAATCAAAGTCTAAGTACAAAGGTAAAGATTGGTGGCAAATTTGTAGCACTGGAAGGCAGTAAAGGAATGGCATCGGCTCATCCACCCCTGCCGCCACCTGGAACGGCTCCACTCGGATTTGTCAATCCACCGAACAATCAAACGGAAATTATCAGCGGTAGTAAAACCGTCAAGATTGAAGGGAAAGCCGTGGCAAGAATTGGTGATCCGGTGAAAACCTGTAGCGAATCACCGCCACCACATGGATCAATCGCTCCAGGGGGTTCACCTGCCACTGTCATGATTGGAGGATAAGAAACATGAGTAGTGATTTTTTAGGCTCAGGCTTCAAACTGCCTCTTGGCTTCAGTTCAGGTCGCATCGAACTTGCACAGGACGAAGACTGCATTCGCCAATCGATTTGGATGATTTTAGGAACCGCACCAGGTGAACGATTGATGCGTCCCGATTTCGGCTGTGGCATTCACAATCTTGTCTTTGCTGCGACCAATGCAACCACGATCGGGCGAATCAAAGACGAGGTACAACAAGCCCTGCTGAATTGGGAGCCACGGATTGATGTTCTCGATGTTCAAACGACTGTCGATCGCGATTCTCCCAATCGGCTGTTGATTCAAATTAACTATCGCGTTCGCACAACGAACAATCGCTTTAATTTGGTTTACCCGTTCTATCTCAACTAAGGACTGTGCGTCATGCAACCGCCCAAAATTGATTCGCGTACCGATGAAGAACTAATCGCCCAAATCGTCGAACTGGCGAAGTACTATACTCCTCAGTGGCATCCCGATCGAGCGGATGCTGGCTTGGCGCTGATTCGGATTTTTGGTCGCATGGCGGCTCAGGTGCGCGATCGCGTCAATCAATCTCTCGATAAGCATTTCCTCGCTTTCCTCGATCTGATTGGGACTCAGCTTGCTCCACCCCAACCCGCACGAGTGCCCTTAACCTTTACGCTTGCTGCGAATAGTCCGAGTGAAGCGTTTGTTCCTGCTCGGACTCGTATTGCGGCTCCACCGACCGAGAAGGGGGTAGAGGAAGCTCTGTTTGAAACGGATCGAGACTTGATTGTGATTAAATCACAGTTACAAGCGGTTGTTTTAGCAGATGTGAAACACCAGTGTTGGATTGATCAAAGCGCGATCGCACTCTCAAAAGAACCTGGAGAACAATCATTTCGCGCATTTAGCACTGATCCAATCTTGCTCAAAACGTATGAGCCGCTGCGAGACTATTTATATTTTGCACAGGATGATCGACTGACCCGATCAGACCGACAATCGGTAACGTTGGTCTTTTCAGAAGTTACTGCGTTCTGGCGTGATCCGGGGCTGAGTTGGGAAGTGTGGAATGGTGAAAAATGGACAGCGATCGAAGGCACGAAAGGAACGTGGCAAAACGGTCAGTGGCAAAACACAAGTGCATGGAATGGGATTCGCTTTATTCTCAATGACTCGCTTCAAGCAACATCGGTTAACGGTGTCACTGCACATTGGTTGCGTGTTGGGTTTCAAGGAATTTTGAGCGCAGAGCAACTTGGACAATTAAACGCGATCGCATCGATTCAAACAACAGTTCAGGTTAGAGGCGGCAACTCAACATTCACACCGCCCACTCATGGCTTCTTTAATACCAATCGAATCGCCTTAAATCAGGACTTTTATCCGTTTGGTGAAGAGCCAAGATTGCAAGATGCACTCTATCTAAGTTGTCCTGCTTTTGCTCATCCCATCGCCAACATTACGGTCAAAATTGCACTGCAACAAGATCCGGATTCTACAGCGATTAGCAAACCAGTTGTTGCGTGGGAAGCTTGGACAGGAACAGAGTGGCACAAAGTAACGGTTTCTGCGCCTAATATTGCTAACTTTACTGGAGGTGGCAGCTTTACCTTAGATCTACCTGATTCAGTTGAGTTAACCGAGATAAATGGTGAAGTTGCTTATTGGATACGGGCACGACTCGAAAGCGGTGACTATGGAAAACCCGCCTCGATTTCAAAAGACACGTCTTCAGATACCAAAACCTTTCCAAGCTACAAATATGAGAACCCAACCTTTTCGCCGCCGCTGATCAAATCTTTGACCTTAAGTGATACCTATGACTATGCCTTACCGCTGGCTGCAATTGAGCGATCGCAGTTGTATCACAATTTCCTCTATTCTCAAGGCTGGAAGCTTGATCCCATTCCAGTGATTCCATCTGATCCAAATACCGCACCCACGTTGTATCTAGGCTTTGATCAGCCGTTTCCGAATCGATTGATTCAGCTTTATTTTCAGGTCGATCCGCTGCATCCTGGAGACACGATCAATGTTGAGCCAACTCCCGTACAACTTGCTTGGCAGTATTCTGTCGGGGCATCAACTTGGATGAATTTACCAGTGCAGGATGAAACCCAAGCATTTTCAGAACGGGGAATTGTCCAGTTTATTGCTCCACCCGATCTGCGACCAAGCTGCGAATTTGGAAAAACCTGCTACTGGCTGCGAGTCATTTGGAAACAAGGCGATCGCATTAAACCCCGTTTGCGCCGAATTCTGACTAACACCATCTGGGCAAGTCAGGCAACTACAGTCCTTCAGGAACCTTTAGGATCAAGTAATGGCAATCCCGATCAACACTTTCGTACCAGTCAATCGCCTGTGTTAGCAGGTCAACGTTTAGAAGTGCGCGAACTTCAATTGCCAACGGTGGAAGAACAAGCTGAGATCGCTCAACTTTGGGGCAATGAACCGCTTGAAGTCGTGACCGATGCCACTGGACAAGTTCAAGGAGTTTGGGTTCCTTGGCAAGCGGTGTCCGACTTTTATAGTTCTAAACCCAACGATCGACATTATCTATTAGATGCTCAGAGCGGCGAGATCCGGTTTGGAGATGGACAGACCGGACAAGTGCCCCCACGAGGACGGAACAATCTCCGCATGGCAATTTATCGCACAGGAGGAGGTGCAACTGGAAACTGCGCGATCGAAACAATCACTCAACTGAAAACGACACTACCCTATGTCGATCGAGTCACCAATCTTGAACCTTCAGGTGGCGGGATTGACTCAGAATCAATCGATCGCGTTAAACAGCGCGGAGCGAGCATTTTACGTCATCAGAACAAAGCTGTCACCGAACAAGACATTGAAGATTTAACTTACGGCAGTTCAGCAGAGATTGCTCGTGTGAAAGTTCTGATGCCGAGCGCCGATCCGCTCAATGATCAGCTTTGGCTCTCTTCTCATACTTACAATCAAAGCGATCGCGCTCGTCACGAATCCGCCCGCGACCTCACCCAGACCGAAAAGGATTCGATTCGTCCCCCTGGAGCCGTAACCGTATTAATTGTGCCGTACAGTGATGCGGCTCAACCGATGCCGAGTTTAGCACTCCTCGATCGTGTCCGTCGTGAACTACAAAAACGTGCGGTTGCAACGCTGTCCTTCAACATTGCGGCTCCCAATTGGGTCGAAGTCTCCGTTGTCGCTGAACTGGTTCCGGTGTCACTAGAGCAAGCCGATGCAGTGAGAGTACGAGCGCTCGAAGCCCTCACTGCCTTTTTACATCCGCTGACAGGTCGATCGGGTGGATGGGCATTTGGACGGCAACCTCAGCGATCGGATCTCTATGCGGTGTTGAATCAGATCGAAGGCGTGAGCTTAGTGCGATCGCTGCGGATTCGTTCTAGTACGAGCGTGACTTCAACCAGCCTCATTTACTCCGGTACTCATACTATTCAGCTTTCCTTTGATCACTAAAATTTATGGCACTTCCCTTACCTAATCTTGACGATCGAACTTATGCTGATTTAGTGGCAGAAGCCATTAGACGCATTCCGATCGAATGTCCAGAATGGACGGATCACAATCCAACCGATAGCGGCATCATTCTGATTGAATTGTTCGCTTGGCTTACTGAAATGACGCTCTATCGAACGAATCAAATTACCGATGAGAGCTATAAAACCTTTCTGACATTGTTGCAAACCAGCGAGAAACAGCGGGGAGATTTGCTGAAATTCGTGGACGAACAATTGCCCCATATTGCAGATCCGCAAGCGCGGCATAATGCACTTCAACAACGCATTCGCACAACGCTTAGTCAGATGCGGCAACGGTATCGGGCTGTGACCTGTGAAGACTTTGAGCAATTAGTTTTAGACAACTGGCGTACCGAAAAACCAGACTCAACCTTGCCAAATATTCAGCGGGTTGAATGTGTTCCGAACTTCAATCTAGAAAAGAGCCGTACTACGCCAGCACCAGGACATATTAGTTTAGTCGTGATTCCTGCTGGTGATGATGCGAAAGTGCTATCTGAAGCCTTGCAGCGATCGCTATATTGTTGGCTCGATGATCGCCGCCTGCTAACTACCCGCCATCATATCGTTGCGCCGACTTATGTACCTGTGAAGATTCAAGGACAATTGATTCTACAAGATGGCAGCGATCGCGCAACGGTCATTCAAGCAGCAAAGCAAGCTCTTGTCAGTTACTTTGATCCGATTTCGTCTGGTGCTTACTGGGAAGGAAAAGGCTATCCATTCGGGCGGAGTCTCTACATTGCGGATGTGTATGCGCTTCTCGATCAAATTCCTGGCATTGACTACATTGACGAGCTAATGATTCAAGGATCAGGGGCAGTCACCTCCTCGATCGTTCGAGGAACAGTTCGTGAAATGATCATTGATGATGTCTCTCGATTTGCGATCGGGGATGTGGTACGAATTGAAGCAAACAATAAGCAAGATCGGGTCTCGATTGATCAAATTGACTCTACGGTTGGTAAACTGACCTTCGATCGAGATGTGAACTTACCTGCTCAAACGCTACCAGGTGGCAAAGTTACGAGCCTAACGCGAATTGAACTTCAACCCGATGAACTTATCGCGGTAGAAGATTCAACGCTTGAATTCAAGGGGGTGCGATTTGTATGAACACCAGTCGTTATGTCACCTATCTTCCCAGTCTGCTCCAAGCAGATGAAACGCTAGGAAAGTTTTTACTGGCGTTTGAAAAGATACTATCGGGATTACCTGCTGCTACCGATCTCGATCGACCGGCGAATCTTCCCAATCCACGCAGCCTTGAAGACTCGATTAGCCAGTTACACCTCAATTTTGATCCAAATCCAGATCGAGCGCCCGAAGAATTCCTGCCTTGGCTGGCGAATTGGGTGGGACTAACGCTGCGAGAAGATTGGTCAGATCAATCGAAGCGTGAGTTAATTCGCCGCATGGTTGAACTGTATCGCCTGCGAGGAACTAAGGCAGGTCTAGAACAACTGCTGAAAATTTATCTTGGTGCGGATGAGGCGGTCAGAATTGATGAGTTTGATCAACCTGCTCATTATTTCCAAGTGCAGTTAAAGCTAGCCAGTCGCGATTTGGAGCAGTTCAACACGAAGCAGCGCGTTGCAAGAGCGATTATCAATCAAGAGAAACCCGCGCATACTTACTATGGGCTACGCATTCTAATGCCCACGATGCAGCTTGTTTCTGAGCAATATTTAAGGCAAAAAGGATTGTCTGGAACTGAGTTGAAAAAGAATCTACTGCGAATTGGTAATCGTAAAGACCATCTCAATAACACCGTTTTAGGTTCGACAACGACAACTGACTAACTTCAATTAACACTCTGAGAGGATAATCTAATGCCCGATCCAAAATCTAAATCTAATCCAGCGATCGACAAAAATGATCAGTCGATGGGCGACATCGTGAACTATGAGCAGCCGCCTTATGTCAGTAAGCGAGTGCGGTATTTTGATGGGCAGTATCTCAAAGTTCAAGATTTTGTCGAAGATCAGCAATATCACATCGATCGCGCCCGTCGTCCTGCTCGATCGCTGTTTGTTGCTGGCATTCTTGATGGTTTAACCATGCAAAAAGGATCGCTAAAGTACAGAGTACAACTCTATCCAGGAAGTGCGATCGACCCAACCGGACAACAGATTCTGCTCGATCAGAAATTAACCTACAACAAGCAGCAAATGTTGCGCCAGCAGCAAGATTATTTTGAACTCGATGTTGAATCTTTAAGTACCAAGCAACCGAATGAAAAGACGGAACTGATCGTTTTCGTATCGTTTGCTGAACAAGAAGCTGATTCCGAAGAAGGGGGTCATACTCGGTTTGAGGAGTGTCCGCAGATTGAGATTGTCCCGCTCGATCGTCCTCCCTCCAACAGCATTCCACTGGCAAAATTAACGATTACCAAGGATGGTGTGAGCGTTGACCCAACCGTGCGTCAATATTCTGGCTTGCAGCTTCCAGTTCCCACAGGCAAACCGCTCACGCTTCGTTCAGCCGGAGACGGAAACAGCGATCGAGCGATTTTCAGTGGCAATTTAACCCTCAACGGCAACTTAGGAATTGGCACGCTATCGCCTGAGACTCGATTACACGTCATGGGTCAAGGGGGAACCAACGTTGACCTGCTTGTGAATGGTCGGTTGAAATCTGCGAACAATGACGGTGGACTTCACATCGCTAACGATCGCTTCATTGGCGGACACTCGATCAACAAGCTAGGACTTTGGAATGGCAACGCTTGGCAGCTTACCGTTCAGCAGAATGGTACTGTGGGAATTGGAACACAATCTCCGACTGAGCGGCTTGAAGTTAGCGGAGGTAATCTGAAGGTAAACGGGAGCGTGATGGCGAACAATGCCACGGTGAGCGAGAACGTGGCAGCGAACAGTGCCACGCTGAAAGGACTCACAATGACCGGAGGCGGCATAATCGTCACATCCGGGAAAGAGGAGACTATTCTCCGCAATGCTGCCGGGGCAACGGTCTCAGCAGAAACCGCAAAAGGCATTACGTTTACGCCAAATCCTGGCATTGGCACTGGTGATGTTGCTTGGTTACGCTACTATGTTCCATCAAAGACAGGAGAACAAACAGTCCTGGAACTGGGTACTGCCAATGATGCTACAGATCACATTGCCTTGATGCCGTCTGGCAGTGTGGGAATTGGAACGACCTCTCCGACTGAGCGGCTCGAAGTCAGCGGAGGTAATTTGAAGGTAAATGGGAGCGTGATGGCGAACAGTGCCACGCTGGAAGCAGGGCTTACAATGACCGGAGGCGGAATCGTCGTCACATCCGGGAAAGAGGATCCCATTCTCGGCAAGGATAGTGCTGGTCGCGAAATCGTGCCAGCAGGTACCGCAAAAGGCATTACGTTTACGCCAAATCCTAAAGGGGGCACTGGTGATGTTGCTTGGTTACGCTACTATGCTCGACCGGGTACAAAAGAAGGAACAGTCCTGGAATTGGGTGTTGGTAATGATATTGCTGACGGTGTCAATCAGCTTGTGGATGATATCACGGATCATATTGCATTGATGCCATCTGGCAATGTCGGAATCGGAACGATAAATCCCGAATGGAAAACGCACATCGTTGGTGATCTGTATGTAGACGGAAATATCATTTCAAAAAAGAGATTTTGGCTCGCCAATTCAGGCGCAGGTAAAGACGACAAAGGTAACGACAAATGGTGGAGGCAGGAGGGTGGCTATACCCCTGATACTGCTCTAGCTAAGCCTTCTGATCTGAACCTAAAGAAGAACATTCAGCCGATTGGGGATGCCTTAGCTCAGTTATGTAAATTGAAACCTGTGACTTTTGCTTGGACTGATCCTGATTATTTCTTGAAGGAGCTAGATCAGAAATTTGAACAGTACCCGCTTCGGGATGAGCAACATGATGCTGACTTTTTGCACTATCGGTCTCAACTCAAGCACTCTTTGTCAGCCTCACAAAGTGGGTTCATTGCTCAGGATTTGGAACAAGTGTTTCCCGATTGGGTCTCGAAAGGTGATGATGGATACAAGCGAGTCAATCTGTCTCAGCTAAATGCGGTACTGGTTCAGGGAATTCTCGAACTGAAGCAGATGTTTGAAGACCTCAAACTAGAGAATCAGTCTTTAAAACAACAGATTGAACAATTGAAGAAAGACTAGAACCGCGATCGTTGTCCATCTCGAAAACTCTATCTAACCCAGAAGCCAACATGAAAGCGCATCACACCCATCAACCCAAAGACAAAACGGCTCAACCTTCTAAAGCTCGATCGACTGAGCCAGAACAATCTGATCTCAATCATCAAAGTGAGCGATCGCACTCAACTCGACCTCTAGCGAAACCAACCTTTCGCGGACTCTCGCACGAGCTAAAGTCACCCATGCGGGTACAGGCAAAGCTGACTTTAGGACAACCCGGAGATATTCACGAACAAGAAGCCGATCGAATGGCAGAGGCGGCAGTGCGATCGGTGAATCATCCTGATGCGATCGCGCCCTTGATCGGGCATCAAACTACATCAGCTTCAACGAGTGGAATTCCAGTTTCTACTGAAATTCAGCAAAGCATTCAGCATTCACAGGGCGGAGGTCAACCCTTGCCGGGAAATTTGCGTCAATCAATGGAAGAAGCGTTAGGAGCGGACTTTAGTAAAGTGCGGGTACATACAGGTGAGCAAGCACATCAGTTAAACACTGCCCTGAGTGCCCGCGCATTTACGACAGGGCAGAACTTGTTCTTTCGTCAGAGTGAGTACGCACCCAATAGTCAGGAAGGACAACAGTTGATTGCTCACGAGCTAACTCATACAGTACAACAATCAGCAGAAAGAACTGGGCAAACTATTCAAAGAGTTACCATTAGTACAGCCGATCATGTTAAAGCACAATTGCGGTCAGATGATACTGCTAATATTGTTCTAAAGTGGTCAGTTCTACCTTATGCTGGTGACTCAATTTTGTTTTTGTATGACATAGAGAAATTTAAACTTCGTCCAACTTATGAAAAAGCAGCTAAAATCTTTACTCGCTACATCGATACAAACGCTGAAGTTCCACTCAACGTCGATGCTTCTATTATTCAGAATGTAAGGGCTGCAATGTGGCTTGTTCCGCAGGGTCAAGTTCAATTAGCGAATGTATTTGATTCAGTGAGCGAGGAAGTAGAGAAAACAGTGGAAGGACTCTTTATCCCCGGCAACAATGCGCCTGATCCGGTTACAAATCAGATTTTACCTATAAATACAATTTTAGAGAATCGGATTAATGATTATCAGTCAAGTCGGCTTGCACCACTCACCAAAATGATGAGTCCGCTTAGTAGAAAAGTAAACAAAAGTAAATTGCTTCAGTATCTCAAAGATTCAGATATAGCTGCAAGAAACATGACAACCGCCCCGCCCCCGCCTAAGTTCTGGTAAGGCAAATAGTAGTCATTTCTGAAAGCTGGTTTATCAAGTGTATACTGTTGATCCTAACCCTATGTTAAGTGAGATATTACCTTTACTAACGAATTTAGACCAACAATTAGGTAAGATGATGAAGGCTGTGCAATCGCTTACTGATAAAGAATGCTATCAGCATGTTTTGGATCTCCCTGATCCCTCTGAATCTCCAAAAACGATCGCTGATTCAATTGCTCCGGATTCTCGGATAGCTCAACTGATGCAGATTTTTGAGCTATCCGAGTTCGATCTACAAATTATCGCGATCGCACTCGCCCCCGAACTCGATCGACGTTACGATCGCTTATATGCCTACTTACAAGACGATGTTCGCCTCAATCGTCCTACCGTCGATCTCGCACTCAATTTACTCTGTGCTAATGCTGTCGAAAAGCTCGATCGACGAATTCATTTTGCCAGTACCGCACCACTCATCCAACATCAACTCCTACATCTTGTCGCAGATCCAAACACGACTCTATTAGCTCACACACTACAGCTTGATAGTCAAGTCGTGCGATTTCTGCTCGGACAACCTGGACTCGATTCAGACATTCCAAATGTTCAACTGAGCTATCCAACCACTCAGCTTAAAACATTACCGCTAACTGTGGAAGTACAAAATAGACTGAGAACTTTAGTCGATCGACCAACGCGATTGTATTTCCAAGGGCGCGATCGTACACTCCAGCACAAGACCGCCGAAGCGATCGCTGCACTCAAGCAAGCTCCCCTGATTGCGGTCACCTGGAATGAGACAACAAATCTACAACGCCTTTGCCGCGAAGCCTACTTCCAATCCGCCGTTCTCTACCTCAAAGACTTCCCACAATCTGCTTCTCCTGATTGGATTCAAACCCTCGCACAACATTCAGGATTGATCATTCTATCTGGAGAAGATCCTTGGCATTGGACAGGACAAGCGATCTCGCTGTTCACAATTGTCTTTCCTGAACTAGACTTTGCTCAACGTCGAGCCTGTTGGCAAACCGAACTCGCCACTGCAAAAATCACGATCTCTGAAGCGGATCTTGATGCACTTAGCGATCGCTTTCAATGCACAGCCCAACAGATTTCAAACGCGATAATCACTGCTTTTCAATCCAGCGAACCGACTGCACAAGAACTTTTCGCTGCTGCTCGTACCCAGTCCAGTCAAGCCCTCAAGACCCTAGCTCAAAAAGTCGAACTGAGGTACTCATGGGAAGATCTTGTTCTGCCTGATGCTCAATCTCAACTCTTACAAGAACTCTGTAACCAAATTCACTATCGTCCGATCGTCGAACAATGGCAACGTCGATCGACTCGCCAAGGACTGATCGCGCTCTTTTTTGGTGCGCCAGGAACCGGAAAAACAATGGCAGCCGAAGTGATTGCTCAAGACCTGCAACTCGATCTCTATCGCATCGACCTCGCGCAAATTGTAAGCAAATACATTGGTGAAACTGAGAAAAACCTGAACCAAATTTTCACGGCTGCAACTCACTCCAATGCTATTTTATTGTTTGATGAGGCTGATGCTCTATTTGGCAAGCGATCGGAAATCAAAGATGCCCACGATCGTTACGCCAACCTAGAAATTAGCTACCTTCTACAAAAGCTAGAAGCGTATCAAGGTCTTGCAATCTTAACCACGAATTTTTACAGCAACATTGATCCTGCTTTCATCCGTCGGATTCGGTTTATTGTCGAATTCTTGCCGCCTAAATTGTGCGATCGCGCTCGGCTGTGGGAAACTCTCCTGTTAAACCGAATTCCTTGCAGTTCTGATATCGATATTCACACGATCGCACAATGCTTTGAGATTACGGGCGCTGAGATTCAAAACATTGTCACCAGAGCCGCTTTCTTAGCTGCTGCATCAGAGCACAAAATCACAATGGAGCATCTTTTGCAAGCCGCTCAACGGGAATATCAGAAAATGGGCAAAATTTGGAATCTGCAATACAACTCAGATTAGATTGCATCGGGAGCCTCCGAAATCACAGAGAATCAGGTCGAGAAATCGAATCAATCAGATCTTCGATCGCTTCAACATCTTCGCAGTTTTGTACCTCAGATTTGAACCATTTCACTTCGTCTCGATCGGTATCAGGTAATTGATACACGAGCAATACGCCAGCCAGTCGCGCCAGAGTGAGCGGATCTGGATCAAGCTGACTCACTAGCGCTTCAGCCGATTCGTAGAGTTGCTGAATTGCGGCAGTATCGTGAGGCTGTCCAAGTTGAAGCGCGATTTGTTTCAAATGGTCTTGAACCATCGTTTTATTTTCATCACGGTTAAAAGAATTGGATATCATCAGAGCTTTCTATCACAACAATCTTGTTGATCTTAGCGCTTTTGTAGATTAGACCTCTTGCGTGATTCAAACCCTTCTCGCAGCACTGCAAAGAAGATCAATCCAAACACGCCCCAAGCGCCATTCGTTTGCATTGCTTGATCAATTTCGCGTTCGACTTCACCTTTAAGGGATTTCGCTTGCTTCGTCATCCAGATCAGCATCCAGCTTAAAAGCGCGATCGCAACTAATCCAAAAATCGCTTCTAGCAGCGGTTTGAACACAGGTGCATAAACCTGATTAGAAGCTTCTAAGCTGCCCAATGTCCAAATAAACACAATTCCAACGGCAACACTCGCCACAATGCCTAAAGCAATCCCACCATAAACCCAAGGATTGAGGCTCGATCGACCCGATTTGCTCAAATACGCCAGCACAATCCCGACCACTAGCGCAGCTTCTACTCCTTCTCGCAACGTGATTACAAACGTCGAAAGCATACTCGTATATTAGAAGAACTATCGACCATTTTAGAAGGAAGCGCGATCGCATTCAGCGCATCATGGTTTAACTTCTACGCTGTTTCAGATTTTCTCTACAATCCTCGCAAGCACCCATTTCATCTAATGCCATCGGTTTGAAATGCTTGATCAGGAGAGTACGTCCAAAAAACTGTTCAGGAGCATCCGCGCAATAACCAATAGTTTGGCAGAGTCCGCACTGAACGATCCATTTTCGTGTGCGTCGATCGTTCAAATACCATTCAGCATCGTTACTCTGATTCTTCACATTGCTTAGGTTGCAGAACTGGTTAGTTTGTCTATGATAGCGAAATCTCTTACGATCGCATTCATCGACATTCACGCGATTTTATGGAAACACAGTCTGTTCGATCAGAAACCGTCAAAACTTCCGAATTCCAAAAAGCCCTCGAAACTGTAGAAGCATTACCGCTTGACGCGCAGGAGATTTTGATCGATATCGTCGAAAAACGCTTGAGCCAGCAACGTCGAGCAAATTTGGTTCAGGAAGTTCACGACGCAAGACAAGCCTATGCAGAAGGTCAAGTTCGTCGTGGTTCAGTTGCCGAACTGATGGCGGAGTTAGACGATTAATGGAGCTTGTTTGGAGTAACGCTTTCAGCCGCAAGTTAAAACGATTATTGCGGCAAAATCCACAAATGAAAACACAAATTGAGCAGACCTTAGAACAGCTTGCGATCGATCCGTTCGATCCAAAGCTCGGAACGCATAAGCTCAAAGGCGACTTGTCGAATTGTTGGTCTTGCTCGATTAATTACAGCGATCGCATCATTTTTCAATTCGTAGAGAATCCAGAAACCGCAGTCGAGGAAATTTTACTCCTTACGCTTGGATCGCACGATGAGGTTTATTAGACGCTTGACGGCTTTGCTTTGAGAAAAAGTACACATTCTACGAGATACTTTTGGGAGGGCAAACCGCGATCGTGAACTCTCGGTCTCGGTACGTTCTGAAATTCGTTTTATGTAAGTTGAGATAGAGAGAGTCCAATGGACGAAGACAGCATTAACAGCATGGATGCTCCAACCGTAACCCTGACCGATGAAACAGGTTCAACCCTCACCTGCTTCATCGAGCATTCTTTGGACGTGGAAGACCAAGAATATGTGCTGTTACTTCCCGTTGACTCGCCGATCGAGATTTTCGCTTGGCAAGAAAATGGCGACGAGGATGAAGCAGTATTGGTCGAAGATCAGGCAGTACTCAATCAAGTATTTCCGATCGCAAAAGCCGTGTTAGAAGAGCAAAATTTGGCTCTGAAGCAAACCGCTGTCGTCTTGACGGTGGAAGGCGATTTGCCGGATCTCGACGACGATGAAGCTTGGGCAGGAGTCGAATCTGATTCGGATGACGATCAGGAAGAACTTCAGCTTTTGGCAAGTTTCTGGCACGAAGAACAGGAATACGCGATTTATACCCCGCTTGATCCGTATTTTATTTTGGCGCGACTCGATGACGAGGGAACGCCGCACCTTTTATCGCAAGAAGAGCTTAAGAAAATTGAGCCAATGTTGCCCATGATCGAAGATCAACTCTTTGATGAAATGGAATAGTTCGATCTGGAGTCGGTAAACTTGAATACTCGAATTCAACCGACTCCAAAAATATTTTATTTATCTAAAAATGAAGCTACAATCCTGAATTGGTCGTGATCCCCTCGATCGCAAATTTTATTCATGATTGATTTTTATATCGGTTGACTTATTCACAAACTTCGTTACCATTTGTTCTGAGCAAAAACTTTTGCTAGTTCTTCACCTTAAGTTCAGATGAAAATCGCGAAAAGTGTTGCGAGGTTATCGTTCTTTCTGTTTCTCGTCGGGGCTGCACTCGGTCTGTCTGCTTGGCGTGCTCAAGCGTGGTGGAGTTTTGCGAGTTCTCCGATTGCACAGACCACTTCAGATCAAGGGAAACGAGTTTTAATTCAAATCCCACAAGGGACTTCGGCTCAACAAATTGGTCAGGAATTAGAAGCGGCAGGATTAATTCGATCGTCAAGAGCTTGGGAAGTTTGGGCACGGTGGATGATGTGGCAAAATCCCGATGGCGGCTTCCAGGCGGGGAATTATGAGCTTTCGACCGGGGATAGTTTGCAAGCGATCGCAGAAAAAATTTGGAAGGGCGAAGTCGCGCAACGCAGTTTCACCATTCCCGAAGGCTGGTCGCTCAAGCAAATGGCAAACTATTTCGAGAAACAAGGATTTTTCAAAGCCCAAGATTTTCTCAATGCTGCGAGCCAAGTTCCGAATGCGGAATATCCTTGGCTGCCTCCGAATCTGCCTTTCCTAGAAGGGTTTCTTTATCCTGATACGTATCAGATTGAAGCCGGATCAGAGATTACACCTCAACAAGTTGTCCGTCAGATGTTAAGCCGTTTCGAGCAAGTGGCGCTTCCGATTTATAACCAGAATCGCGGCAAAACGAACCTTTCTCTGCTGCAATGGGTGACGCTTGCCAGCATTGTCGAAAAAGAAGCGGTGATTGCAGATGAGCGCAATCGGATTTCGGGCGTGTTCCACAATCGGTTGAAAAAGAATATGACGTTGGGATCTGATCCGACGGTCGAATATGCGCTTGGAGTGCAGCAAACACCTGAGAATCCCTTAACTTATGCTCAGGTTGCGACTCCTTCGCCGTATAACACTTATGTGACTCCAGGATTGCCACCGACCCCGATCGCGGCTCCTGGAATTGCCAGTCTCAAAGCCACTTTAGAGCCGGAACAGACGGATTATCTCTACTTCGTGGCGCGGTACGATGGCTCTCATGTGTTTAGTCGGACCTTGGCAGAACACGAATCGGCGCAAGGGAAAATTCGCGATCGCATTGATAATCAAGCGCAAAAGGAACAACCCGTAAAAAATCGATAGGTTTCAGTGATTTTTGAGTTACGAATTCGAGACGCGATCGCTCTAGACTGTTCTTTAGGTTTAGAGCAAACTTTCGTAAAGATATAAACAAATTGTCACAGCACGTCAAATTGTGATTGATTTAACTAAATGCAGCGCTTACCCTAATAAATAGGCTTTTTCATTGTTCACTCTCACGAGTCTTTCACCATGTCTTGGGGCAAACTTCTTCAACCCGATCTTCTTCTCGATACGACGATCCTTGGATTAACACCGGAACTGCTTCAGCAAAGTGGGTTACGCGGTTTGGTGCTGGATGTGGATGAAACCCTTGTGCCCATTACGACAGCGCAAATTTCGGCGGAACTTCTACCGTGGGTTGAGCAAGTTCGGGAGATTACCCAAATTTGGCTCGTGAGCAATAATATCAGCGAGAATCGGATTAAGCGCATTGCCGATGTGCTGAAAGTGCCGTATTACATTACGGGTGCAGGAAAGCCTTCGCGCCGCAAGCTAAGACGGGCTGTGGAAGCGATGAATTTACCGCCTGAACAAGTGGGAATGGTAGGCGATCGCTTATTTACGGATGTGTTGGCGGGGAATCGGTTAGGAATGTTCACGATTCTGGTGCAACCGATGGTTGATCCGGCGGCGGAAGTGGCGCGGAAATATCCGGTTCATGCGATCGAGATTTGGCTGTCTCAAGCACTGGGCGCGACTTTGACTCCGCACAAACATCAAATCTAAAGAAAAGGTTAGAGAATTAAGATTTCCAGAGGATATCTGAGATTCTAGTTACAGATCAAATGGAGCCAGCAAATTTAAAGGCTCTAACCCATAAATCTCTGTGAATACTAGGTGAACTGCCAATTCCTAATCGGGTTGGCAGTTTGCTTTTGGAATTAATTCGACGGAGCTTTTCGCTTCGTTTTAGTCGGCTAATGCCCCCTAAATCCCCCAAATTTGGGGGACTTTGAAGATAGAAAGTGCTTTGGAATTCTAGAAATTTCTCTGGCTCAAAGTCCTCCAGAATGGGGGATTTAGGGGGCACGATCTGACCACAACGAAGTGCAAGAGACCTATGTGTACACACTAGAAATGGCGGATTTACGGGGTGATTCCCGGAAATGCCACCATACGAACAATCTATCGAACTTGCTCTAATCCAGGTTCCGTCCAGTCAGTTCGACAAAGATATCCTCCAAATTTGAGGGGCGAGTCATCATTCCCGTTTTATCTGAAAGCTGATCCAGATAATGATTGGCATCGTCAACCGTCGGGAAAAATTTGTAATCCCAATGTTCACCGGATTGTTTCATCAGAATGCCTTTCCCATGTTGCTGGCGTAATTCTTCCAGCGTTCCAAGCGAGATTAATTTGCCAGAATCCATAATGCCAATACGATCGCATAAATATTCGACTTCATCCATGTAGTGCGTCGTTAGTAGCATCGTCATTCCTTGCTGATTCAACGTGCGGATAATTTCCCACAAGCGGCGACGAGTCTGCGGATCAAGTCCGACGGTCGGTTCATCTAGGAAAAGAATCTCAGGTTTATGAAGTAAAGCACGAGCGATCTGAAGGCGGCGTTTCATACCACCGGAGAGCGTTTTGGCTGGATCATTTCGTCGATCGCTTAATTCCACATATTCGAGCGCTTCATTGATATCTTTCTGACGCTGCGGATTTGGAATGTGATGCAAGCGTCCGTGATATTCCATGTTTTCCCAAACGGTTAGATCGCTATCGATGCTGATTTGCTGAAGCACTACACCAATGTGGGATTTGACGAGCGATCGCTGATTGACCACATCGAATCCCGCCACTTGAATTTGCCCATCAGAAGGCTTAGTCAAGGTCGTTAACATCCGAATCGTGGTCGATTTGCCTGCCCCATTCGGACCCAATAGCCCGAACATTTCGCCCGCTTGAATCTCAAAAGACAGTCCATCTACGACTGGGACTTTGTTGTAAACCTTGTAAACGTTTTGAAGAGAAACAGCAGCAACCATTCGATTTAATTCCGCGCAATCTTTGTTTACACTATCGCAAGACTGCGCCAATTCTATACACAGTAAGAATGATTGTTCTGATCAAACAGGTTCGTACACCATTTGTGGAACGAGTACATTGTCCGATCGCACTTCTCCAATTCCCAAAAATCGCTCATCCTTCACGCGCACAATTCCAAATTGCTCCGAATTCAGTGCGATTTTCTGACCTTGACACCAACGACGCGCCAAATCGTTTTCTAGAACGATTTCCGGTAAATGTAGCAATGCAGATTCAGGTTCGACCAAAGGGACGGGAAGCTGTTCGATCGATGAACTTTCCGACAATTCAAATCCACTACTTGCAGTCCTGAGTAGCTTTGCTAAAGTCGCTCCGGTTCCAAGTTCTGCACCCAAATCACGGGCGATCGAGCGAATATAAGTCCCGCTGCCACACGCGATCGCTAAATCAAGCTCTGGAAAATCACCGGAGCGAAACTCTAGAATCTGCAACTTAAAAATCTCAACAGTGCGAATGGGAGCTTCGATCGCTTGTCCCGATCGCGCTAAATCATATAATCGTTTTCCTTGAACTTGAACCGCACTATAGTTCGGTGGAATCTGCTGAATCACACCTTGAAACAGCGGTAACTTTTCTTGAATTTGTTCTAAGCTCAAATTTGGAACCGCTTGCTGTGTGAGAATTTCGCCTTCCAAATCATCCGTTGCAGTTGTTACCCCAAAGCGAATTGTGGCTTGATACGCTTTATCCTGACGGAGATATTGCAACAATCGAGTTGCACGACCTAATGCGATCGGTAAAACTCCCGTCGCGGCTGGATCAAGTGTCCCCGCATGACCCACTTTTTTCAATTGATAAATCCGTCGAACCTTCGCCACACAATCATGCGAGGTAAACCCAAACGGTTTATTGAGATTTAGAAACCCATCCACAAGCTTAATCCTGATTCAACTGCGCCACAGTCAATGACTGTATCAGACTTAACGGTAACGGATTCTGGGAAATGTCGCGGGCATAAGTCGCAGACAAAAACGGGCGGAAGTTCGATCGATTTGCAATGTAAGTTTGAAAGAACGCCAAACTCAACACATTCACATAACGACGCGCCAAAGTTGGACTCGGACCAATCACTTCAGGCGGAACTGGAACGCCCTGAGCATCGCCTTCTTGCAGAGCCGAGAAATGTGTTCCTCGATCGATGACTGCTAAATAGCGATCGCGAGTTTGCAACCAAGTAAATGGCTGAATTTGTTCAGGTAACGCAGGCGCGACTGTATCTGCATTTCCCGCCACGATCATGGTTGGCACATTAATGTCAGCAATTGAAGCCTGTCCAAAGACACTACTCGAAATTGGATTGATTGCAATGATCGCTTTCACACGCGGATCGGTCAAATTGTAGTTAATCGGAGGCAATCCAGAAGCACGACATTGTAGAAGAATTGAAAGATTCAACGTTCGATCGATTTCCGTAGGCTGACAGGATTGCTGTAATTGTTGGAAGTTGATCGAAGCTCCCGCCAGTGCCATTGCAGTATAGCCACCAAAAGATTGTCCAATTACACCGACTTGTTTGAGATTCAAGCGACTGTAACGCGGATCAGAACTCGCTCTGCGCTGAAGATCATCTAAAACGTACTTGATATCTAAAGGTCGATCGACGAATTCACTCGGACTCGTCACTTCATTTACCGTACCTGCCACCAAAGCTTGAAGCTGCTTGGCATTACTTCCTGGATGTTCAGGAACCGCGACCGCAAACCCATGAGAAGCCAAATGTTCGGCAAGATAGCGAAATGTACCGCGATCGGAACCCAACCCATGCGAGATGACGATCACCGGAATCGAGGCAGGTAAGGGCTGACGACGGGCAAACGGCAGATAAACATCCATCGGAAAAACGCGCTCTCGTCCTAATGCTTGAACGAACGCTCTCGATCGATCCACAAGTCTCAAACTCTGCCTTTCAAATCCAAAGGGTCCACGGGCTGCTAGATCAGGAACAATCGGAGGCAATGTCGTATTATCTAACCGCGCCAGTTCAGCGATCGTTTGTGTGGCACGAGTGGTTCGATTGATCAAATCGCCAAAATCATCTGCAATCTGCAAACTCCGCTGTAAATCGACTCGCAATCCACGAGTGGGAAATTTCCGCAGAACATTTAGCGGTGTTAATCCTTCTGGAGAAGCCGCAGCTAGAATTAATGCTCCTCGAATCGCGAAAAATCCGGTATCACGTGATTCGGGTTGAATGACTTGTCCCAAACGGCGCAGGAGAATTTCACCTTGCTGCGTGTAGAGAAATTGTGAAACTGCGATTGGATCAATCGTCGCTCGTGTCAGCAATGCTCTTCGTAACGTTTCAAGTTGTTGCGGACTCACATACTGCGAATAGACATAGAGATCGCTATCGAGTTCGCCCGTTCGAGCATACGTTTCAAGCGCAGACACAGAAATCGATCGCTCTAAAATGCCATACGACAGAAAGACACGCTCTGCACTCGACGCAGGACGACTAAAACTCGCGATCGACAGTGCGGTCACGATCGCAGAAAGCGCAAATTTCCATCCTTTAGACTGCCGCATGATTGGCTCACCGATTTCTCTCTGTCCGACTCATTCTGACGCACAGAACCGAGAGCGACAACAAATCCCAAATTGAAATCTGTCTTTTGGCAAATAGTCGAACTTGAGACCTCTGCTTTAAGGTCTATTTATTGGCATTTTAAGAGACAGTCAGGTGACAACGCCTCTCGCTATCATCGTATAAGCCCAGCCGTTTTAACCTTCAATTCGCAGCATCATGACCGAATTCTGGAGTCGTTTTTTTGATTCAAGCTCTTATATGCCTCACGGGCATTGTTATCTCTGGCAGACTGGATTGGTTTGGCTGCACATCACAGGCGATGCGTTGATTGCACTGTCTTACTATTCGATTCCGCTCGCGATCGTATTCTTCGTGCGAAAACGTGAGGATCTGCCATTTAACTGGATTTTTCTGTTGTTCGGAGCTTTCATTGTTTCCTGCGGTACGGGACATCTTTTAGACATTTGGACATTGTGGCATCCAGATTATTGGATTTCTGGTACGGTCAAAGCGATTACAGCAATGGTTTCTGTCCTGACTGCGATCGAGCTTTATCCCTTAATCCCGAAAGCCCTCGCACTTCCAAGTCCAACTCAATTGAAGTTAGCAAACCAAGCGTTGCAAGTCCAAATTGGGGAACGTCGTCAAGCCGAAACCGCACTGAAACGGTATCAGGATCAGCTTGAGGAATTAGTCGCCCAACGCACAGCAGAATTAACGAAAACAAATCAACAACTCCAAGCCGAAATCATCGAGCGTAAACGGATTCAGGAAGAGCGGGAATTAGCCTTGCAGCGAGAGCAACGGGCACGAGAACAAGCTGAAGTGGCGAATCGAGTGAAAGATGAATTTCTCGCCGTTTTGTCTCATGAATTGAGAACGCCGCTAAATCCGATTTTGGGTTGGACAAAGCTTCTACAGAAAAAGTTACTGACTTCAGAGAAAACGACAATGGCACTCGACACGATCGAGCGAAATGCCAAATTGCAATCTCAGTTAATTGAGGATCTACTAGATATTTCTCGTATTATGCGCGGGAAATTGACGCTGAATACGGCAGCAATGGATTTGAAGACTGTTGTGAAATCTGCGATCGATACCGTTGCTCTGGCGGCAGAAGCGAAACAAATTCAGATTGAAACAAAACTCGAAGCTGAAGTCGGACAGGTCTTGGGAGATGCAGGACGGTTACAACAAGTGATATGGAATTTGCTCTCGAATGCGGTGAAATTTACGCCTGAAGGTGGACAGGTGGAAATCTCTCTAACCAATGAAGATGCGAGTCACGCCAAAATCATTGTTCGAGATAACGGCAAGGGCATTAATCCAAAAGTATTAGAGTGTGTCTTCGATCGATTCTGGCAAGAAGACAGTAGCAATACTCGCCGGTTTGGAGGTTTAGGATTGGGACTGGCAATCAGTCGTCAAATTGTCGAACTTCACGGTGGCACGATCGTGGCGGAAAGTAAGGGCGAAGGAACTGGAGCGACTTTCACGGTGAGATTGCCACTCCGAGCAGCGGTTCCGGTCAATGCACCCGAACGAGCCTCTGCTTCGAGAAATTCGACTTTAGAAGGACTACGAATTTTGATCGTTGATGACACTGCCGATTCGCGTGACTATGCTGCATTTGTTCTAAGTGAAGCAGGATCGCAAGTGAGAACAGCCGAGTCTGCCGAAGCTGCGATCGCGGCAATCGACCAAGAAATTCCTGATGTACTCGTTTGCGATATTGGAATGCCTCAAGCGAATGGATACGAACTGATTCAGAAAATTCGATCGCTTCCTCCAGAGAAAGGGGGCGGTATCGTTGCGATCGCGCTCACTTCGTATGTCGGGGACTATGACCAGAAGCAAGCGATCGCAGCAGGATTCCAGCAACACCTTTCTAAACCTGTAGAACCAGAACAATTAGTCAAGACCGTCTCCGCCATTTGTCCGACACGCTCTTCAAATCAAGCATCCGTATCTAATTAACTCGATCGCTCAAATTAGCCGTGTTTTTACGGATAAAGACTTAGATTGCGACTTTCGATCGACATCGAAACTGCGATTTAGTCTTATAACGATGAATACAGAATTCTTAACTATGATTTTTCAGTTGTGTGCAATACTTACCCTAGTTTTTAGTGGTAGTATAAACTCCCTGAAATTCAGCAAATTATCTTATACAGGTTGTCTAAATGGCAGTTTTATCTTCAGAAACGAATGAGCAAATCCACAGTGATCCGCCGCCAAGTGAGTTAGGAGAGCGTGAGCCGACGGATTCGCAGTTAATTCGCTATCTCAAAGAAGAGTTAGCCGTTCCCGACGAATTAGTTGAACTCGCTCTGCGCCACTCTGAACAAGAGCGTGGCACTTTGCCGATGGTGTTATGGCGATATGGATTTGTCTCGATCGACCAACTGAATCAGATTTTCGATTGGATGGCGCGTTAAATTATTGTTTGCTCATTTTGTTCAATAGCCAGAGCGAAGTCGAAATCGCTACGAACTGCGCCAAAATCACGTTAGCGCTGGCTTGAACGATGAAAATATCGATCGGTTGAATAAACCTGGCTGGATCAACATTGATGAATCCACCGACACCTTGACCCAATGCTTTTGTTGCGAGTAGCCCTACGATCGCTTGCGTCCCCAAGAGTGCCAAAAACGTTCCAATCAGACTGGCAGTTAATCCGATCCGAATGGTTTGAATCGCCTCCGCTTTTTTCGGTCGTGCTGCGGGTTCTGCGTTCAGTCGTCGCCCGATCGCGACATATTTTGTCAGCGACCAGAACATATTGAACCCTAGAATCGCGATTCCGCAGATGGTCAGCACGACTCCGACTCCGGTTCCTGGATTATTTCCACCTGGATTCCGCACCGAAACCGATGCAAACAGCAAAATCACAGCAGAAATAATTGCCAGTACTAGCTGAAACCAGAAGCTAAACCAACCTGCAAATCGAAACGTGCTGGCGATTTCTCGGAGAGTCGGAGAGTCGGATTTCGTCATGGCAACAAGTCACACAGAAGCTACATCCAGCTTACAGCGATTTGAGTTGGATTGAAGTAGGGAGTATTTCAGCGAACATTTAACCGTACCATCCCTTACGGTAGGATGGGATTATGCCTAATCTTCCTATTTCGGGAGTGTCCCACGTCTACGATCTGACGGCTCCCACCTCAAATCCTGAAGTTCTCGTCTTCGTCCACGGTTGGATGCTGAGTCGCAATTATTGGCAACCTTTGATCGAGCTATTGTCTCGTGATTATCAGTGTTTGTCCTATGATTTGCGGGGTTTTGGTCAGTCCCAGCCTCAGAGGAACGCGCCAATTTCTAAGATGCACGACTCTGGAACGGTTGCAGTCGCGACTCAAACCGCGATCGCGCAATACAGCTTACTCTCTTATGCCAGAGATTTAGGAATGCTGCTGAGAGAGCTACAGATTTCTAAAGCATGGCTGATTGGGCATTCATTGGGTGGCTACGTGGCACTGTGGGCAGCGGATCAAATGCCAGAACAGATCCAAGGCGTGATTTGTCTGAATTCTGGCGGCGGAATTTATCTTAAAGAAGCGTTTGAACGGTTTCGATCGGCAGGACAACAAATGGTGAAACTGCGCCCGAAATGGTTGCCGCAAGTGCCTTGTTTAGATTTGGTATTCACGCGGGCAAATGTGGTGAGCGCGATCGAGCGATCGTGGGGTCGGCAACGGGTGATTGATTTTGTCAGCGCTGATCCAGAAGCAGCGATCGGAACACTTTTAGATTCGACGACAGAAGCCGAAGTGCATCGTTTACCGCAGGTTGTAGCGCGACTCTCTCAGCCGCTCTATTTTATTGCTGGCGCGAAAGACACAGTGATGGAGCCAAAATATGTTCGGCATTTAGCCAGTTTCCACCCGCTGTTTGGAGATTGTGCTGATAATGTTCTAGAAATTCCCGATTGCGGACATTTATCGATGTTAGAGAAAACCGAGACGGTTGAAGCGCGGATTCGAGAGATTTTGCGATCGTCTTTATCTTAGGAATATCTGAGAAGTATGAGAAGATTCTTCGCTCTCGTTGCGTTCCGCCCGTGATTGGAAATCACGGTCTACCGGAGTGAAGTCCACTAAGGAGATTTCTACGAAAGAGCTTACCGCTTGAAAGACTGCCCTTCGGCTTCGCTCAGGGCGCGATCTCTAGCTGACTGAGCGAAGCCGAAGACAGCGGGTAATTTGTTTTCGATAAATCTCCTAAAGGGGACTGAAAGCTCGTTGTAGTAAGTTCTTCAGTCTGTTAAAACAGACTTTGTTCCGATAGCCCCGAATTCCATTCGAGGGGCGATTTACGCGAGGAACGATTGCTTTTCAAACCCCCTCTTAACTGCGGCTTTTCAAGTGGCTCGTTCCGTGTCAAACTACCGCATGGTTTGATCTTGGGCTGAGCGTATGAGCGATCAGAGTGACGTGACAGAGAAAAAACGATCGACAATCCTCGACTTTGTTTTTGCGATCGTTTGGGTGCTGGCGTTGGGCGGAATTACGTTTTTTAATCAGTTGGGCAGCATCGGATTGGTGGACGAAACAGAGCCACTGTTCGTTGAGGCGGCGCGACAGATGACGGTGACGGGGAACTGGATTACGCCGTACTTCAATCAGATGACTCGGTTTGATAAGCCACCGCTGATTTATTGGTTGATGGCGATCGGGTTTAAGACGATCGGGGTGAATGAATGGGCGGCTCGGTTGCCTTCTGCGATCGCGGGAACGGCTCTAGTCGGATTCTGTTTCTATGCGATTCGGCGATTAGTGCCCTCGAAGATTGCGCCTTATCTTGGATCAGCGATCGTCGCTCTGAATTTAATTACGTTATTTTTTGGGCGATTGGGCTACTCGGATATGCTGCTGAGTGCCTGTTTTGGTGGATCTTTGCTGGCGTTTTTTCTCGGTTATGTTGAATCGAGTTGGGGCTGGTATCGAGCGTTTTATATCTTGATGGGATTGGCAGTTTTAACGAAAGGTCCGGTTGGAGTTGTATTGCCGAGTGCGATCGTGCTTTTGTTTCTGTTTTGGGCGGGGAAATTGCGCGAAGTTCTGCGCGAGATGAAACCGATTCGGGGAACAGGAATCTTTTTGCTCGTGAGTGTTCCTTGGTATGTGCTGGCTTACATTCAAAACGGGAATGCATTTATTGAGTCATTCTTTGGAGTGCATAACGTTGAGCGGTTTACGAATGTCGTGAATCAGCATTCGGGACCTTGGTACTACCATTTACTGATTGTGTTGGGCGGATTTTTCCCTTGGTCGCTCTGTTTACCTGCTGCAATTACTTATGTTTTAACTCAATCGGAATGGAAGCAGAGAGAACGATCCAAGCATTTTGGAAAGTTTGCGCTGGTCTGGTTTGCAGTTGTATTGATCTTTTTTACGATCGCTGTTACCAAATATATTACTTACACGTTACCGCTCTATCCGGCAGCCGCGATTCTCGTCACATTGTGGTTTGTGCATCATTTTTCAGAATCACGTCAATCGAATTGGCTTAAATTTACTGTCTATTTCAGCATTGCAATTTCGATCGCACTTGGGATTTGTATTTTTTACAGTCCGAATTGGCTCAATCGTGATCCAGCGATGCCCAATTTAGGTTTGAGAATGCAACAAACCGGATTACAACATATTGGTGCATCAATTTGGATCACAGCCGCGATCGCTGGATTAATTTTGGCAATCCAGCGACGATTGCGTTGGTATTGGGCAGTGAATCTCGTTGCCTTTGCTGCATTTATTCTCTTTTTTATTACTCCTGGTGTTGGCGTAATTGATTCGGTTCGACAACTGCCGCTTCGTCAAATTGCCGCAGGTACGATCGAGGATCGAAAACCGAATGAACCGATCGTGATGGGGACTGATGCGTTTGAGAAACCGAGTTTGGTGTTTTATACTCGTCAACCGATCACTTTTATTAATCGCACTCGATTGATTCAACCGTATTTACAAGAGTTGCGAAAAGAAGGAAAAGTCCGATCGATTCTCTTAATTACAACGCAGACTGCCTTACAGGGGACGGGATTGAAACTAAATCAGTACCAACCGCTTCAACAATATAGTCAATACCTACTCGTGCGGGTTCCAATTCGCCCGGTGAAATAAGTCTTATGCGATCGAAATGGTGGAGTAACCGAACCAATCAACAAGTGCTTGCAATTCTACTCGCAGGATTCTTGTTTCGTAGTTTTATCGCGTTCTGGTTGCCTCCAGGATTTGATGAGGCGTATTACTACATTTACACGCTGAATCCTGCCTTGAGTTATTTTGATCATCCGCCATTAGTTGCTCTAGTGACTGCGATCGGAATTTGGCTTACGGGCGATGTCACTCAATTTAGTATTCGTCTGGGCAGTCTCTTACTGTTTCCATTCACGTTGTATTTTCTATATCGAGCAACAGTTTATTTATTCTCGGTGCGCGTGGGATTGATCACTTTAGCGATCGCGTCTGTGATTCCCATCTTTCAACTCGGTTTTGGAACGTTTACGCTCCCTGATTCGCCGTTGATGTTTTTTTGGGCGTTAACGCTTTGGGTTGGTGCGATCGAGTTTTTCCCTCGAAACTCCGAATACAAGCCCACGTACAGAATTGCTCTAATCGGTTTGCTCGTCGGTTTAGCGTGTTTAGGAAAGTATCACGGATTTCTACTCGGATTTGGATTGCTCGGATTTTGTCTCACCAGTCGGCGGCATTGGAAAGTGTTCCGATCGCCTTGGACAATTCTAAGTTTCCTACTATTTCTAATTGCATTCTCACCTGTACTGTATTGGAATAGCCAGCACGAGTGGGTTTCGTTCGTGTTTCAGGGAAATCGCAGCGTTCCCGATCGCACTTATAGCGTTTCAAGCGCGTTTAACGTTGCATTAATGGCTTCACTATATTTATTTCCAACGTTTGGATTCCCACTTTGGTTCATCAGCATTCGAGAAATCATTGCGGTTATTCGATCGAAGTTCTCGAATTCTATTCACTCATTCATTCTTTGGAATTCTGCTCCGGTATTTCTCATTTTTACGATCATTGGCGGTTATCAGCAGATTCTACCCGGTTGGACAATGCCGGGATTCTTTGCGGTTACGCCATTACTCGGTTTATATGCGTCTCGTTGGCGATCGACAACTCTCAAACGCTGGCTGAATGGATCAACGATCGCAGTCACCGCTTTAATGCTGCTTGCTTTGTCCCACATCGTACTTGGAACCCTGCAAAAACCGAGTCAATATGCAATCCTTGGTGGTGTCGTTGCTCCTAAAAATGATGCTTCAATTCAGCTAATCGATGTCGGGCAACTGAGACGAGAATTGAATCGATCGCCCGAATTAGTCACCGCTCTCAAAAACGCGGATTTCGTTTTCAGCAATCGATTCCATCTGGCTGGACATATTGCAATGTCAATCATGCCGATCGATTCAGTTCCGATTACTTGTTTCGATCGCAAAGATTTACGCGGCTTCGCTTACTGGTCAACCGCAGAACAATGGATTAGCAAAACTGCGCTCTATATAACTACAGACGAATTTCAGACTCGCGAAGATTCCGCCGCAGAATTCGCACCGTACTTTGAAAAATTCACCAAGTTGGGAGAAATTCCGCTGCAACGGGGAGGCGTGATCGTCGATCGTATTCACGTGTTCCAAGGAACGAATCTTTTGAACCCGTTCCCACGTCCGTACTGAGTCAGGAATGACACGTTGCTAAATTTATATGTCGATTTAGCGATTTAGCCTAATTATTCAAACTACTAATAAACGAAAATCTCTATTTGCGATTTCACCGATATTTCACCATTTATGGAATAGAATTCTGCCAGAAAATACAGATAAGCCGGGATTTGTAAAGAAATTAGGACGTAATTAGATTTTTTTTAAAGCAGCTAAAAACTAAGCACACTGGGGTATATAGAATTTTCTACGTAATTTATCTGAAAAAATAGTATCGAACATGACTTGCGTATCTCGCGAGATCGGGTTAACGTCTTCATCGAGACTTCACACCCAGGAGAGATACGTAATGCTGAAACAAACATCCAGCAAATCCGTGCAAACCTTGGCAATGTCGCTTGGCATTGTATTTGCCGGACTCATCGGCAGCACGATTCCAATCCAAGCCCAGACTGCATCTCCAGGACTGACTACAACTCGAACGCCTTCATTCCAGATGGCAGATGCAAGTTCGATCGTTGAAATGGAACGTGCCGTCTTCAACCGAATCAACCAATATCGCGCCTCCAAAGGCTTGCGTCCGATGGTGTGGAACGACGAGATCGCCCACCAAGCCCGCGAACACAGCCGCAACATGGCGAAGAAAATTGTTCCATTCGGACACCAAGGATTCGAGAAACGCGCCAAAGCCCTCAGTGCTGCGATTCAATCTCGTGGAACGGGAGAAAATGTGGGCTGGATCATCAGCAAACGTGATCCGGCTGGAAAAGTGATCGATGCGTGGATCAGAAGCCAAAAGCATCGTGAAAATATCGAAGGCGATTTCAGCATGACCGGAATCGGCATCGGAATCAGCGCAATGGGCGAATATTACTTCACGCAAGATTTTGTTCGTAAATAAACCGCAGGTGTAAGATACGTGAGTTGTAGAATGACTCACTTGCTATGCAGCCGCGTGAATTTCAGATTTGCGATCGCGATCTCACTCCCGAATTTCTTGAGCAGTACCAATCGATGAGCGCGATCGCGGTCGATACGGAAACGATGGGGCTTCTACCAATCCGCGATCGTTTATGTTTAGTTCAAATTTGTGATGAACGCGATCGTGTGACCGTTGTGAGAATCGAGCGAGGACAAACTGAAGCGCCAAACCTGAAACAGTTGTTTGAAACTCTGAAGGTTACGAAAATTTTTCACTTCGCCCGATTCGATATCACAACGCTACGCTACCACTTGGGAATTCACGTCACTCCGATTTTCTGTACCAAGCTTGCGAGTAAGCTGATTCGCACTTATTCGCCCCGTCACGGATTAAAAGATTTGGTTCAGGAATTATCTGGGGTGGAACTGGATAAGAGCGCTCAAAGCTCAGATTGGGGCAACGCAATGAACTTATCTGAGGCACAACTCAAGTATGCGGCGAATGATGTGCGGTATCTGATCGAAGCTCGATCGAAACTCATTCAAATGCTAGAGCGTGAGGAACGATTGGAACTGGCAGAACAGTGTTTTCAAGCTTTACCTGTGTTTGCTCAACTTGATATTTTGCAGTATCAGAATGTGTTTGAGCATTAGTGCAGTCTGAATCCGAGATAATATGAATCGATTTATGGAGTTGGACTCGGAGATGCAACAGGTTCAGTTACACTTGGCGGAATCTTATCGGCAACGATCAAAGCTTCCATGACCGCTTTGACGATCGGAGCTGCCACAGTCGATCCAAACGCATCTTCGCCTTTCGGTTCATCGATCACGGCTGCCACTACGTATTTGGGATTGTCGATCGGGAAAATGCTCACGAAACTGGTAATCTTCGCGCCTTCGATATAGCCGCCGTTAGGTCCTGCTTTCTGTGCAGTTCCAGTTTTCCCACCGATTCGATAGTTCGGAATCTGAGCTACTTTTCCAGTTCCATTTTTTACCACCGATTCCATCATTTGTAGAACGGTTTGAGCGGTCTGCGGTGAAAAGATTTGCTTAAAGTCGGATGAGTTTGCTTGCCAGTAAGGTTGTCCGTTCTCATCAAACAAGCCTTGAACGACATGCGGCGTGAGCAGTTTACCGCCACTTGCAAGAATGCCCTGAAGTTGAACCAGTTGTAGTGCTGTTAACGAAAAACCTTGACCAAAAGAACTGGTTGCCGCATCCACCGGAGATTCTGCAAAAGTCTTCTGATCCTTTAACTGTCCAGCAGTTTCAAATGGTAAATCGATTCCCGTTGGCTTGCCTAATCCGATCTTTTCTAACCAGGAATAATAGGTCGGACGGGACATTTGCTGAATAATTCGCACCATCCCGACGTTACTCGAATGCTCCATGATTTGAGTAATTGTGCTGGGTCCGCGTGCGCCTGCGGTCGAATAATCAAAGTTCTGAATCGGCCATCCGTCAATTTGAATTGCACCTTCATCATTGATGACTTGATCCGGTTTGATTGCTCCTGCTTCAAGCGCGATCGCAATATTGAGCGGTTTGAACGTCGATCCGGGTTCATACAAATCCGTCAATGCCCAATTCTTAAACTGCTCAACATTGGCTTTATAGAAATGATTCGGATCGTAAGAGGGATCAGATGCCATTGCCCGAATTTCTCCGGTTTTCGCATCCATCGCAATCACGACACCTCGTTTCGCGTTGAATTTTTTCAGTTGCGGTTGAAGTGCATCAAGCGCGGCTCGTTGAACCCGATTGTCGATCGACAATTGCAAATGCAAGTTATCCATCTGTAAAAATCCACCCGGAAGTCGATCGGGCATCATCACTCCCGCTCCCGTCCGACTGAGGCGCACCGATTTTACCGATCGTTCTAATAGATTCTTGTGCGTGTATTCGACTCCCGCTTGCCCAACGCGATCGACATCTAAATATCCAACGACATCTGCAACTAGATTCTGCTGCGGGTAAAGTCGTTGTTGTTGTTGAGCGAGTTCTAGCCCATCAATTTGTAAGTTCTGAATGCGATCGGCTGCGGTTTCAGGGACAGCATATTCCACTCGGACTCCGCTTTCGGCTGAGTTGAATCGTTCTAGTAATTCACCCGCAGACTTACCCAGAATTTCAGAAAGTTGGGTTGCAATCTCGGTTTTGGGTTCTTTGAATGCGATCGGGTGAGCATAAAGCGTGTAGACCGGACGATCGATCGCGAGAACATTCCCGCTGCGATCGGTAATCGGACGACGCGGCACGAATGGACGCAAAAAAGTCGTCTGTTGGGCACGAGCTTGTTTGAGCAGATCCGCTGATTGAAAGACTTGCAGGCGAACCAAATTCAGCGTTAGAAGTACGATCGCGCTAACTAGAATCACCCAAACGAGAAAAAGCCGACGAGCGCTTGGTTTCGCTTGTGCAGTCCGAAATCGCTCGATTAATTGCGCGGTCATTGGAGCAGAAAACAGTCGATCGCGAAACTGTTCCACGATCGATAAATAGTTCGATCGACTCACAGGACGGGTAGAACTGGCGACAGGACGACGCGGTGAGGAGGTGGGCTTTCCTCGTTTTGACATGATTAATATCCTAGAGGCGCAACGGGCGAGGATTGCGAAGATGCACTAACGGGCTTTTCGGGACGAGCGGGAGCAGGTTTGAGGAAAATCAGACTATCGGGATTTTGTGGAACTAGCGTGGAACCCGGACGATTGGACTGATTCGCGATTTGGTTTTTCAGGACTTCTCCGCTCGCTGTGATTTGACGCTCGTTGCGGCGTAATTGTTCGAGACGGCTGTATTCTTTGCCCCAAAGCTGTTGAGCATAAACCGTCCAGCCATAGACCGCAAGAACGGCTCCGGCTAGTACAAATGTGGCAAATACGGAAACTTGCTGAGTCAGGAGCAGCGATCGTAACCACTGAGGCGGCTGTTCTCGATTCGGTAATTGCCGCACCGAAACTGCTGGTTTTCTCGATCGTTTGGAATTAAGTGCCGCTGACATATCACCCTCACACGATTTGAACGCACCGATTCGTCCTTTAAGCGAACATTGTATCGGTTGTTTTAGGTTGTGAAGACGAAAGTATCGAATTTCCGTGATCTCACCCGATCGGTAGTACTAATCGGCTCATAATGCGCCCATCGTCGAGTTTGTAAAGGTTGAATTCCGATCCCATTTGCTGCATTAGGGCTTGACAGATCGCAAGGTGCAGTCCGGGGGGTTTATCCAAAGTCGATGGAGCTAGTAGATCTACGGCTCGTCCGGCTTCTAGGTCTTCGATTAACCGAGGCTCGATCGTGCCATCATCGGTGATCGCGATCTCCATCCATTGCTCGTCTAATTGCCGACACCAGATATCGATTCGTCCTCCTGGCTTTGCTCTCTGGCAGGCAATCAGTAGTAGTTCGTACAAGACCAGTTCAATTTTGGTAATGTCTCCAAAAATCATGGGATTGATTTCGTGATGCACTTGTGACCAGAGTTGCCGCTGTTTGAGTAAGTGATCGATGCGATCGAGTGCGCGTCTCACGAGTCCGATCATTTGAACAGTTTCGTTTCTAACGGTTAATTGCCATTGTTCATCGCGAATGACTTGACGGACAGGTTCGATCGCGTCGTCGATCTGCCGCACGAATTGAGCTTGTTTCGCGTCTTGTGAAAGTTCGCTCAGTTTAGAAACGCTGAATTTTACTGATCGATACATATCTTCTAAGCGTCGGTGCTTGTACCAACTGAGTCGTTCTAATCGATCGCGATCGCGTTTCAATGCTTCGGAAACCATCAGATGCCGTCGTGACCAAGCAAGTTGAGCCACGAGCGTATTCAAAACGGTGAGATGTCGATCGAGCCATTGTCGTCCCAAACTGTCTGCAACAAGTAGAACCGCAGTCGGTTCATGTTCAGGAGCGGTTCTGAGGGTGATGGCTAAAAGTTGACCAATTCCAGGAGCGTTCAACCATTGGCGAGTTTCGATCGGGATTTCATCGATCGACATAGACAAAATTCCCTCATGACCCAGAACGCGATGCAGAAAGATATCCGTCTCGATCGAGACTTTCAAAACTGGATCAATGTTGAATTTTCGCTCACTATTTGATTGCACAATTCGTCCGACTCGTCGCCCTGCTGACCAAGCCACTAAAACTGCCATCGGTGCTTCTAAAATTTGGGCGATGTACTGCAATGCAGATTTTTCCAACAGATCTAAATGTTGAGTCTGCTGAATTGTGTTTAAGCCCCATTGAATGGTTTGATAAACCTTCTGTTGTTGGTCGTTTTGTTGCTGAAGTCGCCACTGTCTAAGCACTATCCCAATCTGCTGGGCGGCAATTTTCGTAAATTCTGCTTCCGAATGGTTCCACGATCGAGGCGCTTCATTTGCCAAAATGATCAAGCTTTCCACGGATTTCTCCGGGGCAGTGTTGCACACCAACAGCGATCGCACTCCCATTTCTAAAAGTGGAGTTCGCCAAGCTGCAAACCGCAGATCATCTTCTAAGTTCTCGATTGCGATCGCGTTCGATTGTTTTTCCAACATTTGCCAGTCGATCGGACTGAGTGAAGCAAACCAAGCAGGTAACGGGCGCTTGTATTTTGGCTGGCTTTGATATCGAACTTCAAACGCATCATGATCCGTGTCATACACTAGCGCGAGAACACGATCGACATTCAATCGCTGGTTCAACAAATTCGCGGCATTCTGAAGCGCAGAAACTCCATCGCCTGTACTGTAAATGGCTTGAGCAATTTTCGCGGTGAGTGCCTGATCGAGTTTGACTTGTCCGATCGTGTCTTCCATGCCTTCGAGCGGTGACACGAGCGCAATCAGTTGTGCCGCCGCTTTGATAAATTGCTTATCTTCGTCTTGCCAACCTTTCGGCTCATCACTTTCGGCTGCCAAAAATCCCAGTAGTTCATTCTGGTACAAAATCGGAGCCGCAATCAGCGATCGAGCACGAATATATTCCATCACTCGAACGGTAATCTCGGCTTTGATCATGCCCATCGATTCCCCGATCGCGATAACCTGATCCGCTTGTAGTGCTTGATAAAAGCCGCTCATTTCCTGAACGGTTAAGCCCGATGAATCATCGATCAATCGAGTCCCTTTCTGATTCGTTGCTCTGCGCCAAAAGTACCGCCGCGATCGTTCAAACCAATACACACTCGTTCGAGCAGGTTGAACAAAAGCCTGAGTTTGATCAATCACCCGATCGAGACGACGATCAAAATTAGGAAGCGATCGCAGTTCTGACAACATTGAGAGCATTGGTCGATCGAGTGGTTTGATCTGTTGCCGCTTCCATTCTTTTTCTGCGAGTTCTAGCGTTGCCGCAAATTCTCCTAAAGCGATTGAAATTAATGCTTGCTCTTCCGGTTTCGGAAAATTTGCCCACAATTTTGAGCCAAGCATTGCGACTCCATAACACCGATCTTTCAGCAAAATCGGGAAAATCATCGTGCCTTGAATGTTCGCTTTTTCGGCAAATTTTCGCCATTCATTTGCCCGTTGTTCTTCCCGCAGATCAGGCAGCGTTAAAGGGTTCTGCTGAATCACAACTTGTTCGAGAACATCGCCTGGGGTGAGTAAAAATCTTTGTTTAAGCAAGGGTGCATCTTTGATCGGACTTTTACCGCCTTTCCCAAACAAGCGATGTTCAGAGCGATCGTACAATCCAATCCAAACGAGATCAAAGCCAAAACAAGTCGTGAAATAAGCGTAGATACATTCGATCGCAGGAGTATCGCCCTCTCGCAGACGTTGCAGGACGCGACCGAGGGCAATAAGTTGTTGTTCAGATTGCGTTGTCTCTTTCGAGTGACCCATTTAACCAGCCGGGGGAATAGCTCTTTTGTGTCAGGCGGACATGCCGACTCGTTTTTTAGAGTGCCCGGAGGGATTGAGTTTCGCACGAGTTGAATTCGGTCATCGCGGCTCAAAATACGCTACTGTAGCGATGCTCCCTTGTGATTCTTTGATTTTTCCTGTGTCAGATTTTTATCGATCGATTCTTCGTCCGGTGCTGTTTTCGGGTTTGAAGGCTGACCCGGAGTGGCTGCACGTTCAGACTTTACGATCGCTCTCTTGGTTGAATTCGCTCGACTGGTTGCGATCGCAAGTGGATCATCTCTACGGTTATGAGTCTCCAAAATTGGCTCAATCCCTTTGGGGGCTATCATTTCCGAACCCGATCGGACTTGCAGCAGGATTCGATAAAGATGGAGTCGCAGCAGATATTTGGTCAAGTTTTGGCTTTGGATTTGCAGAATTGGGAACGGTGACGTTTCATGCACAGCCCGGAAATCCTCAGCCTCGATTGTTCCGATTGACAGAAGATCTTGCAGCCCTGAATCGAATGGGATTTAACAATCAGGGCGCGGCTGCATTACGATCGCGTCTCGAACATCGAAATTCAGGAATCCCGATCGGGATCAATCTAGGCAAGTCGAAGATTACTCCACTTGAAGAAGCCGCAGACGATTACTTGGGTAGTTTCCGATTGTTGAAATCATTCGGTGATTACTTCGTCGTAAACGTGAGTTCTCCGAATACGCCCGGATTGCGATCGCTTCAAGCCACGGATCAATTAGAGCCAATTCTCTCAGCACTTCAAACTGAGAATCAATCCGAAAAGCCGCTTCTGGTCAAGATTGCACCCGATTTGGAATGGGAAGATATTTCTGCGATCGTCGATCTCGCCCAGCGTTATCAACTCTCTGGAATCATTGCAACGAACACCACAATCCGCAGAGATGGATTAAAAACGCAAACGGTTCGCGGTAATCCAATCAGCGAAGAAGCAGGCGGGATTAGTGGTGCTCCTGTGAGAGCGCGATCAACGGAGGTAATTCGATCGATCTGGAAACAAACGGGAGGCAGCTTACCAATCATCGGAGTGGGAGGAGTGTTTTCTGCTGACGACGCTTGGGAAAAAATCACCGCTGGAGCCAGTTTAGTTCAGGTTTACACGGGTTGGATTTATGAAGGTCCAACAATGGTAAAGCGAATTTTGCAGGGATTAGAAGAACGGTTAGAGCGATCGAACTTTTCGAGTTTGAAAGATGCGATCGGATCAGGGAACTAATTTTAGTGCTTGTGGATTTTGGCGTGTTTGTTCATCCGCTATCTCGCCCGGAGGTAAACGCTCCGGGCTAATCGAAGAAACCCCACTGAAGTGGGCTGAAACTGCACTCTTAGGGGGCTTCAGCCTCCTTTCTCCTGTTAGCCCGGAGCGTTTACCTCCGGGCGGACTGAATCGCAGCGACAGACTTTCATCAACGCAAAATTTTCAATCATATTTGCACTCAGGGCATAAAATTTAATCCCACAGAGTGAGGTAGAGATTCCAGCAGTGCCCAATATTGAGAGAAAATCAGTTTTGCGATCGCTCTGACCCATGAAAACAGCGTTTCTCATTCTCGGCGCACAACGCAGCGGTACATCCGTCACCAGTCACGTTCTCTCAAAATTTGGCATCGATTTCGGCTCAGAGCAACACTTTCTCCAAGCGGGACACAATCCAATTTTCTTTGAACTGAAATGGATTAACGACGCGAATAATCAATTGATTCAAGCTCTAGGGCATCGATATACAGACTTCTTTCTACCGATTGAACAAGATTGGGAAGGCAATCAGTTCACCGAATTTGAGCAAAATCTAAAATCCCAAATCCTTCAAGAATGGGGCAATTCAACCTCGATCGGTCTAAAAGATCCCCGCTTTTCCCTAACATTTCCAGTTTGGCAGCGCGTTTTGACTGAACTCGGTTACAGCTTGAATGTGATTCTTGCGTTTCGCTCTCCGTCTAGCTTTCTCAAATCGAATCAATCGCTGTTTCTCAATTGGGAAGGTTGGACGGTCGATCGACATTTACGATTCTGGTTGCAGTTGAACTTAGCAGCGACCTATTTCACTCGCGATCTGCCAGTCTATTTCTTGAGCTACGAAGATTTGATGATCAATCCGCACTCCGAAACCGAGAAATTAGCGGAACACTTTAATCTCGATCGAACTTTGATTGATCAAGCTGCGGCTGTGATTGATCCCTCTCACCATCATCACCAAGCCATGACCGAAACAGGTGTAGCTTTGATCGACGAATACTATCAAAGACTGAGATCTCACACGGTTTCCACGATCGATTATCAGAACTACGCTAGAAATTAATATGCTTCAACCGATTGAATTCATTGAATCGCGGATCGCTCAGAAAGGTTTAACGGTTTGGTTTACAGGATTGAGCGGCGCAGGCAAAACTACAATCAGCCAAGCTGTCTATCAGAACCTAATTGAGCAAGATTTGAAAGTTGAACATTTAGATGGCGATCTAGTGCGGCAAAGTTTGACGAAAGGACTGGGATTTAGCGAAAGCGATCGTATCGAAAATATTCGGCGCATCGGATTCGTGGCGCATCTACTCACCCGCAACGATGTGATTGTTCTCGTCTCTGCAATTTCACCGTATCGCACCGCACGGCAAGCAGTCCGACAGCAGATCGGCTCATTTGTCGAAGTCTTTGTCGATGCACCTTTATCCGTCTGTGAACAGCGCGACGTAAAAGGACTTTACCGAAAAGCAAGAAGCGGAGAAATTCAGCGATTCACCGGAATTGATGATCCGTATGAAGCGCCATTAAATCCAGAAATTATCTGCTCGACCGCAGCCGAATCGATCGAGCAAAGTGTCGCCAAAGTGATGAACGCGATCGCTAATTTCCCCGCACAATCAGGCGGTAATCTCGATTCGTATTGGGGCTAACTGTTCCCACCCAAATCTGATAAGTTCCCGGTTCCCAAGTGTCTTGCTGCAATCGCACATCGCCGCCAGCATCGCCCGCATCCGCACAGCGAACTCCCCCCGGTCCCGAAATCAGCAGAGTCGTATCGGCTCCCCCACTATCCACCCGAAGCGACAACGAAGAAAACGGACGTTTCAGCACCAACGTATGATCCGGAGACGGATCACCAAAGCCAAGACACTTCTGTTTTTGTCGATCGCTATTCCCCACGATCGCAGGCAGCGAAGTTGTTCCTCCAGTCGATCCCATCATCATGCCTGAAGTCGTTTGATTATCCAGTGTCATACTCTTAAAGTTGCCGGGTTGTGCAATGGCAGGAAGCGAAATTGCCATTGATAATCCGATTCCCCAAATTGTTAGTGATTGTATATATCGAATCATTTAGAAACCCCTCTCCAATCGAACCTAATTTCTGTTGAAAAAACTTATGTTTTATCGATCTATAGCAGTAGAAGCTTAGATTAAGACCTCCTCGGAGTTGCCCCCAAACCCCCAATTCTGGGGGCTTAAGACTCTTGCTCCCCCAAACTTGGGGGCTGGGGGGCGATCTCGAAGTGTCCTAACTGAAATAAGTACGGCTATAAAATCGTATTGTAGGATCGAAGACGTTGGCGCACTAGATAAAGTGTCCGCTTCGTGAAACTGACTTTCGTGAGATCTCAACATCAACAGCGGGCAATATGCTAATCGGAATCTTGACTGTGCTACTATTTCTGGGATTACTCACCGTGCGGCTTGTCTTATTTCCTTCAGAAGTATTGACCTATCTTCAGGTTCCCACCTGGGCATTTTGGATCGCTCTCTTGGGCATCCTGACCTGGTTATTGCGGGACTAAAATGAATCAGCGGTGCAACGATTAATACAATCGAGCAGTGTTAGACCTGCTATGAAGAAAAGGAATGCCTGTTGCCCCCAGTAGAATTCTATGATGGCATCACCTGAACAAGAAGCAGCAAGGCTGACGACCCTCTATGGGTACGGCATTCTTGACACCCCACCCGAAGCGGCATTTGATAGTTTGGTGCAGTTAGCCGCTCAGATTTGTGAGGTTCCGATCGCGCTTCTCGGTTTTATCGATGTCGATCGACAATTTTTCAAAGCCAAAGTCGGTCTCGATGTGGTCGAAATGCCCCGCCGCAAATCGATGTGCAATCACACGCTGACGCAATCTGATGTTTTAGTCGTCGTAGATGCATCTGGAGAAGAGCGATTTATCACGCATCCCCTGGGATCTAATCTGCCCCCGATTCGGTTCTATGCAGGCATGGCATTGATCGATTCCGATGGGTACGCACTTGGAACATTGTGCATGATGGATTACGTGCCACAAAGCTTAGATACGGCTCAGAAAACCGCATTACGATCGCTCTGTCAGCAAGCGATTAGTCTACTCGAACAACGTCGCCAGATTCGAGAGCTAGAACAATCAGCAGGACAACTGCGATCGACCGGAATGCAACTCCAGTTACAGCTTCAACACGTTGTGACACGAGTTTTAGCCGAATCTGCCACTTTAGACGAAGCCACTCCCCGACTATTGCAAACCATTTGTGAACATGCGAACTGGGATTTTGGCGAACTATGGCTTGCCGATCGAACTGCTAATGTGATTCGCTGTACGGCGCATTGGAGCAGGTTGGCAGGACAATTTACTGAGTTTGAAAGCTCCTCGCAATCGTGGGTTTTTGCGCCTGGATATGGCTTGCCGGGACGAGTTTGGAGCAGTGGTGAGCCGCTGTGGATGAGCGATGTGGTGTACGACAAATTGTTTTTACGATCGCACATTGCCGCCAAGGTTGGACTTCATGCCGCAATGGGTTGTCCGATCATTAGCTGCGATGGAACGGTTGGCGTAATTGCTTTATTTAGTCACCGAGTGCAGCCGCCCGATGAAGAAATGATGACAACGATGATGGTCGCGATCGCGGCTCAAGTCGGACAATTTATCGAGCGCAAACAAGCAGAAGAAGAATCGCAAAGACAGAATGCTCGATCGCAGTTACTCGCAGCAATTACTTTACGAATTCGTCGATCGCTGCACATCAGAGAAATTCTCGAAACGACCGTGGCAGAAGTGCGCCAGTTTTTGCAAGCCGATCGTGTGGTGATTTACCGCTTTGATGAAGAGTGGAATGGAGTCGTTGAAGTCGAATCAGTGCAAGCAGGTTGGATTTCGGCTCTAGGTGAACACATCGAAGATACTTGCTTCAAGGAAGGTTCCTGGAGACGTTATCAGCAAGGCGAAACAACCGCGATCGATGATGTTGAAATTACACCATTAACTCCTTGTCATCAAAGATTACTCAGACAATTTCAGGTCAAAGCCAATCTCGTTGTTCCCATTCTCCAAAATCAGGACAATGAGACAGAACCGCAGCTTTGGGGACTCTTAATCGCGCATCAGTGTGAGAGTCCGCGTCAATGGCAAAGTTTTGAAGTTGAATTTCTGACGCAGTTGGCGGATCAGGTTGCGATCGCGCTAATGCAAGCTCGATTACTCGATCAAGAACGAGAACAGCGATCGACGTTAGCCGAACAGAATCTAGCACTAGAGCAAGCCAGAGCCGAAGCAGAACGGGCTTCTCAGATGAAGAGTACTTTTCTAGCGACAATGAGCCACGAGATTCGGACTCCGATGAATGCAGTGTTAGGCATGACCGGATTATTGCTCGATACTGAACTGAATTCGACGCAGCGAGATTTTGTTGAAACGATTCGTACAAGTGGCGATAATTTGCTGACGTTGATCAATCAGATTCTCGATTTCTCAAAACTTGAAGCGCGAGAAATGGAGCTAGAAGCGCTCGATTTTAATTTGGCTTCCTGCATTGAAGAAGTGGCGGATTTGTTTGCACCTGCGGCATTTGCGAAAGGCTTAGAGATTGGCACTTTAATTCACCACGGTTTACCGATCGACCTTCGCGGTGATGTCAGTCGATTGCGGCAAATTCTCACCAATCTCGTCGGCAATGCAATTAAATTCACTAAACGCGGCGAAGTAATCATCGAAGCAGTTTTAGAGTCTGAAACGCAGACCTCAGCCACGATCGCATTTTCTGTAACCGATACCGGAATCGGCATTCCCGAAGACGCGCAATCTCGCTTATTCCATCCGTTCGCTCAAGTGGATGCGTCGATGACTCGTCGATATGGTGGAACCGGATTAGGATTAGCAATTTCGCGTCAGTTAGTTGAATTAATGGGCGGTGAAATTGGTGTTGAAAGTAGACCAAAAGCCGGATCAAAATTCTGGTTTACGCTCACCTTTGAAAAGCAACTCGATCGCGTTTTGCCTCAACCAAAATCCGCCATCGAACTCGATCTAAGCCAATTAAGATTATTAGTCGTTGACGATAATGAAACGAATCGCACGATCGTTCGTTACCAAGTTTCAGCTTGGGGAATCGAAGTCGATGAAGCGGAAAATGCTGCGATCGCATTAGAAAAATTACGCGATCGTGCCCGTTCAGGAAGACCTTACGATCTGGCAATTCTCGATATGCAAATGCCCGAAGTCGATGGCGAAACGCTCGGTTCTCAAATTAAATCCGATCCCGATTTAGCTTCGACCAAATTAATCATGATGACTTCGGTTCATCGCTGGGGTGGCGCGAAACGGATGGCAGAATTAGGGTTTTCTGCGTATCTGATCAAGCCCGTGAAACAGTCAAGATTGCTCGATTGCATCATGAGTACGATGTCCCCAACTGAGCCTACAAAATCAACAATTACTCCAGTTCAAACCGTCTCAAATCCAGCAAATTCAAAGCTAAAAATTCTATTGGTTGAAGACAATATTGTGAATCAAAAAGTCACCTTAAACCAGTTGAAACATTTAGGCTACACTGCGGATGTTGCGGCGAATGGCAAAGAAGCGATCGAGATGCTAGATCAAATTCCCTATAATCTCGTTTTGATGGATTGCCAGATGCCGATTCTAGATGGGTATGCCGCCACAAGAGCGATTCGAGAACAACAATCTCAGCGTCAGAGTGTGATCATTGCACTCACAGCAAATGCAATGCTAGAAGATCGAGAGCGATGTTTAGCAGCGGGAATGGATGATTATTTAAGTAAGCCAATCTCAAAAGAAAAGCTGAGTGAGAAGTTAACCTATTGGAGTGAATTGTTAGAGCAGCAAGCGGTAAAACAACAGATGAATTTAGCGATCGATTGGAAACATCTCCATCAAATTTCCGATGGAAATACAGATTTTGAACGCGAATTATTGCAGATCTTCTGGGAAGATACCCAACAGCATTTAAGCTCCGCAAAAACAGCTTTAGAGTCAGGAAATGCAATCTCTATTTCGCGCTCTGCCCATCATATAAAAGGTTCAAGTGCGAATGTCGGATTATACGAAATGCAAGCGATCGCTTCAACCCTAGAGCAACAAGCGCTCAAAGACGACCTATCACAAGCAGCAATACTAATTTCGCAGCTTGTGGAAATGCTAGACAAGTTAAAACAGTTCCTGAATGCCGAACAATAGATTGCTTGCGTGAATGCCTTTATGCAAGCGAGTTTCTCACCGTAGGGAGTTGAGCAGCACATTTTGTCTGTTTAGTTCCGAATTCTGTTCGGTTGGCATCTCGGATTCATGTAAGAAGTCTAGTGACGCTTAACCATTTGTTTCCTGTTCGATCGTCATATCTTAACGTTGTTATGGAATGCTATCGACATGAGAAAACCGTTTTACCAAAGCTGGATCGGATGTTTAGCAATTGCATTGTTAAGCGTCTTTTTCGCGCTCCAACTCTCTGCAAATCCAAGTCAAGCAACATTGATCGGATTTGCTTCATTAGCTGCGGATAGTTTTGCTCCGGGCAGTGATGCAGGTGCAGGAATTTCTGCGAACGGTCGCACAGGTCCATTCAAGGGACAACCGCTTCAAGGATTTAGCGGCGTTCAATTTGCCGATCGCTCTTCGTTCTGGTTCTTAGCCGACAACGGTTTCGGCTCGAAAGACAATAGCTCAGATTTCTTACTCAGGCTCTATCGCGTGGAACCGAGTTTTCGCGGTCAAGGTGGAGATGGAACGATGAAATTGATCAGCCTGGTTCAGCTTGCCGATCCCGATCGCAAAGTTCCCTTTAAGCTAACGAAGAGCGATCGCACTTTAACAGGCGCAGATTTTGACCCCGAATCGTTTGTGATTGCTAAGGATCGATCGTTTTGGATCGGGGATGAATTCGGTCCGTATTTGCTGCATTTCGATCGCGATGGAAAATTACTGCAAGCCCCGATCGCGACTCCGAATCCGAGCGGTGGCACTGTACGATCGCCTCAAAATCCGAATGGTGAGCCAAATTTAGCGGGTTCAAGAGGATTTGAATCGATGGCAATTAATCCCGATCGTACAATCCTGTATTTAATGCTCGAAGGCTCAGTCAAAGGCGATCCAAATGGATTACTCAGAATTTATAAGGTGAATGCAACGACTGGAGAATTTCAAGGCATTGCCGGATATTACAAATTAGAAGACCCGAACAATGCTACAGGTGACATGACTGTGATTAACGAGAATGAATATTTAGTAATTGAGCGAGATAATAAACAAGGTGATGAAGCGAAATTCAAAAAGATATACAAAATTGATCTGACTAAGAAAGACAGAGATCAAACGATCGAGAAACAAGAAATCGTCGATCTTCTCAATATCCAAGATCCAAACGATCTTTACCGAGATGAAAAGACACAGTTTCGATTTCCATTTCAAACGATCGAGGATGTTCTCGTGGTCAATTCCAATACCATTTTGGTGGCGAACGATAACAATTATCCGTTCTCGATCGCACGACCCCCAGGCATCGACAATACAGAAATCATTTTGTTGAGACTTTCCCAATCTCTAAATCTAGATTCCCGAATCGGTTTACCCAAACGTTAGCGTATGCGTTATCTCAATCCATCCAAATTCATTCTCCCGCTCGTTCTCATTTCCTTAGTCGGCTGCGGCAAATCACTCGATGCCGCTAACATTGAAGCTACGATTAAAGACGGCATCACCAAACAAGGCGGAACTTTGATTAAATCGGTAATCTGCCCAGACAATATCAAGCCCGAAGCAGGCAAAGAATTTGAGTGTGTTGGCGTTCTCGATTCGGGTGCAGGATTCCCGATTTCAGTCAAACAACAAGATGCCCAAGGCAGCATTTTCTGGGAAGCCACCAGTGTCAAAGGTTTGATTAATATGGCGCAGCTTCAAACCGAATTCGAGCAAGGACTGACAAAAGAAATTGGACAAGCCTCGATCGATTGTGGCAAAGCGACTACTTATCGATCGGTAAAACCCGGCGAAACCTTTGAGTGCCAATTGATTAAACGCGATCTCAAATCTGCAAACAAACCCAAAGCTACAGAAAAACCTATCTCTGCTGATTCCACAAAACCCACCACAAAACCAAACGATACAATTCAAGTCACGATTCAACCGTCTGGAGATATCAACTGGCAACGCATCATCAACGTTGCGGAGGCAAAAACTCCAACGCCAACAGCTACGACAGCAACAACGGTCACAGACACACAAAAACCAACAGAATCGGAAACGCCAAAATCGAAAGCACCAGATTTTAATCCATCTCCTGCTCCACCTGCCGCAAAATCACCTGAAGATTTTCTGAATCAACCAGGAGCCGCAGACGATTTCGAGTAAGCGATCGCTCCTTACCCTTGACTCGAATTAAAAATCTGTTTCACCACATCCAATCGTGAACAGTCCCAGTAATCGATGTGCGAAGAAATTAGCCCCTCAGAATTCACCGTCAATTCACTCCGACCTGAAATCGCCATTCGTGGCTTCCAAGGTAGAGGGGCATTCCAACTCAATGTCCAACGAGTCTGAATTTGATCACCGATTTGCTCGATCGAGTGAAGATCCATTTGCACATTCAGAAATCCTGTCTCAATAAACTTGATCATGCCGCGATATCGATCGACTCCCCGAAACCGATTCATCGGGTCTTGAAAAAAAACATCCGCCGCATACAAGTCATAACTCTGATTCTTCGGAAATCGCGCATAATCTTCGCGCAGTGCTTCGACTAAATTCACGGTTCCACCTCATCCCAAAGTCGTCTTAACTGTCGTTGCCAAGCCTCCATTGTTTCCGATCGAGATTGTGATCCCATCGCCAAATCGCCCATGATTCCCTCTTGATAAAAGCGATCGAGCGTTTGCATCGTTGCCTCTAAAGATTGTCCTTGTCGTTTTGCGGCTTGAACAATTTGACGAATTCGCTTTTCCACAAACGCATTAAAAACTTCATCTAATCCGTTTTGCTGCAATGAAAGCAGTCTTTGAATTGCGGATTGGAGATCCTTGGTCGACAAACCGCTCATCGAATGCTGAAACACCGTCCAGAGTACGCCTTGATGCAGCCCATAGCGAGTTTCTTGAGTCAGATCAAAATTTGCTTCTAAAAGCTGTTCCCAATACGGTTCCGCATCCTGAGCAGGTGCGATCGGCAACAAGACTCGTAACCAAGATTGATCATCCGATAACAAGATCAGCAATCGAAACTGCGGTGTTTCCACCTGAAACGAACCTGCCCCCAACGTCTGAACCTGCTCACCGAAAAATTCACTCAGCGTCGAAGTTAATTCTTCTAAAGTCATAATCGTAATCTATAGAGCACAAATCATTAGTGGGTGAACCGACTGTAAAACTCGCTACCCCAACTTTAATTTAATCCCATCAATCCCAAAAAAAACCTGACCAATTGCTTGATCAGGATGGAAGGGAGAACTCAAATGTAGGATGAGACGCTCGATTTCATCTCATCTGACACCGATTAATTTAAGCCAGCCATTCTTCTACAGCTTCTTCTTTGCTATTCGTCCGACGTGCAGGCGTTTCCCGCTCGAACTTCATGTGAATCTCGCGATTCTGTTCGCCATCCGCCGCTACTGCCATGATCGGGAAGTCGATCAATCCATCCTGGAATGACATTTGGAAACGGAAGGTTCCATCCGGGTTGAGCTTAATCGGACGACCGCCGATCGTGACTGTTGCATCTGGTTCGGTTGCACCATAAACAATCAGTTCCGCATCCGCGATCAACCAGAACTTACGAGGACGAATGGGAGGTGCAGAAGCTGAGAATCCGACACCCGACATATTTAGACCTGAAGCCGTTGGTAGTGCCCACATCCCGACACCCGACGGGAACACATAGGAACTAATCGTTTCGAGATGCGGTGCTGCGGCAGACTGTTGCATCGAACCGTAAAGTGATCCCGCGATTCGCATTGCTTCGGTAGTTTGCGCCATACCAAAGATTTCGTCGTAAATCGCGTTTCCGCCTTGGATGCCGCCCGTTGCCATCGTGGATTTGCGGCTTGGAGGAACCAGTTCGGCAACAGTCTTTCCGCGCAGGTCTTCTTCCCAAGCCAAAGTGATGAAATGATCTTCAATCCAGTCAGAAGGGTAGACCGGAGGAACGCGCACCGGAGCCGATCGAGCTAACACGAGCCAGCGACCATCAGCGGTACGATACCCAACTTCGATCGCATAATCGCGATCGCTTACCGGAACGGGCAAATACCATTCCCGCGCCATCTCATCACAGGGGTATTCCTGCACACTGTGTGGAGCTTGAGTGTCGGAGTTAATATCCGTCACGTCATAAACGCGGAGGGCTAACTGCTGTCCACCCTGGCGGCGTAACTCTTGCTTGTGTTCGTTCGGGATATCCCAGTATGTATATGCCCATTGGGGATCGCGAGGCATCAAAACGATCCGACTTTCTCCGTATCCTTCCGGGAGATCGATCAAGTCAGCATCCACAGTCGCGAGTACGTTTGCGCTACCAACTGTGTCTAATTGAGGGTCATCTTGTCCAACGTCGAATTTGGTTGCTTCCACAGCTTCTTGTGCCTCTATGGTACGGGTCGGGGTCGGGGTTGAAAATCGAGTCCGTTCAATCTCCTGAATCGATGCGAGCAGTTGATCTTTCCGCATCCGGCTATAGCGAGATACGCCATATTCACTTGCCACTCGACGTAGCTGGCGAAGCGTCATTTCAGTGAGAGGGGGACGTTCTGTAGCCATATCACTTCTCCGTGATTCGTGTGTCCGTTCTCAAGCGGTTGGCATCTTGAACGATCGCATTTCGCGGTCAGGGGATCACCAACTCCAAGCTTTCCTGAAGTTTGGGGATCGCAAGATGCTTCATATCGTGCAGGAAACTTTCAAATCGATCAAGGGGTCAAAAGGCTTGATTAATCAAGTTTCTACGAATTTTCAGGTTATTCAGGGATCATTGTGTCATGTTTTCATGACAATTTTAGCAATCTGGGATCGCCTGTTGGGATCGTCTTGAGGCTTTATATCAAGATTTCCTAACATTAGGAGAAGCAATCGGTTTCCTGTACACTTCTGTAAACTATCCTTCACGAACGACGTATGACTTTGGGCGATCGAGAACCGACTGAATTGGAAGAATCGACAGGCAGAAGAAGTGGATTGATTAGTAAAGTACTCGCGCCCGCAGTTCGGTTGTGGCTGCGATCCCAGGTCGAACACGTGGAAGATTTGCACGTCGAAATTACAGCGGGCGATCGACAAATCTTATCGGGCTACATCGAACAGCTTGAGATTTCTGCCAAAAACGCGATTTATCAAGGCTTAGCGCTAAATCAGATTCAACTGACGGGACAAAATATTCGAGTGAATGCGGGTCAAATCGTGCGGGGTAAACCGCTCCAGCTATTAGAACCCATCCGAATTCAGGGATCAGTCTTGTTAGAGGAATCTGACTTAAACACCTCGCTCAAAGCACCGTTACTAAAAGCAGGCGTGACGGAATTTCTCCAAACACTTTTGCGATCGGGGGCAGCAGGGATCAGTAGCGATCGCGATCTCAATTTGCAAAATCTCACGATTCAATTGCGATCGCAGCAAGTTGTTTTAGGCGCAACACTGGTTTCGGATAGTGGGAATGAAACGCCGATCGCAATTCGCACCGGATTCGCTCTCGCGGCTCCGAACTTATTAAAGTTAGTCAATCCTCAATGGTTGCCTCATGCCACAGCAAAAAGAGGATTGCCGCTCTCAGATTTGGATGGCTATACCTTTAATTTGGGCGATGAGACGGAAATTCATGAATTAGCGATCGATCCCGAAAAAGTCACCTGCCAAGGGAAACTCATCGTTCTGCCTGCTTAAAGTCCGAGAAGCGTACCCAACTTAAACGATTTACTAACTTCCAGAGTAAAATCTTTGGGAGCCGTTGCCAATTGGCGAAATTTCGCTGAATTCTCTAGCGTGACGATCGAGAAATCCAACCCCAAGTCGGTACACTACCCAATAAAGTAGCTCTCCCGAAAAATGGCGACGATCCTTCCCCAAGCGCACTGGAACTTTCTCGCATCATGACTTCTCACGATCTAAATCCCGCTATGATTCCTTGGAAATCCTACGTTCAATTTGCCGCGCTACGATCGAGACAACTGATTTCACAGCGTGTTTCGGAACGATCGGACGACGACATTCCAACCGCGATCGATTGTCGCCCTCATTTGGTATTGCATCTTCCGGACGGCATGGTTCACTTCTGGCTACAGAATCAACAGAATTGGCGAATTGGGCGCAGCACAGATTGTGACATCGTGTTATCTGATCACTGTGTGTCGCGCTATCACGCCGCTATCCAACTCCTCGAACCGGGTGAGTTTTATCTCGTGGACTTGAACAGCTATAACGGGTCGTTTATTAACGATCGACGAGTTCGAGAGATTTCGCGACTGCATTCGGGCGATCGTCTCAGTTTTGGACAAGTCGAGCTTGAGTTCTACGACGGAACGCCTCAGTTTTTCAAGAATGCGGCAGTAACGGCAGAACCAAAGTTACAAAGTAATACACCAGCGGTGCGGTAAATACATAGCTGTCTGCTCGATCGAGAATGCCGCCATGTCCCGGAATCAACTGCCCTGAATCTTTGACCCCTGCATCGCGCTTCATCATCGATTCGGTTAAATCTCCAAGCAAACTGGCAATTCCGACCAGCAAGCCGAGTGAAACCCCAGTGATGGGCCATCCTGACCAATCGAGATACCACGAACCGACCACGGCAACTGTGACACTAGCAGACACTCCAAATACTGCGCCTTCGACGGTCTTTTTCGGGCTGATATCAGACAGGCGAGTTCGACCAATCCAACGCCCGACCGTGTAGGCTCCAATATCGGCTGCCCACATACACACGAACGCAAGTAAAGTATGTGTCAAACCTTGAGGAAGCGCGTTCAATCCTTGCCAGGACGTAATCCAGAAGCCATCGAGCGGAAGATTGCTCATGTCGGCTTGTTCTAGCGATCGCAGTCGAATCCAAAAGCTGGGCAAATATCCGACATAGAACAGACCCATAATCGAGGCGGAAATATCTGCGATCGTGGCAAATTTTGGCTGAAATAGAAGGTAGAAACAAATTAACGTGCCCGCAACTGGGAAGATCGCATCCGCCAAATCGGGATTAAGATTCGAGACGAAGAGCAGAATCTGTGTCACCACGAGCGTCGTTTTCGCAGCGGGAGCGATTCCTTTGGCGCGGACAAGCTCGAAATACTCTAGCTGTCCAAGATAAATGATCACAGCAAAGAAGGCTGTGAAATACCAGCCGCCAAGTAAGAACACGATCAGAGCGACGGCGATCGCGATAATGCCACTGAGAATCCGAGACCAAGGCATAGAGTTTTCAGAGTTCATAACGAGAAACTTGGTCTAACTGTCCTTTTCTCAACCCGCGACTGAAAACGCATGGCTCAAAGTTAGATTCAGGTTAAGAAGGTTAAGCGTCATTTGGATCACTTTATCAGAGTGCCGCATGAATTTTCACTCTAGCTTTTCACCACTGAGGACAAAGATTGGATCGACTGCAACAAAGGATTGGCTAGTACCACGGGTTTCGAGCCGATTAATCGCAGATTGTACGACTTCAATATTCCGAGCTTGAAGCTCTGCAAAACCTTCGGAAATTTTGTACAGATTCTCTAAGTTTGCCGCAGTCGCGACGATTCGACCTTGAGGTTTGAGATATCGCCAAACTTCCGCGAGGATTTCTTTCACCGATCGACCTCCTTCGATACAAACGCGATCGGGCATTTGCTTCAGATTTTTCAAACACTCCGGAGCGCTGCCTTCAATGATTTCGACGTTTTTGACTCCAAAGCGATCGCAGTTCCGTTGAATCAGCGAGGCGACCTCTTCATCTCGTTCGATCGCGACAATTTTTCCTTGAGGACAAAGCAGCCCCGCTTCGACTGGAATCGTTCCCGTTCCCGCTCCAATGTCCCACAGCACTGAATTCGATTTGAGTCGCAATTGGCACAGGAGCAGTAACCGAATTTCACGCTGACTCATCGGAATTCCAGGCAGATTCTCAAACAAATCATCAGGAATTCCAGGAGTGACATACGACCAAAGAGGAGAAGGCATAGACAATTCAGCGGAACAGGGGCTTATTTCTATTGTGGTTCAGGAAACGATTTTTAATCGATTCAAAGTCGGATCGCTGCACCCGCTGATGAATCCGCCTGCTTCGAGAACCGATCGAAGTTGTGCGATCGCGGTTTTCGTAATTTTTTCCCCTGGTAGTAGAACTGGAATTCCGGGCGGATATGGGCAGATCAGTTCAGCGCTAATTTTGTCGATCGCGCTCTCGATCGGCACAGATTGAGATGCGGCAAAAAACGCTTCTCGCGGCGAAAGGGGCGGAATTGAGAAAGATTGCTCGAATTTTGCTGGAATTTGAGGAATTGGATCGCTTGTTGGAAGACGATCGATTGCTTCAACGAGTCGATCGATATCCGTCTCTGTATTTCCCAAACTTACAATAAATGTTAGATGCTGAAGCGATGGAAATTCCGCTGTCACTCCAAAGGTTTGCAGCAATTCATCAGCAGTAAATCCATCCATACCGAGATGAGAAACGGTAACGGTGACACGAGTTCGATCGATAGCAAAGCCTGGAAATTCTAAAACAGATTCGATCTGGGATCTAGCTCGATCGGCAAGTTCTAAGGTTCGACTCATCAGATCTTTGCCTTCAGTTGCCATTTGTGCACAGGCAGCATCAAGGGACGCAAGGAGAAGATAATTTGGGCTAGTGGATTGAACCAACTGAAGAGAACGAGAAATGCGATCGCGATCAATCCGCATCCCCTGAACGTGCAGCATTGAAGCCTGTGTAAGCGCTGATAACGTTTTATGCGTCGATTGAACAGTAAGGTCTGCACCCGCTGACATCGCAGAAATTGGAAAATCGGAATGAAAGGCGAAATGTGCGCCGTGAGCTTCATCAACTAACAGCGGAATTCCAGCGGCATGAGTCAGATCTGCGATCGCGCTCAAATCTCCACAAACGCCGTAATACGTCGGATGAATCACCAAAACTGCTTTGGCATCTGAATGCTGTTTTAAAGCAGTTTCAACCGTTTCAGGCGTAACACTGTGAGCAATATCAAGAATCGGATCGTACTCAGGCGGCAAAAATACCGGAACTGCGCCCGACAGAATTAATCCAGAGATCGCGGATTGATGGACGTTTCGAGGCAGAAGAATCTTATCGCCTGAATTACAAGTGGCGAGAATTGCCGCAATGATTCCGCAGGTCGAGCCATTTGCTAGAAACCAAGTTTGCTCGGCTCCAAAGGTTTTTGCTGCGAGTTTTTGGGCTTCGTCGATCGCACCTTGAGGCGCAAATAAATTATCGAGTTCGGGCAATTCGGGTAAATCCGCTCGTAAAGCCCGATCGCCTAACAATTCTCGTAACTCGATCGGGCTTCCTCGTCCTTGTTTGTGTCCGGGTGTATGAAAAGCAGCATTTCCGCGTTGAGCACACCGCTTCAACATCTTAAATAGCGGTCGATCGTGAATCATTCCTTTTAACGCTGGCGACGAGACTTGTTGACATCCTCACCGGGCTGAAGCCACGGTGATTCCTAAGACTCACGACTTAGGTTTCTGCTTCCTTCCATTGCTGGTTTTTCGCAACTGCCCTTTCAACTCATGCTGATTAGGTCTTACGTTCGCTCCACAGACTGCAACGGTGTGTCCCACCGCCAAAATGTTTCGTGCAGCGTTGATATCCCGGTCATGGTGTGTCCCACAGTTGAGACAATCCCATTCCCGCACGTTCAACGGCAACGAATTGAGAACGTGACCGCAGCTTCCACAGCGTTTCGAGCTAGGAAACCAACGGTCAATCTTCACCAAGTTCCGACCATACCACTTGGCTTTGTATTCGAGTTGGCGCACCAACTCTCCCCATGCGGCATCGGCAATCTGCCACGCCAGCTTCGGGTTCTTCACCATGTTCTTCACCGCCAAATCTTCAACCGCAATCGTTTGATTTTCACGAATCAGTTGAGTGGTCAGTTTATGGAGAAAATCTTTGCGAGAATCCGCGATTTTGGCTTGCACTCGTGCAACCTGCAACCGCGCTTTGTCTCGATTATTCGAGCCTTTCTGCTTGCGAGAAAGCGCTTTCTGGACTCGTTTGAGCTTCTTTCTCAGTCGCTCAAAATGCTTAGGATTGGTAATCTTTTCGCCGTCACTGGTCGCAATCAGGCTGGTGATTCCGAGATCCAGCCCGACCGATTTCTGAACCTGTGTCAGTGGTTTGACATGGGGATTGTCCACCAACAACGAAACGTGCCATCGCCCATTTGGACTCAAACGAACGGTAATGGTCGAGGGTTCGCACCCTTGGGGAAGTTGACGGCTCCAGCGAATCGGCAAGGCATCTTTGCACTTTGCCAAAAACACCTGTCCCTCTTTCCACTTGAACGCAGACTTGGTGAACTCGGCACTTCCCCCATTCCGCTTCTTCTTGAAGTTCGGGTACTTTGCCCGTCCAGCAAAAAAGTTCGAGAACGCTTTTTGCAAATGTCTCAATCCTTGCTGCAAGGGAACGCAACTCACTTCATTCAGAAATTGGAGGTCATCTTGCTTTTTCCACCCAGTCAACAAAGCAGAGGTTTGAACATAGTCAAGGCTTTCTTGTCGCTCATACCAAGCTTCGCTTCTCGCATTCAGAGCGCGGTTGTAGACAAGCCTCACACAGCCCAACGTGCGACGCAGCAAAGGTTCTTGCTCAGTCGTTGGATAAAATCGGTATCGGAACGCTTGTTCTACCATGTCTCACATTGTCGCGCTGGTTCTGTGAGATTGTCAACCTGCACCGCATCGAGCGGTTTGCTTGACGCTCCTCTACCTCCCCGCCGTGGAACGGCAGGGTTTCTCGGAGGTTCCCAATGATACTGATCCAGTATGCTTTGATTTCTCTCACCCAATCGCTTTGAATCGCGATTTACGATTCCACTCCAACTAGTGCCCCGAACAGCAGAAGAAATAGTTTTGCATTTGCAATATCTGTGTAGTCAAAGCGATAAATTCCGCTTGACCCCAACCCAAAAAATCCTGACTTAGCATCCTTTAATCTCAGGGTGACGACTCCTTGAGAAATGCTTAATCGGTCAATTTCTGAGGTGGTCACTCTCTCCGTCATTTCTTGTTGAACAATTTCTAAAAAGCCATTTCCCACGGTTAACGCATTAGTGCCAAGCAGGGGGAACCGGACTGCGCCACCGTGAGCTAAAGTCGCTTTCGCACGTTCAAGTGCAAACAGACTCCAAGCTGCTTCAGCCGCGATCGCAAAATGATAGCGGTTCTTCAGAGGCGGATTGCCCTCTTTGGTTTGATGCACCCCAGACATCTCGAACACAGGCTGATTCTGTTCATTTGTCCACTTGAACCAGAAGAGCGTGTGCATATAAGTATTACCGTAGTATTGGCGTAGTCCGCCTGTTCGCAGTTCAGAGGCTTGACGAAACACCAGAACGCTATTTTGATTGCCCGATCGTTTCGTATTCCAAAAATAAAGAGCAACCCCCTGTTCACCCACATAGGAACATTCCACGGGCAGTTTAAATCCGCCACGTAGCATCAGCCAAAGTACAATTCCGCTTACAATTAGGGCTGCGATCGTCGCATACGTTGAACTTTGTTCCCGCATCGATCTTGGCAACAAAAGCGCGATCGGAAGCCACGTAAACAGTCCTGCAAGAAAGGCAAAACACAGTCCTGAAAATAGCGTGTTCTGAATGTAGTACCAGTCAATTTGCATCGGGGATTTGCCAGTTTCGAGCGTCGAGTAGGCGCTGCGAATTTGACCAATTTCGGGCGGCGGTGGCACAAAGAAAACAAGATTTGAGGGGAGGGATTCTCCGGTGTGCCCGGTTACAGTCGATGTCGGTGTCCAAGTTGAGCGGGGGGAGGTCATCATCGATCGGCTCCTAAATAGATGGATAACGGCGAGACTGAAGAGAATTGTTTAAATTACGGATTTCTCTGCAAAGCGGTTTCGCTGTCTTTTTAGGGCTGTCTAGAAACAGAGGTCAAGGCGAGATCGAGTTTCTGGCTTAAGAAGGTCAAATAATTAGCTAGGATAATCTATGGTTTACACGATTCTAGAATCCAAGGCGATCGCGACTCCGGTTCCTGTGTACCTTAACCTTTACCCGTAATAATTGACCATGCTAAGAGCTGGGATTGTTGGCTTGCCAAATGTTGGAAAATCTACTTTATTTAATGCGGTTGTCGCCAATGCCAAAGCGCAAGCCGCCAACTATCCCTTTTGTACGATCGAGCCAAATGTGGGAACGGTTGCGGTTCCTGACGATCGCTTAAACGTCCTAACCGGAATCTCGAAATCTGCCGAAACGATTCCTGCACGAGTCGAATTCGTCGATATTGCAGGTTTAGTAAAGGGAGCCTCAAAGGGTGAAGGCTTAGGAAACCAGTTTTTAGCGAACATTCGAGAAGTGGATGCGATCGTTCATGTCGTTCGCTGTTTTGAGAATGATGACATTATTCACGTTGCGGGTTCAGTTGATCCAGTCCGCGATATTGAAATAATTAATTTAGAACTTGGATTGGCGGATCTGGATCAAATCGATCGGCGAATCGATCGCAGCCGGAAACAAGCTCGATCGAATAAAGAGGCTCAACAAGAAGTTGAAGTTCTAGAGCGTCTCAGTGCTGCATTGAATGAAGGTAAGTCTGCTCGTCAAGTTTCAATGAGCGAAGAAGAGGAAATCTTGATCAAACCTCTAGGCTTGTTGTCTCGGAAGCCTGTAATCTATGCTTGCAACGTTTCAGAAGAAGACTTGGCAACGGGAAATGAATGGGTTGAGCAAGTTCGAGCCGTTGCCGCTCAAGAAAATGCTCAAGTCGTCGTGATTTCTGCTCAAGTAGAATCCGAATTAGTGGAATTACCGGAAGACGATCGAGCAGATTTTCTGGCTTCTTTGGGAGTGGAAGAAGGCGGATTAAAATCTCTGATTCGTGCTACGTATAATCTTCTAGGGCTTCAAACGTACTTCACAACTGGACCCAAAGAAACTCGCGCTTGGACGATCAAAATTGGAATGGTGGCTCCTCAAGCGGCTGGAGTGATTCACAGCGATTTTGAGCGGGGCTTTATTCGGGCAGAAACGGTTGCCTATAAAGATCTAGTTAATAATGGATCGATGAACGCGGCGAAGGAAAAAGGCTTAGTTCGCAGTGAAGGAAAAGAATATGTTGTGCAGGATGGCGATGTAATGCTGTTCCGATTTAATGTGTAGATTGCGTAAATCTACAGAAAGGATCGTATAATTACAGACATAGGAATTTGCGGGAATTTCTACGCCTACCCTCAAAGAACTGCCTTGGTGTGACCCTCGATCGATTACCGATTCGGGGGTTTTTAATATCTAAAAACGCTAGAATCAAGTTAACGAATGTAAAGCAATTCTCAGGTAGGACTCGATGACCATGCGCGTAATTCTAATGACGGGAAAAGGCGGTGTCGGTAAAACCTCGGTGGCGGCTGCAACCGGACTCCGCTGTGCTGAATTAGGATACCGAACGCTGGTTCTGAGTACTGATCCAGCACATTCACTAGCAGATAGTTTCGATTTGGAACTGGGACATGAGCCGAAACAGGTTCGCCCGAATCTTTGGGGGGCTGAACTCGATGCGCTGATGGAACTTGAGGGGAACTGGGGAGCGGTGAAGCGCTACATTACTCAGGTTTTGCAGGCGCGGGGATTGGAAGGGGTGCAGGCGGAAGAATTGGCGATTTTGCCGGGAATGGATGAGATTTTCGGATTGGTGCGGATGAAGCGGCACTATGACGAAGGCGAATTTGATGTGCTGATTATTGATTCGGCTCCGACGGGAACGGCGTTACGATTGCTGAGTTTGCCGGAAGTGGGCGGCTGGTATATGCGGAAATTCTATAAGCCGTTTCAGGGAATTTCGGTTGCATTGCGTCCGTTGGTTGAACCGATTTTTCGCCCGATCGCTGGTTTTTCACTTCCAGACAAAGAAGTGATGGACGCGCCTTACGAATTCTATGAACAGATTGAAGCTTTGGAGAAAGTTCTCACCGATCCGACTCAAACCACAGTGCGGCTGGTGATGAATCCTGAAAAGATGGTGATTAAAGAATCCCTTCGCGCCCATGCTTATTTGAGTTTGTACAATGTTGCAACTGATTTAGTCGTTGCAAATCGGATTATTCCGGATTCGGTTTCTGATCCATTTTTCCAACAATGGAAAGAGAATCAGCGGCAATATCGTCAGGAAATTCATGATAATTTCTCGCCGTTGCCGATCAAAGAAGTGCCGTTGTATTCGCAAGAGATGTGTGGATTGGAAGCGCTCGATCGATTAAAAGAAACGCTCTATGCGAACGGTGAAGATCCGTCGCAGGTGTACTACAAAGAAACGACTTTGCGCGTAGTTCAAGAGCAGAATCAGTACAGCTTAGAGCTATATCTGCCGGGAATCGAAAAGACTCAAATCGAATTAAGTAAAACGGGCGATGAGTTGAATGTCCGAATTGGTAATCACCGCCGCAATTTGGTTCTACCGCAGGCATTAGCAGCGTTGCAGCCGAGTGGCGCGAAGATGGAAGACGACTATCTCAAAATTCGATTTAGCGATCCGGCGAGAGTTTAGAGTTTCCAAATGCGTTGATTGAGGTTGAGATCTTCAACGATCGACATCATCAATTGCAGCATTTCAAAATACTCCCGCATTGGATTAAAACTGAGCATAGTTTTGAACAATCGCGGCTCAAATAAATCCTCTTCAGAAGGCACGCCGACATAAAGCTGACTATCGACTAGCGAAATCAAAATGTCTCGGTTTGCCTTCTTTCTAAAATCAACAATTCGACGCATCATCGAAGTTGAAAGAACATATCTTGCTCCAACTTGGTCATTGCTGTAAACCGAAAAGAATTTGTTAAATTCAGGGTCTTCGAGTTTTACAGATTGACCGTGATGTTGATTCAGAAATTTCACTTTTGAAATGAGATTATTTGGAAGAATGATGGTTTTTCCGCGAAATGACTTATTGAAGTCGGAAATGAAAAACATTCCCTTAAAAATAGGTTGGCGAGAGACAGCATTCAGAACAATTTCAGTACGAAAATGCTCAAAATCGATGCGTTGTCCTTTTGCAATTCGACCCAGACAGTAAGGTGTACCGCGCACGATCGATAAAAGCAAAAAGATTAACGTTGAAATTGAAAAGATAGAGCCACCCGGACGACCAAGCCCACAGAGAAAATCGTATCCTTGCGTAATCCAAGTGTGAGGAAGTTCTTTCTGAAACGTAACCTCTGAGAAAAACAAACTGATTTGCCCCAATTTCCCAGCAACACAGTGATCTTGTTTCATGTAAACCGACTTACCGATGCCATTAAACAAGCGACTTTGTTGAAGTGCAGATAAAACAGCAGCATCGTTACTTCCTCGAAAATAATTAAGGTTTTCTTGCGGATCAAGAAAATAGATAATACTTTCGATAATTGCCCGTTGAAATCCTCGTCCATAGGCTTCAGTAGAAGAAGTGTAGAATGCAACCCACAAAAAGCAAGCGACTCCAACCACGAGCAAAGCAAATGACATGATCCGGACTCCGTTCTGTAACCAGAGTGGAATAAAGTCGTTTTTACACCTTTTTACGCTTTGTCGAGAATAGCCATCGAGTTTAGCGACAAAATCATTAGTTGCTTCTCCAATGTTTATCTTTTCCTTGTCACTTTGGCGTGTTGGTGCTGTTTGTACAACTGGAGCGCAATAGCGTTGACTTGACACGATCGCATTATCCAGCGCAGCAGGTGTGAATCTCACCACAAGTCCAATTACGAACGCTAGCATTACCGTCACAATCTGTAGCGGTTGTATAACAGCCTTTCTCGTTTTTTCAACTTCTTGCAAGTAAGCAACCAAATATTGGCGGCAGAACTCTTTGAAATCTTGTAGCGATCGCTTCGGTAATCTCCAATCTTTTTCTTGAACTTCCGCTTGTTCTGGCTCTGATTTAACAGGCTCAGGCGCGATCGTTGGTAAATAACTTCGTGCCCAAAGTTGAGCAACCGTGTGATCGGAGTTGAGAAGCTCTTGGCAAAGTGCGATCGCTTGTTCCAAGCTGTGATGATGTTGATACGCTTTCACTAACAGCATTTTTGCTTGATAGTGATTAGGATACGTCTCATCCGTTTGAGTGCAAAATAGCTCCAAAATTGGAATTGCTTCTTCGTATTGTCGTAGTCTGGTGAGCTTGTTAGCTTGTGCAAAAATTGATTGAGCTTCTTCAGGTGATAAGCGCTTGGCTTGCCTTTGCCGTGGAAAATTGGGGTCTGTCATGTGATTATCGGTTGAATAATTCATTGACATTCACATTTCGACGCTCTTGTTCTGTTGCGACAAATAAACGTCTGGGTTGATAGTTCATTGAGGATGCAATTAAGCTGCTAGGGAACATCTCGATCGCATTGTTGTATTCAGTGACAGCGGAATTGTAAAAGCGTCTTGCTGCCGAAAGTTGCTCCTCGGTTTCGTAAATTGCGGCTTGGAGTTGCACAAATTGACTGTTGGATTTGAGTTCAGGATAGTTCTCAGCCGTGACTAGAATGTTATTTAGCGATCGAGAAATCTGATTTTCTAATTCCATTCGATCGGTGCGCGTCGCTCCGCCTGTCATGACTTGCGATCGCAGCCGAGTCACTTCGGTTAAAATCTGCTGCTCAAACTTCATGTAGGTTTGAACGGATGCCACTAAATTTGGAATCAAATCAATCCGTTTTTTGAGCAACACATCAATGCTAGAAAATGCTTTTTCAACATCATTCTTTTTTGCAACTAATCCGTTGTGAATTGACCAAATTGTAATTGCAACTGCGATCGTACCGATCAATAGAACAATCACAAAAGCCGCGATCGTCATTAAAATTACGCTAACACTATCGTTCATCGGGTTATCAGGTGAAGAACGCTTATAGTGTGCCCTTCAGCCTAAAATCACTTGACAAGGTATTGCACTCGATTGGATGGGAATTCTGAGATCGCTTTAGTGTTACGGTTTTGGCTATGGTTCATCAGCCCGGTGAGATTCTTCAGCAGCGATATCAGATTTTAGGGTGCTTGGGTAAAGGTGGGACGGGAATCACCTATCGAGCGAAAGATCAGAAAACACAGAAACAAGTGGCGATTAAAACGCTGATTCTTAGGCAGGCGGAAAGCTGGAAAGCGATCGAGCTTTTTGAACGGGAAGCGGAGATTCTTCAACGATTAGATCATCCGAGTATCCCGAAGTACTTGAACTATTTCGTTGTTGATCGAAAGCACGATCGTAGTTTTTATCTGGTTCAAGAACTTGCAAATGGACAATCATTGTTTGATTGGGTGCAAAAAGGGGGGCGTTGTACGGAAGTTGAAATTAGTGCGATCGCGCTTCAGGTTCTGAACATTCTCGATTACTTGCATCAACTGAATCCGCCTGTGTTTCATCGCGATTTGAAGCCTCAGAACTTGATTCGTCGTGCAGATGGTCAGATCTTTTTAGTTGATTTTGGCTCAGTTGGAAGTACCTATCACAATACTTTGATGCGAGGAAGTACTGTTGTTGGAACTTATGGCTATATGGCTCCAGAACAATTTCGGGGGCAAGTGGTTGCTGGGACTGATTTGTATGGATTAGGTGCAACTTTGCTATTTTTGCTGACTCGTCGATCGCCCACAGATTTACCTGTTCATAAGCTAAAAATTGATTTTCGATCGCAGCTTCAACTCTCGAATCATTTTGCAGATTGGTTAGAGAAACTATTAGAGCCTGCAACGAAAGATCGATTTCCATCTGCGGGAATTGCGATCGCTCAACTCCAAAAGCCTGCCATACAATACTCTCAAAAGAAATTGCTTGGTGCGATCGCGGTTACAGGTTTAAGCGTTCTCTTACTATCTGCATTTGCAGATCATCAACGCTACCGAGTTGTGAATCTATTGGGACTAACTCAATCGGCTTACAATGCGATCGGTTTAAGAGAACTAACTCTTGAAGTTTATCTAACCAAAGGAGGCAGCCCAAACGCCAAAGATTCCGCAGGTAGAACATTGGTTTACTATGCGATCGGTGATTTAAAGCAGCTTAAATCCGTTCTTGCAAAAGGTGGAAGGTTACAAGTTGTCGATCGATTAGGTCAATCTCCGCTACATAGTGCAGCACAAGGAAAACCCGAAGTTCTCGAATACTTACTTTCGCTGAATCGGATTGATATCAACCTCAAAGATAAAGCGGGTAAGACTGCATTGAACTATGTGAGTTCTGAGGAGAATGCTCGGATTTTTGTGAGCTATGTCAATCGTCGATCGCTTCCCGAAAATCAAAAACAGGAATTGCTCCAAACATTAGTTCAGCAAGCGACCGAGAAAGGTTGGCTTAGTTTTGCTCACACTCTTTCGGGCAATGTTCCCATTGATGATAGTGCTTCATTCGAGATCACCCGCAGAGCACTAGAAGCTAGAAATCCAGCAATTTTTCGGACAATGATCGCGAACAAACAAAAGCTCAGTTCTGAAACATTTAGCAAAATTCATTTTTATCAGCTTGCGCTTGCGTATCTATCACCGCAGGAAATTTTTCAATTGATACCGCACGTTAATGTCATGGATCAAGGTGGCGATACACTGATTAATTTTCTATCAAGCCGAGTGGAATCAAACAATGATGTTCAAGTGATTTGGCAACTGATACGGCTAGGAGCAAACGTCAATCAACCGAATACGAAAGGAATTACTCCACTTTTAGGCTGTTTAAGCTTTGGTGGATTTGTCGGGATGGAACAGGCGCGAGAAGAAGTTGCGATCGCATTAATTCAACAAGCGGATCTAAGTTATCGCGCCCCTGGTGAAGCGAGACGGAATTTATCTGGATTGATGTTTGCTGCGGAGCGACCCCGGATTCGTCAAGAACTGCTACAACGAGGAGCCAAATAAGAGATGACCATCACAACTATCATTCATCCGCGCTACAAGATTCTAGAAACATTAGGACAGGGCGGCATTGGAACAACTTACAAAGCTGAAGACCTTGAAACGAAACAATGCGTTGCTGTGAAAGTGGTTTCACTCCGCCAAACTTCTGATTGGAAAACATTGGATTTGTTTGAAAGAGAAGTGCGGGTGCTCAAACAATTGAATCATCCTGGAATCCCGCAATATTTGGATTCGTTTGAGGTTGATACCGAAGACGATCGCTTATTTTGTATTGTTCAAGCGCTTGCTCCGGGTAAAACATTGGCTGAATGGATTGCTAAAGGTTGGCGACCGAATGAGGAAACCGTGAGTGCAATCGCGGCTCAACTTCTCGACATTTTGATGTATCTACAAACCTTTTTGCCGCCGATTTTGCATCGAGATATCAAACCTCAGAATATTTTGCGCGATCGCGCTGGAAACATCTATCTCGTAGATTTTGGTGCAGTTCAAGATACCTATCGCCAAACTGTAACAGGGGGTAGTACAGTGGTCGGAACACTCGGTTATATGGCTCCCGAACAGTTCCGAGGTAAAGCAACCCTCGCGACTGATCTCTATGCGTTAGGAACCACGTTACTGTTTCTACTCACAGGCAAAGATCCGATTCAATTACAGCAAACCGACGATCTTGAGCTACAAATTCCGAACAATTTAGAACTCTCTGCAAACTTCAAACGCTGGCTAAAGCGCTGTATTGAATCCGCAGAAGAAGATCGATTTCCGAATGCTTCAGCGGCATTACTCGCGCTACAGGGTCGGACAACCGTTGATCGGAATGTCGATCGTACTCCTCAACGTCCGCGCAACTCTAAGATTTCGTTGTTGAAAAGCGATCGTACTCTGCAAATCTACTTCTCAAGCGATAGTTACCAGCCTGAGAAACTGAAAACACTCCGCCGCAATATCGCTCTATCCAGCGGTTATGTGATTGCTGCACTAACAATCTTTCAATTCATTTCCAATAGTCAATTAAATCACGGCGGTTCATTATTGTATGCCTGGTTCATGTTGGCACTGGTTGGCACAATTCCCTTAGTTGCTGCTTTTCTGATTCAAGAGTTTCATTTGTTCTTAAAGCCTACCTTGATTGCCATTACTGATCGATCAATAACGCTTCGAGGAACTTTAACGATCGTCGATCAAATCACATCACTACAAGGAACGACAAAAGCATTTGAGTTCTATCAAACTGTGACTCATGAAATTCCTCAAATTGAGACGGTTGCGCTTGGAAAAGATTGGCAAGGACAGTCGATCGTTTTCATCAAAACAATAACCAGAGATTACTTCAGATTTGGCAAACATCTTTCAAGTGCAGAGCAGCGCTGGCTTGTTCATGAACTTCAAACCTTTATTCAATCTGCAAAACAACGCCTTGAGCAACAATCACAAGAACATTCAGAGCAACAACAAAATACCAAACTTGCAGCTTTTGATCTCTTGTTTCAGCAAGGAATGATCGAGTACAAGGACAATCAACCGGAGCAAGCAGCAACCTTGTTTAAGGCAATTCTACTGCTCGATTCATTCTGTGCAGAAGCTTATAACAATCTGGGAGTGATTTACTATCAACAACAGCAATTCTCTGATGCGATCGACTCTTTCCAAACCGCTCTACAACTTGCACCAAGCTACTGGGCAGCCCGAACAAATTTAGCGATCGTCTTTGAATCTCAAGGTTCGCACGAACAAGAAATTGAGACTTATGGAACGTCTTGCCCCGCTGGACGAAATACTGGAGCCGATACATATACGCTGATCCTGCTCCCACCGTGGCGCGATAGTCTAGAGCAAGCGATCGCATCTTATCAAGTTCCACCCGCTGACGAGCCAATGATTGCTGTAAAACGCCACTGTGCTCACGCGGATCTATTGCAATTTCAAGGAAATTTCACAGGCGCGATCGACATTTACCGCCATGTATTGACGCTGGTGAAACACGATCGTAAATGTACCGCTGATATATACGCTGAACTCTCCTGGGTATTCGCAATGACTCGCAATCTGAAAGAGGCTCAACTCTGTTTACAGAAATATTCTAAGATTGCGCCAAACACAGAGCATCCAACGGCTCGATACACCAAAGCGTTGATCAACTACCAACAAGCTCAAAGCAAATTCTAAGCACCGTACAGGGAACTTTAGGAGAATCTATCCTACAATTTTCACCTGCCTATGATGCGCCGTCTATTGTTCGTTGGACTTTGCGTGTGTAGCTTTTTGTTTTCAGTCCTGACCTTTCAGACGTTTGCTGCCGAACAAGGCGCATTCGACTCGATCGTGCTCGACTTTCGCGACGATCTGAGTGCAGCACAACTCGATCGTGAATTGGGCGAAATCAAATCTACCTACAACGCCGCTGCTCAATTTAACAGCAAATTCTCTGAAGCGGATCACGTTTTCATCTTGAAAGGCGATCGTACAACGCTTCGCAAACTGCAAAATTCGGAACTCAAGAAGTACACCGAATTCATTGAACCAAACTACATCTACAAAACAACCGCGACACCGAACGATCCAGACTACGAGAAACAATGGAATTTCAAAACGATCAACGTCGAGGAGGCTTGGAAACATAGCAAAGGGAAAGGCACGATCGTTGCTGTAATCGACACGGGTATCAGTCAAGTGCTCGATCTCAAGCAAACCAAATTTGTTGAAGGCTATGATTTCGTCAACGATCGATCTGAAGCGATCGACGATAACGGACATGGAACTCATGTTGCAGGTACGATCGCTCAATCGACAAACAACGGAATTGGAGTCGCAGGAATCGCATATCAAGCTAGCTTAATGCCGCTGAAAGTCCTCTCAGCCCGTGGAGGTGGAACCACAGCGGACATTGCCGAAGCGATTCGCTGGGCGGCAGACAATGGCGCAAACGTGATCAATATGAGTTTGGGAGGTGGCGGCGATAGTAAATTGATGCGAGAAGCGATCGACTATGCTCACAGCAAAGATGTCACGATCGTTGCGGCGGCTGGAAACGCGAATCGGAGCACAGCAGAATATCCCGCACTTTACCCGCATGTGATTGCGGTCTCTGCTTATGATGCGTTACAAGCGAAAACCTTCTACTCGAACTACGGTGGCGGAGTTGATATTGCAGCCCCAGGCGGATCGTATGTGCTTTATGCACAGCTTCCGGGTGGAATTTTGCAAAACACGATCGCCCCTGATTCTGGTGAGTCGGTGTTCAAATATCTGCAAGGAACCAGTATGGCTTCCCCACACGTGGCGGGTGTCGCGGCTTTGATTCATTCGATCGGGGTGCATAAGCCAGACCAAATCGAGCAAGTCTTGAAGAAATCTGCAATCCCAGTCAAAGATGATCCGCAAAATTTCTTTGGTGCAGGCAAGCTGGATGCGAAAGGTGCAGTAACCTTAGCGCTCAAAGAACGCTCTTTCTTCTGGTGGTTCTCGCCCAAACTTTGGAGCGGTTTTCTCGGAACCCGCATCTGGTTTGATGGTGCTGCCTTCAACCTTGGATTAAAGCTCTTAATGTTTGGAGTTGCAGTTGGACTTGCTTTTGTGTTCTGCAATCCGTCTCAAGGTGGCGGGTCGCTGTTCTGGGGCTTGCTCTTTGGCAGTTGTGGATTGTTCTTCTTCCGTGGCATCTTTGTCGCGAATCTGCCTCAGTTCCCGTTACGGCTTCTCGGTAGCTCGATTCCCGAATTGGTTGGAACGCTGCTAAATTCTGATGCGCTCAATCCAATTTCTGCGAGTGTGCTGATTCCATTCCTGCTATTGGCGATTTTCTTGGGGCATCCCTCTTTGAAATGGTTCGCGATCGGTTCTGGTTTCGGAGTTGCAGCTTGTTTAGCGGTGAGTGCTGTCGTTGCTCCAGAGATGCAATGGTTCGGTACTAGCATTGTCGCTCGAAGCTATTTAGGCGTAAATGCACTACTGGCTCTCGGTCTTGCAATGTTAGCAGTTCGCGAATAACCTTATTCATCGATCGACTTTCTGCTGCATGGATGGTTCTCTTCAGAGGGAATTCATGCAGCAGATTTTATTTTGATCATTGATTGTGCCTTAGTCTTGATGTTCTTGTAGCCAGATTTCTAGATCCTCTAACTTTGTGAATCGTATTAGTGCTAACCCAAGCGATTCCAATTGTTCAACAGAGAGATTGTCGATCGTGTTTTGAAGTGCGGTAGGGGTTTCACCAAACAAGCTATTTAGCTGTCTGCTCACAAGCGAAAGTTCACCTTCTCGTTTCCCTTGCTCAATTCCTTCTTGCATCCAACTCGTGACAATTTCCATAATTTCCTCGCGCTCAACTGGTTCAATTCTAGCAATCTCAGATTGAAAAGCTTGCTGCTCCTGAGCGTTCAATTTCAGATAAGTATCAACAAACCCAGAAATCAAACGTATACGAGCCGGATCAAGCCTTAAAGTCGCCAACACTCGAAGACACTCAGCCTTTACTCTGGGACGATCTTCAACAGCAATTCGCATCTTAGACATTAATGCTGCTGCAACTGGATTTGGTTGATTGAGAAAATCCCGCCAATTCAGGCGGTTGAGTTGTACAGAAGCAAAATTGAACTCTAAAACTTTCAGATTCGGAAACTCCACAATATGGTGATGGGGTTCTTCACGGTAAGGATCATCAAACGAAAAGACTACAATTGGGTACACTCGCTGAAGATACTTCTGGTACAACCTTGCGAAGTAGAAAAACATTCGCCTTGTGAAATTAGCCTCGGCTGAAGCTTGCGCCTCAATGTGAATCAGGATTGCGGCATCTTCTCCCGCCAATTGCACTTCCGCAAGTAAGTCAATAATCTTCGTAAACCTCACGGGTCCTGTATGCAGACCTGTCATCAAGAGCATCTTACTTAGAGAAGCTGCGCCACAAATTCCGTTTATCTGACCCCGAAAAGCAGCTTCTAAGTCAACGCCTTCGTATTCGTTTGGATCAATGTAAGGCTCAATGAAAATAATGTGGAATGCAACGTCCAGCAATCCCTCAAAGATTCGCGCCATGAGATTTAGTAACTTGTAATTACTGTAATTATCTCATAATCGACAATTCCAAAATCCGTCAAAATCCTAAAGCCTCCCGCAACTCATCAAAATTCATCTGATAATAAACAACCGAGAATTTTCCGAGGTTGCCTTATGAGCTATCGCATGAATCGCCGCGCTTATGCCGAAACTTTTGGTCCGACAGTGGGCGATCGAGTTCGTCTTGCTGATACTGAACTGATCATCGAAGTTGAACAAGACTTGACTACTTACGGCGATGAAGTCAAATTTGGCGGCGGTAAGGTGATTCGCGATGGGATGGGACAGTCTCCGATTACGAATGAAGATGGCGCGGTCGATGCAGTGATTACCAATGCGCTGATTCTCGATTGGTGGGGGATTGTTAAAGCTGATGTTGGAATTAAAGAGGGAAAAATTTGCGCGATCGGGAAAGCTGGAAATCCTTACATTCAAGATAATGTAACCATCATTATTGGACCGGGAACCGAAGCGATCGCAGGTGAAGGAATGATTCTCACAGCAGGTGGAATTGATACGCACATTCACTTTATCTGTCCACAGCAGATTGAAGTTGCGATCGCATCCGGTGTTACTACGATGATTGGTGGTGGAACGGGACCCGCTGACGGAACAAATGCAACGACTTGTACTCCAGGACCTTGGTACATTCATCGGATGCTACAAGCGGCTGAAGCTTTCCCGATGAACTTAGGTTTTTTAGGCAAAGGAAATGCTAGTCAACCAGATGCGCTCGAAGAACAGATTAAAGCGGGTGCAATGGGCTTGAAGCTGCACGAAGATTGGGGAACGACACCTGCCGCGATCGATACTTGCCTCAGTGTTGCCGATGACTATGATGTGCAAGTTGCAATTCACACTGATACTTTGAATGAAGCGGGCTTTGTGGAAGATACGATCGCAGCTTTCAAGAATCGTGTGATTCACACTTATCATACGGAAGGTGCAGGTGGCGGACACGCTCCAGATATCATCAAAGTCTGCGGTGAAGCGAATGTGCTTCCTTCTTCGACCAATCCAACGCGACCTTACACCTTGAATACGTTGGATGAACACTTAGATATGTTGATGGTCTGTCACCATCTCGATCCGAGCATTCCTGAAGATGTGGCGTTTGCAGAGTCGCGGATTCGACGGGAAACGATCGCGGCAGAAGATATTCTGCATGATATTGGTGCGTTTAGTATGTTGTCTTCTGACTCTCAAGCGATGGGACGCATTGGGGAAGTGATTATTCGGACGTGGCAGACTGGGCACAAAATGAAAGTGCAGCGGGGAGCATTGTCGGAAGATAGCGATCGTAATGATAATTTCAGAGCAAAACGCTATGTTGCTAAGTACACGATCAATCCAGCAATCACGCATGGAATTGCGAATCATGTTGGCTCTGTAGAGGTTGGTAAGTTAGCAGACCTATGTTTGTGGCGACCTGCGATGTTTGGCGTGAAGCCAGAAATGGTGATCAAAGGTGGAATGATTGCTTGGTCGCAGATGGGGGATGCAAATGCAAGTATTCCAACACCGCAGCCCGTTCACATGCGTCCGATGTTTGGTAGCTTTGGAAATGCGATCGCGCCAATCTCTCTAACCTTCGTTTCCCAAGTCTCTCTGAAAAAAGGTGGATTCGATTCGCTCAATCTCAAGCGGCAATTAGTTCCTGTATCTGGAATTCGCAGCTTGACCAAACGTGACATGAAGTTAAACGACGCGATGCCTCACATGGAAGTAGACTCCGAAACTTATCAGGTTCGGGCGGACGGAGAACTTCTAACCTGTGAACCTGCGACCGTTCTACCGATGGCGCAGCGATATTTTTTGTTTTAGGTGCTTGCTACAATCAAACTAATGCGACCTGCGAGGTACAGTATGAACCAGCCAATCACAGAGCGGATGCGTTGGACGATCGCGGATTTAGAGTTACTGCCGTTCGACGATCGACGGTATGAAATCATTGATGGAGAATTGCTTGTGACACGTGCGCCGCATTGGGGACATCAGAAAGCAGCGGGTCGAGCTTATGCAAGACTTGATCAGTGGTCTTTAGAAACTCAGTTAGGGGAAGCATCTTTTACGCCTGGACTGATTTTTGGAGAGGCTGATAATGTAATTCCTGATGTTGTATGGATTAGCCATGAACGGCTGGCAGCAGGATTAGATCAATCAGGACATTTAATAGCTGCTCCAGAGTTAGTTGTAGAAGTAGTTTCGCCTGGAGCAGAGAATGCTAGACGCGATCGCGAACTTAAACTCCGTCTTTACTCTTCTCGCGGTGTGCGGGAGTACTGGATTATCGATTGGCAAGCTCAACAGATGGAAGTTTACCGTCGAGAATCGGCAGCATTGTCTCTGGTTGCAACCTTGTTTTCAGAAGATGAAATTACAAGCTCGCTTCTACCTGGATTTAAGATGTCGATCGCGTCTCTGTTTACATAGTCTGATCCTCAATACAGGTTTCGACTTGATCAAATTGCTTGATGTCACACACGATCGGTTCACCAGAATGGAGGATAATCTCTTCGCCTTGGTGTTCGATCGACAATTTCTCGCCTTCTTTGAGCAAGTAAGTCGCTTTGTCATGAGTCATCTCAATCTCTAAGCGCTGTCCTTGTACAATCAAGGCAAATTTCATACGCTTTAGAGTTTTTGGGAGGCGTGGATGGAATTCAAAACTACCATCAGAATCTCGTAATCCTGCAAATCCATAGACCAGAATCATCCAAGTTCCGCCCATTGAAGCAATGTGACAGCCATCTTTAACATTGCCTGCTACATCTGCTAAATCCATGAGAGTCGCATATCGAGCATAGTCGATCGCTTCTTCTGTCTTGCCAATTTCTGCTGCTACGATCGCTTGAATACAAGCTGATAACGAAGAGTCTCCGGTAGTCAGCGGATCATAGTATTCAAAGTTTCGCAGCTTTTGTTCGCGGGAAAACTCATGACCTAACAAGAACATTGCAAGTACAATATCCGCCTGCTTGATCACTTGATGCCGATAGATGACTAAGGGATGAAAATGCAATAACAAGGGATACTTATCGGCAGGTACATTCTCAAAATCCCAAGGTTCCTGCTCTAAAAAGCCATCGTGCTGTAAATGAACTCCTAATTGTTCATCAAATGCAAAATACATATTGTCGGCGGCTCGTTGCCAACTGTCTGCTTCGGATAGTTTAAGCTTTGTTTTAGTGACTAGGGCTTCAAAGCGATCGGGATAGTTCTCAGATAGTTCTCGAACGGCTTTGGCAGCATACCAAAGATTCTCCCGCGCCATTAAATTCGTGTAAGTATTGTTATCAACTACAGTGTTATATTCATCAGGTCCAGTGACAGCATGAATGCAGAATCGATTGTTTGAGCGCTTCGAGAAAAATCCCAAGCTAAACCACATTCGCGCTGTTTCCACCAGCATTTCTGCTCCAGCATCACACAGAAACTCATCGTCCTGAGTCGCTTTCATGTATTTTTTCAGAGCATACATGATATCCGCATCAATGTGATATTGTGCTGTCCCTGCTGCATAGTACGCAGAAGCTTCTTCACCATTAATCGTTCTCCACGGGAACAATGCACCTTCCTGGCTGACTTCTTTGGCACGTTCTCTTGCTCTATCTAACATTCTGTAGCGGAACATTAGGAGGTTCTTTGCAGTAGACGGAGCCGTATAAGTCAAAAATGGCATGACATAAATCTCTGCATCCCAGAAATAGTGACCATCATAAGCTTGGCTGGTCAATCCTTTTGATGGAATTCCTGCTCCTTCCGATCGTGCTGAAGCTTGCAAGATATGAAACAGATTAAATCTCAGAGCTTGCTGTAATAGCTCCGGTGTTTCGTCGGGATGATCTGGCTCACCATCAATCTCGATATCACTGCGATACCAGAAATCATCTAGGAACTCACGCTGGTTCTTTAATAGTGCATCAAAGCCGCGTTTCATTGTTCGATCGAGCGTTCGACGAGCACGATCGTGCAATTCTTCACTTTCATACCGATCCGAAGCATGATAAGTCATGTACTTCGTTAGTCGAATCGTTGCACCTTCTTTCGCTCCAACACTAAAGACTACTTTGCCCAAGTCTTCAGAGCATTCATGGGTGTAGCTGTACTCACAATCGGATTCAAACTGATGATCGATACCACACGCGATCGTCATTCCACTATTCCGAGTCTTGTGGCTGAGAATCAATCGCTGCTCAAGTTCTTCATGATTCTGCGGTAATAAAACTCGTTCACTAAACGTCTTTGCTTTTCGTGGATCGCTGCTACCTTGACTATTTTCTGCTTCATACCGCACTTCAGAAGAAAGAATAATCGGAGCATTACCTTTAAGCAAAGTTACTTCATAGTCAATTGCAGCTACATGACGATCGACAAAAGAAACTAATCGCTGCGATCGGATTCTCAATTGCTTCCCGGCAGGAGTCTCCCAGATGATTTCTCGATCGAGCGTTCCGGTCTTCATATTCAACGCCCGCTCGAACTTTAATAATTTCGCAGTCGGTAAATAGAACAGTTCATCATCTACATAGAGCTTAATAATTTTACTGTCCGTTACATTCACGATCGTTTGTCCGGTCTTCGCATATCCGAACGCTTCTTCCGCGTACTCGATCTTGTACGACTCGTAAAAGCCATTAATAAATGTGCCATTCTGCGCGACCGGATCACCTTCTTCGCACACCCCCCGCATTCCTAAATAACCATTCGCCGTAGAAAACAGCGTCTCCATCTGAGCGAGACACTCCGGATAGAATTGCGTCTCAACCCAACGCCAAGGATCGTGTGGGTAAATACGTTTCGGTGGGTGGATAGTTTTACGGTGTAGCATTGATTCAGAAGTTTTCTAATCGGATTGAGATGGCTTCTATCCTGCTGATTCAGGGTTCTATTTGCATCTGACTTTTAGTAGAAGTTTCGCGATCGCAATTTCTCCGTATCTCGTGTATTTATGACTGCCTCCGACTCATTTTCTAAGTGTGTTAAAACCTTGGGACTCGATCGCATTGATCGACATCTATTCATTTGCGCTGACCCAACAAAACCTTTGTGTTGCAGTCAAGAACAAGGACTTGAAGCTTGGGACTATCTCAAGAAACGACTGCGCGAATTAAAGCTAGACACCCCCACTACCGAGCGTCCTAGCTGTATCTTTCGTACCAAAGCAAATTGTTTAAGAGTTTGCGATCGCGGTCCCGTTCTCGTCGTTTACCCAGATGGCGTTTGGTATCATTCCGTCACCTCGGAGGTGATGGAACGCATCATCCAAGAGCATCTGATTGGCAATCAAATTGTGGAAGAGTTTGCCTTCTTGAGACACCCGCTACCTGAACCCCAAATCAACTCTGAAAAAGACAAAGATCGTATTATTTCTGACTAAAAATCCATTAAATCTCAGATAGAGTGATCTGAACAAATGTCCACAGAATTAACGGTTTATAATCGCCAAAACCAATGACTCCCGCGTAATTTCTGTCCTTGTTTAAACACTGTCAAACTCAATAGGTAACTATTCTTTGAAACTTGTCGAAGTAAAATGTCTCAACTTCATCTGAAAAAAGTTTAACTTCTTGACGAGTCGGATATAATGACTCGTGACCTATAGACAGAAATCTGGATTCTTCCAGTTCTTGAATCAAATTCAGGTCTGGTAATCCGGAGTAACCCGTCCAATCAAGCCAAAATACGAGACTCTGACCCCTCAGAATCCGTAGAATAGCTTAAGTCATGTGTCAACGTTGATTTAGATTCAGGCAGAGCGAGTAGCACAGCATGAAGGAAACCAGTTCAGGGAATCACAGACGATTGCTGCTGATTGATGATGACCCTAACCTAATTCTGTTGGTTAAAGATTATCTGGAGTTTCGAGGGTATGAAGTCGTAACCGCAGAAAATGGGCGGGAGGCGCTGGAGGTTCTGGAGCAAGATGTGCCAGACATGATTATTTGCGATGTGATGATGCCAGAAATGGACGGTTATCAACTCGTAAGCAATATCCGTCAAGATCCCAAGACAAGCTGGATTCCAGTATTGTTTCTTTCCGCGAAGGGTCAAAGCCAAGATCGCGTCAAGGGTTTGAATATCGGCGCGGATGTTTACATGGTGAAACCGTTCGAGCCAGAAGAATTAGTCGCACAGGTGGAATCTTCGCTCAAGCAAGCCTCCCGACTCATCCAACATAAGGATGCCAAAGGCGGCGATAATGCACCAAAGATTCAAGTCCCATTCGATGTGGAGTTAACGCCGACTGAATTAAGAGTGGTTCAGTTTGTAGCGCGGGGCATGGCGAACCGTGAAATTGCAGAAGAATTAAATGTAAGTCAAAGAACGATCGAGAGTCACGTCAGTAATATGCTTGGTAAAACCGGATTGCATAACCGCACTGAATTAGCTCGCTGGGCGATCGAAAATAGCATGGCGTAATGAAATCTCTGGTACTGGACGATCGTGAATCTGCGATCGTCCTTATTCATGCTGAAAAAAGCAAAGGGCAGAAGCAACTTGAAAATGCTTCTGCCCATTTTTTATGAAATTAAGTAAAGTGAAACTTCAGAAACTACTGCATGTGCGACATCATCGCGACCAATCCAGCGCAAGCAGTCGCCAACAACATCACCAGCGCAAACGATTCACCCAAGTGCTTTTTAGAGGTCTGCATACTACTGTTTCCTTATCTATATGATTGGAGTTTCTTAACAGTATCAGCCTCTCTCAGATTCAAATTATAAAGTAATGTAAGTTAAGACTTTCTAACAAATCTTAATTCAGAACCTAGTCAGCACTCCGGTTCTCTGTCGATCGATAGATTGACTGTAATTTTTCTTAAGCATTCAGATGAGCAATTTTCATATTCTTAATAAACAAGGCTGAGTTTTTCTAATCTCACGCCCATTTTGGTTTTAGCTTGCAGAGTTAGGAATTAGACAGCAATATTCCGCCTAATTCCTGAGAGTTCACCTTAGCTTGCGTTTTGCAATTCCGCAGGCTTCACCGCTAATTGCTGCACTTGTCCATTGCGTCGAACTTGAACTTTCAGAGATTGACCAAGCTTCGTGCTTTCAACCAATTCCTGAAGCTGCTCTGCTTTTGTGATTGGTTTGCCATCGATTTCTGTAATCACATCACCACGACGAATTCCCGCGATCGCAGCAGGCGAATTCGGTAACACTCGCACGACAATCACGCCATTTACTTCGGGTACTTCAAATGCAGAATTCGGATCACTATTGTTCTGTCTTGCAATCTCAGGCGTAAGTGTCGTCATCTGAACGCCTAGATATGGATGCGAAATCTTTTCACCTCGCGCTAGAGCATCTTTAATCGATTTCGCTTTATTAATCGGAATAGCAAATCCAATTCCCATTGCATCTGCGCGAATTGCGGTGTTAATCCCGATCACTTCACCTCGATCGTTTAACAATGGACCACCTGAATTCCCTGGATTAATTGCCGCATCGGTTTGCAGAAAGTCCAATCGCTTATCGCTTAAACCAACTTGGGCACTCGATCGATGAAGGGTACTCACGATTCCCAAAGTGACGGTGTTATCGAGTCCGAGCGGATTTCCAACCGCGATCGCCCAATCTCCGACATTTACCTGATCCGAATCACCCAATGGCGCAACAGGTAAATCTTTCCCGTCAATTTTCACCACTGCTAAATCCGTCACTTCATCAAATCCGCGCACTTTTCCTTCAAGTACACGCCCATCTTTCAGCGTCACGGTCACTCTATCCGCGCCATTCACCACATGCGAATTGGTTAAAATCACGCCGCTTTTATCAATCAAAAATCCTGAACCTTGACCGCGCAAAGTTTCCGATCGCGGCATCGTGGAAAAGTCCTCTCCAAAGAACTGCCGGAACAAGGGATCTTCGAGCATCGGATTTGCCCGTCGAGTTACCGTTTTTTCTGTATCGATTCTCACGACTGCTGTTCCCATCTTCCGAACGGCTTCAGCGACAAAACTTCCGCGCTCGATCACTTTTGGAGCCTGAGCAATTTCAGCGGTCGATTCTGCTGAAGCCATTTTTGGGGAAGCCATCAAACCGAACAACATCGCAACTGTGACGATCGCGAATTGCAGTCGGCGAAAATGATTGAAAATCTTAGAGCGTTGCATAAATCATCACCCGTGGAAATGCCGCATAGCCTTGTTGTTTAGCCATTATTCCTATCCTACGGGTGAAAACAAAAACTTGCTCTGTAGAGATTTCCCGACATTTCCCCACCTTCGGTAAGAAAGCACTAAGATCAGTAACACTCACCTAAGCACGATCGAGACGATGGCAACTTCAGATCTACCTCGCGACCTTGAGCCGATTCACGAACATGAGCACGATCCGGCTCATCCGCACGTTCACAGCGAAGAATCGGTCCGCCGAGTGATCAATCGGTTGTCACGGATTGAGGGGCATATTCGCGGTATCAAAACGATGGTACAAAGCGATCGAGCTTGCCCAGATGTGTTGGTTCAAGTTGCAGCGGTTCGAGGAGCACTCGATCGAGTAGCGCGAATGATTTTAGATGAGCACTTATCACAATGTGTGGCTCGTGCCGCCCAAGAAGGCAATATCGATGCAGAGATCGAAGAATTAAAGGCGGCACTCGATCGGTTTTTGCCTTAAGGAGATTTATCGAAAACAAATTACCCGCTGTCTTCGGCTTCGCTCAGTCAGCTAGAGATCGCGCCCTGAGCGAAGCCGAAGGGCAGTCTTTCAAGCGGTAAGCTCTTTCGTAGAAATCTCCTAAGAGGATGTTTGGGAAGGGTAAAAGCGGCTTTGCTTCGTTGCGAGTTCGCCCGGAAATGAATCTCCGGGTCAATGGAGGAAACTCCGCTAAAGCGGACTAGGAGCACAACACGGAGTTCTTAGCCCAGTTTAGTGGGCTTTCCCCGATTAGCCCGGAGATTCATTTCCGGGCGGGTGAATGCGATGAACGATTGCTTCTCAAACATCCTCTTAAGCGACTTGTGCAAATAGTTCAGAGAACGGTTTAGGAGCCGCGTCGGGTTTCGCAACAATTTCCACGACTTTGTTTCGTGCGTTTGCATCAAATACCGATTCGACACAGACTTGAGCCACTTTCGTGCGGGGAATGCTGCCTTCAGACAACGTATCAGCCGAAGACATGACGATCGCATTCTCGTTTTCTTCGTTTTTCAAGCCACCCGGACGCACGATCGTATAAGTCAATCCACTCTTCTGAAGATATCCCTCTGCTTGCTTCTTCCAGACCAGAATCAGCCAAAACAAATTCAGCGGGTGAAAAAGTTGCGAAGTACAAAGCGAAGTAACCAAAACGAAATGCTCGATCCCTTTCGCTTTTGCGGCATCGACTAAATTCTTTGTGCCTTCGTAATCGACTTTGTACGGCTGAGTGGGATCAAAACTCGGTCTTGCTCCGGTTGCACAAAACACGACCGTCGAATCGCCCATTGCACCGATTAGCTGTGATCCTTGCAAAACATCGCCCTGAACTAACTCGACTTCTGTTGGCAAAATCGATCGAGCCGTTTCCACATTCCGCACCAATGCCCGGACAGGAATTCCTCGATCGACTAGTTGTTGAACAATCCGCCGACCTGTCTCACCCGTTGCCCCTGCGACAAATGCTTTCATACGCGATCCCTAAAAATCAGTGTTTACAGTTTTCGTGCTTTCTTTTCACTTTACATCCCGCACAAGAAAGAACTGATCCCGCTCGATCGCTGAAATTTTTTGCTATAACTTTCCAGAATCAGGCTGTACAGAGTAAGATACAAGACGAAGCTATTTTAACTTTTGTAACATAAAATACAACCCTCAAACCTTCCGCAGAAAGATATTGATTCAATAAACTTTCAGTAGTCCCCTCTGCTGAATTTGGAGCCAATCTGTATCCTTTAGGGAACCTTGACCTAGACCACGGCAAACGGAAGAGAGTGAATGCAATCGCAACCGACCGATCCTTCGGATTTCGCTAGTTCTAATCTTGTTCGCCCGGATGCCGCTCATCCGAGTGGAACGCCTCATCAGCCTGTCGAGAGTCTGCTGAATGAGCCAACGATTTTCTCTAGTCAATTCATTGACTCTATGGAAATGAATGCGGATGCCAAAACCGTGGCGCAGTACCTTGATGTGCATCAGGACTGGTTTCATCGGTGCGCTCATCCGATGCACGTAGAATCGATCGGGCTAAATAGCTATGCGCTGATCATTGGTCACTTCGGTGCGTTCGGGTACGATGTCGAGCCAAAGATTGGATTAGATCTATTGCCGCAGCAAGAAGGCGTGTATCGAATTGAAACGGTTCCGGTTCCAGGGGATGTGACTCAGGGATATGAGGTCGATTTTCAGGCTGCCCTAGAGTTGGTGGAACACGCAAGCCAGAGCAATCCCACAGCAAAAATGACTCAAGTTCAGTGGCAACTTGATTTGAAGGTGGCGATTCAGTTTCCGAGATTTATTCATGCTCTTCCGGAGTCGCTAGTTCAAAAGACGGGCGATCGCATTCTTCGCCAAGTGGTTCGTCAAGTGTCGCGCCGTTTAACTCACAAGGTTCAGGAAGATTTTCATTCGTCTTACAATTTATCCGTTCCGAAGCGGACTCGCAAGAAGCTCCTATAACGTGATTTCGCGCCAAGCTTCGACATCTTCGCGGGTTTGGGGCTTGGATGGAATCTCGATCAAAGTGAATCGATCGAAGTGAATGGCTTGATCCTGTAGTTGGATTTGTTGAGAAAGCGATCGCTGTTCCGCTTCGTCTAATCGTGCATAAATCAAACTCAAATGCGGATCAAGTGAATACGATGAGCCGAAAAATGCTTGAATCGATTGGCTTAATTGCTCTAATTGTGGATTCGGGACAAGCTGAATAAACAGCGTTTTGGTGAATTGATCAGAATATTGAATGCGATCGATTTCTAGGGTGATGTCGATCGATGTTTGAACAAATTCCAGGATTCGATCGCGCTCAAAATTGCCGCTGTAAAGCGTTACGTGCGGCTGAAAGATCGGCGCATTGTAGCGTTGAGCAAGATCGTGAATTAGAGATTGATAGAAATCGCGATCGGATGGAATCAGCCAAAATGCAACTTTCATGGAATCAAAATTGGGTTGAGCAAATCGCCCAACCCAATTACATTAACCGTTCAATTTTTTCGCCAACAATTGATTCGTGAGTTTCGGATCTGCCCGTCCTCCGGTTTCTTTCATCACCTTACCCACAAAGAATCCAAGGAGCTTGGTCTTGCCCCCTCGATACTGTTCTAGCTCGGTTGGATTGGCAGCAAGAACGGCATCGATCGCAGATTCGATCGCGCCCACATCGGAAATTTGAATCAAGCCTTTCTTCTCGATCAATTCCTTCGCTGATCCGCCCGTTTGCAGCAATTCTGGCAAGACATCTTTCCCGATCTTGTTGCTGATCGTACCGTCTTCGATTAATCCAATCAGTTCTGCCAACGTTTCAGGCTTGAGTGCCAGTTGAGTAATACTCAGCCTCTCATTGTTCAAATAAGCGCTGATATCGCCCATGATCCAGTTTGCAGCCAGTTTCGGATTCGCTTTCGCGGTGATCGTGGCTTCAAAGTATTCGGCAATGGCTCGATCGTCGGTCAAAATTCGCGCATCGTAGGCGGATAATCCCAACTCTTCCTCATAGCGATGACGCTTTTGGTAGGGCAATTCGGGAAGCTGCGATCGCCATTCTTCTAATTGTTCTGGAGCAACCTCGATCGGTCCCAAATCCGGTTCAGGAAAATAACGGTAATCGCTCGATCCTTCCTTGATTCGCATACTGATCGTGCGTTGCGCTCCTTCTTCCCAGAGGCGCGTCTCTTGAATGATTTTTTCACCATTCTCGATCGCAGCAGTTTGCCGTTCGATCTCGTAGTCGATCGCTTTTTGGATCGCACTAAACGAGTTCATATTTTTGATCTCGACCTTGACACCGAATTCTTCTTGCCCAACCGGACGCACTGAGACGTTGACATCACAACGAAGTGAGCCTTCTTGCATGTTGCCGTCACTCACACCCAAATAGAGCATGATTCGGCGCAACTCTTGAGCGTATTCAGCGGCTTCTTGTCCGGTTCGCATATCCGGTTCTGACACGATTTCGCACAGAGGAACGCCAGCCCGGTTGTAATCGACTAGCGAATAAGTCGAACCTGACAGTCGATCGCTGCCTCCATGTACGAGTTTGCCTGCATCTTCTTCCATGTGCAGGCGAGTGATACCGATGCGTTTCGTTCTGGCTTTGCCGTTTTCATCCAACAAAGGCTTCCCTTTATCGTCGGTGATTTCGATTTCTAGCCAGCCGTGTTCAGCGATCGGTAAATCGTATTGCGAAATTTGGTAATTCTTCGGAAGGTCTGGATAGAAATATTGTTTGCGATCGAACTTACTATAGGGGGCAATTTGGCAATTTAGGGCGAGTCCTGCCTTGACTGCATATTCCAATACCTTTTGATTGAGAACAGGCAAGACTCCCGGCATCCCCATGCACACCGGATCGATATGGACATTGGGATCGGTCGTAAACTGAGTTGAGCTATCCGAAAAAATCTTCGTCTCGGTATTCAACTGACAGTGAGTTTCGAGACCGATAATCGCTTCGTACTGAGTTTTAGCGGGAGCAGCAGTAGTCATGAAATCTAATCGCCTGTGAAAAAGCTGGATTACATTTTAAAGGATTAAGGGAAAAGTGAGTGGGGAGTGGGGAGTGGGGAGTAGGATTTGAAGAGTGGGAAGTAGAAATCGAAAAAGCACTAGAAGTCAACCTACCCCCCACTCCCTACCCCCCACTCCCCACTCTTCAAACCCCCAATCCTGAGCTAAGATTGCTACACCGCCTGAAAAGATTGCGATCGTCTTGCTGAATCTGCGTAACATTGTGAAAACTCCCCGATCGGGAACTGAGGAAGTTGGAATGTTGGTCTGCCCTCAATGCCAATTTGAGAATCCAGAAGATCATAGATTTTGTCAGAGTTGCGGAACTTCGCTCTTTGAGAAACCCTGTGCAAATTGTGGTGATCTGGTCGATTGGAGTGCGTACAAATGCTCGAACTGCGGAACGATCACGGGCACGACTCGATCGCTCTGGATGTCGAAGCCGTCTGATGCCCTCCAGATCGATCCCCGCTATCAAGTCCTCGACTCGTCTGGCGCACTTTGGCAAGTCCTTGATCGAGAACCGCTTAAACCTGCAATTATTGACACGCCACCGGATAGCGCCGTTCCTTATCTCGAATTAGAGCCTTACTTACTCCAGATTTTGCCGCTGTTGTTGAATGCGTGGCAGGACGAAGATCGAGATATCTTGATTCTCGAAGATCGATCGCACTTCACAATTCTGAGCGACTTTCTCAAAACCAGTAAAAGCATCCCACTGCTGCAAATTCTCCACTGGTTTTACGAAATGATCGATATTTGGGAAGCGCTGGAACCCTACAACCTCTGTCACAGTCTAATAGAGTCTCGCAATTTGCGATTAGACGAAGATCAACTCCTGTGCTTAGAGCGATTGATTCCCCACCAAACCACTGCGCCCACGCTAAAAAACTTGGGTACAATCTGGCAGAACCTTCTCGCTCAACTGTCTCAAACGCAATCTGCATCTTTACACATATTGATCGCTGATCTGCGGTCTGAATCTGTTTCCACCCTTGACGAACTTCGATCGCGACTCAAAGCGATCGCTTACGATACCCAAACCGACTTTACTGACTCTGAGATCATGTCTGACCCGCAATCGCCCGAAATTCCCAGTGCCCCTATTTCCGAATCATCCCCTGAACAAGTTGTGACGGTGATTGCTGAACCGGATCACGACAGCGACGATATGCCGACTGTTGTGTTACCGATGCAGTTGTTCAGTCTTGAAGAGGCTGGACGGACGGATATTGGACGACAGCGCGATCATAATGAAGATTGTTTTGGGATTGATACGCAAATTGATAAAGTGCAATCTCCTTCCAATCGAGTGATTCAGGCACGAGGCTTGTATGTGCTTTGTGATGGAATGGGCGGTCATGCAGGTGGCGAAGTTGCCAGCCAAATGGCACTCGATACGCTGAGAACCTATTTTCGGCAGTACTGGCGCGATATGGATGGGGGAATTCATCCCGCAAAGCTGCCTTCTGCTGATGTAATTCGGAATGCGATTCAACAGGCGAACAAAGCCATTTATAACGTGAATCAGGAAGGACTGCGATCGGGCAGTGGCAGAATGGGGACGACTTTAGTGATGGTTTTGATTCACGATACTGAGGCTGCGGTTGCTCATGTGGGAGATAGTCGCCTCTACCGCTACACTCGCAAGCAGGGATTGGAGCAAGTGACGCTCGATCATGAAGTAGGACAGCGTGAGATTCTACGTGGTGTAGAACCGGATATTGCTTATGGTCGTCCGGACGCTTATCAACTCACACAGGCATTGGGTCCGCGTGATGAATACTTTGTCAATCCAGATGTGCAATTTTTTGAAATTAACGAAGATATGGTGCTGTTACTAGCATCAGATGGACTGACTGATAATGATTTGCTTGAAACTTATTGGCAAAGTCATGTTGATCCGATGCTGAGTTCGCAGAACAATTTGGATCAGAGTGTGAGTAATTTGATCGATTTGGCAAATCAGTACAACGGACATGACAACATTACCGCGATCGCAATCCGCGCCAAGGTTCGCCCGAATCTCGATCAGTTGAAGTAGAGGTAATCGGCTTGCAAGTCAGGTCGATACTTCTCAAAATAAGCTCGATCGTTGGGTGTCCAGCAATTGATCCAAATCTCGGATTCATCAATCTGGTATTCGGTTTTTCCCCGGTTCAGTCCTCGCGCTTGAGCCAATTCTAAAGAACAATCAACCCAGATTTTGAAATCATAATAAGGCAGCAAATCCGGATGCAGAATACTAATGCCTTCAATGATGAGATAGTTCGATCGAGGAAGCGATTTCCAGTCTCCTAACTTGCCTGTTTGCCAATCAAACACTTGATAAGAAATGTCTTGTCGCTGGCTCGCTGGAATCAGAACTTGATGCTTTAAGCGATCGCGATCGAACACGATCCAGTCTTCAGAAAGCACATTGCAATCGGGAAGCCAAAATTCGTCGATCGAGACAATCTCAGTCTGTCCCAATGCTTGAGCAAGCTGTTTGGCAAGCGTACTCTTTCCTGAACCACCGAAACCAGCGATCGCAATTAGGAAATGAGAATGCGATCGAACTTGATCTGCAATCTGCGAAATCATCATGGCAAAAACCGGGAGAAATCCCCCGGTTCTGTGACTTAATCTTCTTCCCAGCTATCGACTGCTAACAGTTCGCTGACCGGATCTTTCATCGAGAACTCAAACGCTTCGAGTTCTTGCTTCCAGTAGCTCCAATCATCGCCATACAGCAGCGCAATCTTCCAAAGACTGTCAGTAGGTTTCAGCAGTTTCGAGTCCACCAATTTTTGGACTTGACGCTGCAACTTTTCCATCGGATGGGCGACCTGTAGGTTCATACCATTCATCTACCAAAATTTAGATTGTGAATTAATTGTGGAAATGTTTCTTGCAACCGACCGGATCGAACACATGTCACTGTGGAGGTGTCTGTCTCTTACGGTACTCTGCCGTTTCAGTTCCTAATGTTAGCGTACTTCTCTCTGTTTTTAACAAGTCGTTTCATCATTTCATTGATTCGGATTGCCGTACCTTGATCAGGATGAATTATTAATCTATTTCTACAAGCTAAATCGATCGAATTTCGTCAATCTTGAGGGACATTTCATTGCTGATCCGAAAGCTGAGTTTTTCGTAGACGGGCTGCCCTGACTGAGAAGTATAAAGTAAGAGACTCGATCGTAGTTTGCATTAATCGAGTTGCATTTCCTTGTCGTCGATATGTCAATTTTATAGATAGCCCCCAAATGTATCTAAACAGTGCAAACAATTTACAAATGAATTTCTAGCAGGGTTGCATTGTTTTTGCACAGTGCTGCAACAATAGCCCATACTCTAAACTTTCCACGACCGCTTGGTAAGATGCTTCTAGGATATTTCCTGAGACTCCCACAGTTGCCCAACGTTGTACACTGTTACTTGACTCAACCAGCACACGAGTTTTAGCGGAAGTCCCAGCCGCACCGTCGAGAATTCGCACCTTGTAGTCGGTCAAATAGAAGGTTGCAATTTCAGGATACGCATTGATCAGGGCTTTTCTTAGAGCGGCATCTAACGCAGAAACAGGACCATTCCCTTCAGCGGCTTCGAGAATTTCCTGATGTGCGATCGCAACTTTCACCGTGGCAAGCGATCGAGCCGTTCCACAATAGCTCCGAGTCGGAGCCGATTCAGCCATCATGTCGTAATGCACTTGGAAACCGCGCACTTCAAATGGAGCAGTTCTTTCGCCTAATGCGTCTCGGATTAAAAGTTCAAAACTCGCTTCTGCGGCTTCAAACTGATAGCCATCTTGCTCCAAATGTTTGAGCGATTCTAAAATCTGCCGACAAGTTGGATCGTGCTTATCGAGATTGAAACCAAGCGATCGAGCTTTTGCCAGAATGTTACTCATTCCGGACTGTTCTGAAATGACAATTCGCCGATTGTTGCCAACTAACTCTGGCTGCAAATGTTCATAAGTGATCGGATTGCGCTGAACGGCTGAAACGTGTAGCCCTCCTTTGTGAGCAAATGCAGACAATCCTACGAATGGAGCATGATCATCGGGTGCAAGGTTCGCGACTTCGCTGACGACTCGGCTGACTTGAGTTAAAGTCGCTAGCTGCTCACTGGGTAAACATTGGTAGCCCAGTTTCAATTGCAGATTGGGAATGACAGAGCAGAGATTTGCATTTCCGCAGCGTTCCCCGTAGCCGTTGATCGTTCCTTGAACCATTGTTGCGCCCGCATTCACAGCCGCGATCGCATTGGCAACTGCTAGTTCACAATCATTGTGCGTGTGAATGCCAAGCTGAGTTGGGGGAACGGCTTCGATCACTTCACGAACAACTCGATCGACTTCATGCGGCAGTGTTCCCCCATTGGTATCGCAGAGTGTGATCCATTCTGCACCCGCTGAAATCGCGGCTTCTAAAGTTCTCAGCGCGTACTCTGGATTGTGCTTGTAGCCATCAAACCAATGTTCAGCATCGTAAATAATTCGTCGATCGTGCTGTTTGAGATAAGCGATCGTATCTTGAATCATTGCTAGATTCTCATCCAGCGTTGTTTGCAGTCCTTCGGTCACGTGCAAATCCCAGGACTTTCCAACGATCGTGATCCAGGTTGTTCCCGCTGCCAAAATCGGCTGCAACATTGGATCAGTTGCGGCAGTTTTTCCCGGACGGCGAGTGAAGCAGAACGCGACAATTTCGGCTTGGCTCAGAGGTTGCTCTTTCAGATGCCAGAAAAACTGTACATCTTTGGGATTTGCTCCGGGCCATCCGCCCTCGATAAACGGAATGCCTAACTGGTCTAATTGACGTGCGATCCGAACTTTGTCTTCAACCGAGAAAGAAATGCCTTCCCGTTGAGCGCCATCTCGCAGCGTTGTATCGTAAATTGACAAAAAAATCGGAGCCATGATGCGATTGACTCTAAAGCTTTATTGTAGAAATTAAGACAGTCTTTCATTGTGAAAGATTGAGGGAAACAACGCGATCGCAATTCGCAAATCGTAATGATGAGGTGCAGGAATGCCGACAATTACAGCTCAGGGAAAAACGATCGAATGTGAATCGGGTGCAAATTTACGTCAAGTTTTGCTGAAAAATGGAATCGATTTGTACAACGGTAATGCAACCGTGATTAACTGCCGAGGGATTGGCACTTGTGGCACTTGTTCTGTCGAAATCGAAGGCGATGTTTCTGAAATGGACTGGCGCGAAAAGGCTCGACTCTCTTTGCCACCGCACAACTCGGAAAAATCTCGCCGCTTAGCTTGCCAGGTGCGCGTTTTAGATAATATTCGCGTGACAAAATATGGAGGATTTTGGGGACAAGAGGATACAGTACAGTGGAAACCTGAAACCTAATCGGTATACTTGACGAAAAAGGCGATCTTATCGGGCTTTCTAACATCAGAACGTTATCAGGCAAACTGTTATGAATCGAAATGGAAGACTTGTTGGCGGCGTATTAGTGGGGATTGCGCTTCTCTGGTTGTTACGAACTTTAGGAGCATTGCCGTTTAGCGATCGCACAACGAACCAAATTGGCAACCAAGCCAATGCCCAAATTCCCCCCGATCGTCCCCTGATCACCAATTTTGATGAAACCCGGACCAGCATTGCCAATTTCAATCCTGAGACGGGTGGCGGAACCGGAACCGAAAACCTTGGCACACCTGGAACGGGCACTGGAACCGGAACAGTTGCTCAAAATCCTGGAACGGGCGCTGGAAACGGATCTGGAGCCGGATCTGGAGCGTCCACTCGACCTGCTGCCCCAGTTGTGCCGGGAGCTTGGTAGAACATGACCGAGATGCGCGAGATCTTGATTATCGGCGGCGGAATCATCGGTCTCTCGATCGCGATCGAGCTAAAATCCCAAGGCGTTCCCGTCACGATTCTGTCTCGCGATTTCTCTGAAGCCGCCACCCACGCTGCTGCGGGAATGATCGCCCCTCAAGCTGAAGAGATTCCACCGAGTCCGATGCTCGATCTGTGTCTTGCAAGTCGCGCTCTTTATCCGGATTGGATTCACAAGTTAGAATCGCTCACCGGAATGCATGCGGGCTATTGGGCGTGTGGAATTCTCGCGCCTCGGTATCAGATTGCTCAAGGAATGCTCGATCGAGCTTCTTTACTAACTTATCAGCCCGATTTGAGCGATGAAGTGGTCGGCGGATTTTGGTTTCCCGAAGATGCTCAAGTCGATAATCGCGCATTAGCAAAAGTGCTATGGATGGCAGCACAAGAACTAGGCGTTGAAATTCAAACTGGAATTCACGTCAATCGATTTGTTTCAGATTCCAACATTGTGCAGCTTGAAACGAATCAAGGCAGTTGGAAAGCCGAGCGCTACATTTTGGCAACCGGAGCTTGGTCGGAGGATCTAATACCAATCCCGGTATTTCCGAGAAAAGGACAAATGCTATCGGTTAGCTCTGAAGATTTACCGCTCAAACAAGTTCTATATGGTGAAGAATCGTACATTGTGCCACGCCAAGATGGACGAATTGTGATTGGTGCAACGAGTGAGACTGTTGGATTTCAAGCAGGCAATACCGCGATCGGCGTTCATCAATTACTATCTGCTGCCATTCGTCTTTATCCTGCAATTCAAGGATTTACACTAGAGGAAACCTGGTACGGGTTTCGTCCCGCAACTCCAGACGAGTTACCGATTCTTGGATCTAGTCCATTTGCGAATTTGACTTTAGCAACGGGACACTACCGAAATGGAATTTTATTAGCTCCAATCACGGCGAATGCGATCGCACAACTGGTTCTCACTGGAAAACCTGATTCTCAACTCGAAGCTTTTCACTGGTCACGATTCAATCTAACTGCATAGATTTGAATTTTCTATCCCTTAAACCTATCCGGAATGTTGGGAAAGTGTCGCGAAGGGGTTAGCATAATCTGGATCGTGTGCAGGAGCCGCCAGGATGAAACTACAGATGGGAGCGACCCTTCAGAATGGGAAATACCAACTGAATCAAGTGCTAGGGCAGGAAAGCCTGGGAGCAACCTATCTCGCAACTCAAACGCTGCTCCAGCAACCTATCGTGATTAAAACGATCGATCCTTCTCTACAAATCACCCAAAGCTTTCCCCAACTCAAAACCCGCTTCACTGAAGAAACTCGCCTTCTCGCTCGCTGTCAGCACCCCAGTATTGTTCGCGTCCTCGACTTTTTCCAGGAAGACGGACTGCCGTTTTTAGTCATGGACTATATACCGGGTCAAACTTTGTACGATCGCGTTTCCACCCGCAACGCTCCAAATCTCACCGAAGCTGAAGCCATTCACTATATGCGCCAAGTCGCTTCAGCCTTGAGTGTCGCGCATCGCAATGGACTGATTCATCGCAATATTCGACCGGAAACGATCGTGCGTCGTCAAGGAACCAATTTAGGAATCTTAGTTGGATTCGGATTCGCGCATGATTTGGCAGTAGCAACTCCTAATGAATCCAATCGATTTCTGCCACCGAATCCGGATTGGAACCGAGAGAACCGATTCTCGATCGACCTTTATTCCCTAGCCGCAACCCTTCATTTTCTGCTCACCGGACAGCCGCCAGATGGCTCTCTTTCGTTCGAGCAATATTCTTGGAGTCCTGCCACCAAGCAAGCCATTTTCCGAGGATTGACAAGCGATCCAGAATGGCAACTTCAAACCGTCGATGATTGGCTGCGTCTGTTGCCAAATACGACTTTGCCGTTGATGGCAGCGAATCATTTAGTGCCAGCTAACAATATTGTGCAGAGTGTTCCTCCCGCGCCTGCACAAAACGGTCGATCGAAATCTGTAGAACCTGCACTTGCGCCCTTTCCAGTGACTCAAAATGGACGATCGACGAATCCACCCGCGCCAGCGCCTACGCCGCCCCCGAAACTTTCCACGCCTCCTGCCCAAGTCTCGATCGTCACTCCCCGTCCCCGACTGCCGAAAGTTTTGATGCTCACGATGGCGGCTGCGGGTGCGATCGGACTCGGTTTTGGTATGGCGCTACGAATCAGTGCTGCCAAATCTCCTGGTGGAACCACGATATTGCAACCGATCCAGTCTTTTTCAGAAAAGGAATGGAAGGGCACACTCAGTCCGAGTGACAACACCTTGAAGGATCTGCCCCTAGAATCGGGCAGTGCAAAAACCGACAAAGTACCGCAGCCTTTGATCGAACCTGAAGTCGATCGACCTCGTGACATTCTGCCCAAAGTTGAAGAACCCCTGCCGAATTACACTCGCCCTCGTCGGCAAGTCGTTGAGCCAGTTGAGCCGATTCAACCGATAAGACCTGTGAAACCGTCTCCAGAAGTTGAACCCCCGATCGAGCTTGCCCCAATCGAACCGCCTGAATCGATCGCGCCCCCTGTTGTAACTCCTGTTCCGGTGACTCCTGCTCCCACTAGACCGAGTACTCGTGAGATCGAACCCACTCCGCCCATTTCAACGCCCTAATGAATATTCCGCTTGCGGCTGACTTGTCCTCTGGGCGGCTCACGCTATAATTCAGGCAGCGCTAGGTAAAGATTTTATGAGTACTCCATTAGTTCATGCCTTTTTTGTGGGTCGAGCGATCGCTGAAATTGCTTATGAAAAGCTGGAAGCCGGGGTCACTGATGCTCTGAGCGAGTTGGGCAAGTTTGATGCGGAACAGCGGGAAAACCTACGTCAGTTCGTCGAAGAAGTGATGGAACGAGCAGAACGAGAAGCCTCGGTCTCGACTCAGACCCAAACGACGACGACAACCACGATCGTGCCGTTGGATTTACAAACCGGGGGCGATCTGCAAGCGACGATCGATGATTTGAGAGCCGAAATTGCCCAATTGCGGTCTGAACTTCAGCGCTACCGACTACGATCGAGCCAATAAGTTTTCTATTTCTAAAGTTTTAAATTCAGTTTTAGTTGAGAAATCGCGTGTCTGTTTCTTCCAATGACTCCAGCCCAGCGGCATCAACAGAGCATTCTGTCTCCGAACCTGTGAACGATCCCGAAAAGGTGAATCCCTTGCGTCTTCCTGAGCATACTGACCCGCATGAATCTGAGTTGAATGGAGCGCCCCGAACTGTTCCTCGGCGGCGGAAAGCTCCTGAAACTTTATATTCCAATAAGTCGTATCGCTGGAATCAGGAGAAATATTCGCGCAACCGCCGATTCTTTGATATCTGGTCGTTTGTGCTGAAATTAATGGGATCGCGGTGGCTCTACAACAAACCTTGGAGCTACAAAGGCGGCATTAGTGATGCGAAAAAGGCGGCTCGACGACGATCGTTAGCGATTTGGATTCGAGAAACGCTGCTCGATTTAGGTCCGACTTTTATTAAGCTGGGACAACTCTTTTCGACACGGGCAGATCTGTTCGCCAGCGAGTTCGTCGAGGAATTGACGAAACTCCAAGACCGTGTGCCTGCATTTAGTTACGAGCAGGTCGCGCACATCATTCATGTGGATCTAGGCAAATCGATCGAGGAACTTTATCGCAGTTTCGATCCGATTCCGCTGGCGGCTGCGAGTTTGGGACAGGTTCACCGCGCTCAATTGCACTCCGGTGAGGAAGTTGTCGTAAAAGTTCAACGCCCCGCACTGAAACAGTTATTTGAAATCGATTTACAGATTCTCAAAGGGATTACTCGCTATTTTCAAAACCATCCAGAGTGGGGCAAAGGGCGCGACTGGATTGGGATTTACGAAGAGTGCTGTAAGATTCTGTGGGAAGAAATCGACTATCTGAATGAAGGACGAAACGCGGATACGTTTCGACGAAATTTCCGGGGATTCGATTGGATTCACGTGCCGAGAGTGTATTGGCGCTATGCCTCTCCGCGTGTTCTGACGCTGGAATATATGCCGGGAATCAAGATTAGTCACTATGAAGCATTGGAAGCGGCGGGACTCGATCGCAAAAATCTCGCTCAACTCGGTGCAAGAGCATATCTCCATCAGCTTTTAGATGACGGATTCTTTCACGCTGATCCGCATCCAGGAAATATTGCCGTCAATCCAGATGGTGGGCTGATTTTCTACGATTTCGGCATGATGGGACAGATTAAACCCATCACCCGCGATCGATTACTCGATACGTTTTTTGGAATTGCTCAAAAAGATGGCGATCGCGTCGTTAAATCCCTTGTCGAACTGGGTGCGCTGGCTCCAACCGATGATATGGGTCCGGTTCGTCGATCTGTTCAGTTCATGCTGGACAACTTCATGGACAAACCCTTTGAAGACCAGTCTGTGAACGCGATTAGTGACGATTTGTACGAAATCGCGTATGATCAACCGTTCCGATTCCCCGCAACATTCACGTTTGTGATGAGAGCTTTCTCAACGCTGGAAGGAGTCGGCAAAGGGCTAGACCCAGAATTTAACTTTATGGAGGTTGCAAAACCATTTGCAATGCAGCTTATGACGAATAGTGGAAACTCCCCGGATGGTGGATTGTTAAACGAATTGAGCCGACAAGCTGTGCAAGTCAGTAGTACTGCCTTCGGCTTGCCGCGTCGAATCGAAGACACCTTGGATAAGTTGGAGCGGGGAGACTTGCGCGTGAGAGTTCGATCGACCGAAACTGATCGCATTCTTCGCAAAATGAGCGGCGTGAACATGGGAACGAATTACACCCTGCTCACTTGCGCTTTTACAATTTCCTCGACAATTTTGCTGGTTAATCAACTTTTTTGGGTTGCCGGAATTGTTGCGATCGCGGCTGTAGTGAGTGGAATTGCACTGATTCGATTAATGATGAAACTCGATCGATACGATCGAATGCCTTAAATTCTGGTGTGATTTCGAGTGAGATGTGAATAATTGAATTTAAAGCAGATGTAATTCGGCTTCAACGCTGTCTACCCCGATTCGCTTAACACTCATGAAACGCTTTTTTACCGCTGGGATGACTGACACGGGATTGATCCGATCGGTTAACCAAGATGCTTATGCTGTCGATCCAGATGAACGATTTTTCATCGTTGCAGACGGCATGGGTGGTCATGCTGGCGGACAGGAAGCCAGTCGCATCGCGATCGAGACGATGCAAGCCTTTCTCATGCAGCAGTGGGAGACCGATATTGATTCGGAAACGCTGCTCAAACAAGCTGTGTTAGAGGCGAATCAGGCGATCCTGAAAGATCAGCGGATGAATCCAGAGCGGGCAGACATGGGAACGACCGCAGTGGCAGTAATTTTCCGCGATGAACAGCCGCTTTACACTCACATTGGCGATTCGAGGCTGTATCGCTTGCGGGGAGCCAAATTAGAGCAAATTACCGAAGATCATACCTGGGTGGCGCGGGCAATGAGACTGGGCGAACTGACCCCGGATCAGGCACGAGTTCATCCGATGCGACACGTTTTGGCACAGTGTCTAGGGCGACCTGATTTAGATTCAGTTGAGATTCGATCGCTCTCCGTACAGTCCGGCGATCGCTTATTACTATGTAGCGATGGACTCACAGAAGAACTGACAGATCAAATTATTGCGACTCACTTAAAAGGCATTCGAGCCTGTGAAAAAGCAGCCACTGCTTTAATTAATGCTGCTAAAGATCACGGAGGTCGAGACAATATCACTGTAGTGATTGTTGCAATTCCGTAGTTCACGTACTTTTTACCTTTCCATCCGTCAATAGACGGATTTCTAGAGCTTGTGTACGAAACCGTACAGACAAGAATTCGGCTGGCTCGATAGGGTTTATCAGATGGCAGCAAGTTTGCCTTACTCCTTATGGACTTTCTGCATGAATGCCTTGGCGAATAGAATTCGGTGGGCATCCTCGATCCGTGCAAAAGGTCTATCGGACTTCGGCTCTTTCTCTTTTGTGGGTTCCCCTTATTGGCTCAAATATTGGTATGGAAGCTCTGCCCCTGCAAGGTTTGCGAATTTTACTGGTTGAAGACGATCGAGATTCTCGTGACATGATGATCGTTGCGCTCGAAGCTGAAGGAGCAGAAGTCGTTGCGACGGAAGATGTTCGATCTGCCTTTGCTGCTTTGTCCACTTGGCAGCCTGATTTGGTAATTAGTGATATTCGCATGCCCGACTCAGATGGGTTTAGTTTTTTGCAGGAACTTCGATCGCGCTCCATTACCATTCCTGCGATCGCGGTCACTGGATCAGCCGATGAAGACGAACGCAAACAAGCCTTTGATGCTGGATTTCAGCGCCATTTACCCAAACCGATCGACCTTGAACTACTCTACAGCACCATTACGGAGCTAATTCCGCAATCCACTTCGTGAAGGTCTCAATCACTACCAAAAGACAGAAGGGTAAATTCCCCTTTATGCTCCAATTCTGCCCAACTATAGAGCGTTTGGGTAGAGAGATTGCGATACGATAGCGGGCAGATTCACTGAAGCATTTTTTGTAAACAACAGGCGCAAAACGCTCTGCTTCCAGATTATTCTGGGCGACCGTTCGAGCATCTCTTGTTGAGCCTTAACCCATGACCAGAGACTTCTCCGATTCTGTTTCTTGCCATTCGGCAAACAGTCTACGGCGGCTCCTGCAAGCCATGTCCCCGCCTAAAAACCAACTCCTAACCGCACTTCCTTCAGGCGATTACGAGCGTCTGACTCCGCTACTAGAACCCGTTACGCTAACCTTTGGACAAATCCTTTATGAGCCGAACCAAGCGATCGAATACGCCTATTTCCCCACCACAGCGGTCATTGCTCATCTAAATCTGATGGAAGGCGGGCGAGAAGTGGAAACCGCTGTCATCGGCAATGAAGGCATGATTGGCATTCCGCTGGTTTTGGGCACAGAACGCATTCCCATGCGATCGATCGTGCAGATTCCCGGAATTGCCCTTCGCATCTCGGCAACGACTTTGCAAGCTGAACTCGTCATCAACCGATCGCTGCAAACCTTCCTGCTGCGATATGTTCAGACGCTGATGAGCCAGATTGCTCAAAATCTGACCTGTACTCATCTGCATTCGACGCAAGAACGCTGCTGTTACTTGTTGCTGCTCTTGCAAGATCGCGTCGGCACTCCAGAGCTATCGTTGACGCAAGAATTACTGGCTCGGATGGTCGGAGTGAGACGCGATCGTATCGGTGAAATCGTCACGACATTGGAACGAGCGGGACTGATTCATCACCAGCGGGGACGGGTTACGCTGCTTGATCGTGCTGGATTGGAATCAGCGGCGTGTGAGTGTTATCAAATTTTGCGATCGCAGTTCGATCGACCGTTCGACGAAGCCCCCTAGACCCTATGTACGGTAAGGGACAGACAACGGTGACACAAGACTTATACCTTAGAAACCGCATTCGGATTCGGTCTGAGTGGGTTTGTGTCGCCTGGGTCTCTTGGCTTTCATGCCTCAAAATCGTTCTCGTCCTACTCAAAATAAGCTCCTCCGCGCCCTATCTCAGGAAGAGTACGATCGACTTTCGCCACATTTGGAGTTTGTCACTTTGCCGTTCAAGTTCGTCTTGTACGAGCCGAATCAACCTGTCGATTATGTTTATTTCCTCAATCACGGCGTAATTTCAATGGTGACGATCACAGAGGAGGGCGAAACGGTCGAGGCAGCGACACTCGGAAATGAAGGCATGGCAGGCATTCACGTCTTGCTAGGAGTGGAGCAGGTTTCTCTGCAAGTAATTGCTCAAGTCGCAGGGGATGGAATGCGGATGAGGGTGGATGCTTTTCGACGGGAAGTGACCCCTGGAACGCAACTGTACGGATTGCTCTTGTGCTACACCCAAGCGCTAATTAGCCAACTCTCTCAAACGGTTGCCTGTAATCGCTTGCATTCTGTGGAAGAGCGCTGCTGTCGGTGGCTATTGATGTGTCACGATCGCGTCACGACCAATGAGTTTTTTCTCACTCAAGAACTGCTGTCTCAAATGCTCGGTGTCCGTCGTGCGAGTGTCAGCGTCGTCGCGGCGATTCTGCAAAAAGCGGGATTGATTACGTATAGTCGCGGACGGATTCGGATTCTCGATCGACAAGGCTTGGAAAATGCCTCGTGTGAGTGTTATCGACTGGTGAAAACGGAATTCGATCGACTCCTCGGTGAGCAACTAAACGACCCGGAAGAATAAGCTAAAACCAAAACAAAGACTGGAATTTCAAAGACTCGGTGAAGATGTCTCCAAGAAAATAGTCTTTGCCTCCGTAATATTGCTAGGATGCCGCTCGTAGATCAGCATCAAGATCCTCGGCATTCCCTTCGTGAGGTGGAAGAAAAAAATCATCCTTTGGTTTAATCTCCGTCTGACGTTGAAGTTGCCGCCGGAAGCCGAGTGATATAATTCCGGCAACTGTATTGCAGGCTAACTGTTACAGGTCAAATCACGAGATTAAAGGAGATTGCCCTTGTCCCGTCGTTATTTCTTTACGTCTGAGTCCGTCACTGAAGGACACCCAGACAAGATTTGTGATCAGATTTCGGATACGATTTTGGATGCGTTGTTAAGCCAAGATCCGAGCAGTCGGGTGGCGGCGGAAGTAGTTGTAAACACTGGATTGGTTCTCATTACAGGTGAGATCACCACGAAAGCAAACGTCAACTACATCGACCTCGCTCGGAAGAAAATTGCTGAAATTGGCTATACAGGTGCAGAAAACGGGTTTAGCTCGAATAGCTGTGCTGTGATGGTCGCGCTTGATGAACAATCCCCGGACATCGCTCAAGGCGTTGATACCGCTCAAGAAAGCCGCGAACATCTTAGCTCAGAAGCACTCGACGCGATCGGGGCTGGCGACCAAGGCATTATGTTTGGGTTTGCCTGCAACGAAACTCCGGAGTTCATGCCGTTGCCAATCTGTTTGGCTCACCGCATTTCTCGTAAACTCGCTGCCGTTCGTAAAACGGGTCAACTGTCCTACTTACGTCCAGATGGCAAAACGCAAGTCACCGTCCTCTACGAAGACGATCGACCTGTGGGAATTGATACGATTCTGGTTTCGACTCAGCACACCGCAACGATCGGGGATATCACCGACGATGCTGCGATTCAAGAAAAGATCAAATCGGATCTTTGGGCGCTCGTTGTCGAGCCTTGTTTCGCGGATATCGACATCAAACCCGATAGCGAAACTCGTTTCTTAGTCAACCCGACTGGAAAATTTGTGATCGGTGGACCTCAAGGAGATTCGGGGCTGACCGGACGGAAAATCATCGTTGATACCTACGGTGGATATTCCCGTCACGGTGGCGGCGCGTTCTCTGGAAAAGATCCCACGAAAGTCGATCGCAGTGCTGCTTATGCCGCAAGATACGCCGCGAAAAACATTGTCGCAGCAGGTTTGGCGGACAAGTGCGAAGTGCAGTTGAGTTATGCGATCGGCGTTGCGCGTCCGGTCAGCATCATGATCGAAACCTTCGGCACTGGAAAGGTTGGCGATGACATTCTGTTGGAGTTGGTTCAGAAGCATTTTGAACTGCGCCCAGCGGGAATCATTCAAACTTTCGGACTGCGGACGCTTCCCGGCGATCGTGGTGGTCGCTTCTATCAAGACGTGGCGGCTTATGGTCACTTTGGTCGTCCCGATCTGGAACTGCCTTGGGAACAAACCGATAAGGCGACTCTGTTGAAGGAATCTGCGCTTTCTGCAACCGCAGTCGGCTAGAACCTGATTTGAGCGAAATTGCCCTTGGTAGAAACTCTCTACTGAGGGCTTTTTATTTGGTTTTTGCTCAAAATTCGTCGATCGAACAGAATTTATCATCATTGCGGAGTTTCTTTGGCGGATTTCTTCCCTTAAAATAAGGGCGGAATTGCAGCGTCGTAATATTTAAGTCTTATGAGAATTCTTGCCCTCGTTCCAGGTGGAATCGGCGATCAAATCCTTTTTTTTCCGACCCTGGACGATCTAAAAGCCACTTATCCTGATGCTCAAATCGATGTGGTGGTTGAACCTAGAGCAAAGGGCGCATACCGGATTTCTAAATCGGTGAATGATACGATTTTGTTTGATTTCAAAGGTAGAAATAGCTTGTCCGATTGGAGTAATCTGCTCGGAGTTTTGCGCGATCGAGAATACGATATTGCGATCGCACTCGGTCAACGTTGGGGAATTGGCTTCTTGCTGTGGCTTTCTGGAATCGGTACTCGAATCGGATATGCGAGTGGTTCTGCGGCTGAAACGTTCTTTACTAAAACTGTTCCGCTCAATTCTGATCAATATGCAGCAGCGATGTATCACGATCTGCTGAAAGGATTGGGTATCAAACGAGCGCTTTCTGATGTTGCGATTAGTGTTCCAGCTAAAGATCTTGAATGGTCAGACGCGGAACGGAAACGCCTCGGATTGCAAGATGGTCGCTATGTTCTGATTCATCCAGGTGCAAGCCAACTCTCGCAACGCAAAGGAATCGACAAGATTTACCCCGCAGAAAATTGGCAGAAGATTGTTCAGGACTTTCAGCAGAAGCAGCCAGATTTACCGATCGTGCTAATCCGAGGTGAAGAAGATTCCGCGATCGTGTCTCAAATCGCGGCGTTATGTCCTGGAATTAAAGTGACTTCACCCGAAAATATTGGTCAGTTAGTTTCAATGATTGCAGGTGCAAGCTTGATGATGTGTACCGATAGTGCACCGATGCACATTGCGATCGCGGCTCAAACGTTTACGCTTGCACTCTTTGGCGCAACTGATCCAGAGAAACTGTTACCGAAGAGCGATCGAGTTACAGCAATCAAATCTCCCACTGGAAAAATGGCAGATATCACACCGCAAATGGTGCTCGATCGTGTTTGGGGCGGTTAACGATCTTCGCCACCCGCAGCGATTCCACTCCCATAGACTTCTGCATTCTGGATGTTAACGCCATCTAGAATCGCCCCCAAAGTTTGAGCATTGATCAAACTTGCGGCAGACAGATTTGCGTTTGTCAGATTTGCCTGATCGAGCGTCGCATTGGTCAGGTAAGCGGCTGTGAGATTAGCGTTCTTCAAATTCGCGCCCGTTAAATCTGCACCTTCTAAGTTTGCACCCGTAAGATTTGCGCCTTCGAGATTTGCGTTCCGCAGGTCAGCCCCCAGAACATGGATCTCCTTCAAATTTGCACCCGCGAGATTACACCCGGAACATTCGCCCGTGGTGATGAGTCGTTGAACGTGCTGCGGATTTTCGGCTCGAATTGGAGTTGCGAGCGAAACGGTAGCGAGACAAGCAAGGGTGATTCCAACTTTTGCAAACATAAAAGTATCCTCCAGCAGATAATAAGCGGAGCGGGTCGATCAACAAGGTGTTGTATTAATAGCTTCAACTGTATGGAAGGCGATTCCAGAAAACCTCGGTCTCTGGATATCGTTCGATCGAAAGAAGGTCTGATTTGTGGCGAGTCCTAAGAGAATGTTTGAAACGTATAGAAAGACTCTTCGCTGCGATCTCATTCCGCCCGTGATTGGAAATCACGGTCTATCGGGAAAAAGTCCACTAAAGGGGACTGGAAGCGAGGAATAGAACCCTTTTCAGTCGGTTTTAATCGATTTTGTACCGATAGCCCCGAATTCCATTCGAGGAGCGATTGAGGCGATGAGCGACTACTTTTCAAATCTCCTCTAAGTTTTGTTGAACTTGATGAGAGTTCCTATCTGTTTTTATTGTCACAGATTTTCTTTGTGGGAGCAGAATCTCTCAACTTTTTCTAACAATCGAAAGCGCAATAAAAACAACACTATGGGACTCATAAATTTGATAAAATTTAACATCATTAAGATTAATGCGACGCGCAGCGGTTAGGAGACTTATGACCGGATTCATCCGAGGACTATTTTCAAAATCGAAATCAACTGACGAGGCAACGAATTCCGCTTCTGTAGAACCTCCAAAACAGGAGAAAAGAGAGAAACCTGCTCGTGCCCCCAAGGAAAATTCTGCTTTCTTTTTAGATGCGACTGATGCTCAAACGTATGGCAATCTGGAGTACATGAAGGCTTCCAAGAAGATTCGCCGCACGTTTCCTAAAACTTTAGATAGCCCAGAAGAGAAGGAGTACATCCAAGAGCTTTCGGCAATGGGTCGAGTGGTTCCAGGACAAGCGAAAGTCGAAATTGTGGCTCCGAAGCCTGAATCGGAATCGACGACTCCGATCGAGGATGCTGCGGCTCAACGTCGAAAAGCAGCTTCAGATATGGATATGTTCCGTAAGATGGCGAAAGATATTCGCAAATAGTTGAGTTCTTTTCGTTTCTTAAATCCCTAGTCTCTCGAAGGCTGGGGATTTTTTGCGATTAGGAAAACGTACTTAATGGGATTTCGATGTACGTGAGTTAGGCTGTGCGTAAATTACATACTTAAGACTGATGACTCTCAAAAAATCGATTCCATTCATCTTCGCGATCGGGGTATTTGCGGTAGCTCCTTCATTTCCCACAATTGCAGCCACTTCTCCGATTTCTGCTTCTCAACTGAGTCCAAGTGAGTTGTTCGATCGAGCGTATGCAAAACAGCAGAGAGGTGATTATCGCGGCGCGATCGCAGATTACACTCAAGCGATTCGGTTGAAGCCCGATTTTCTTGCAGCTTACGGGAATCGAGGCAATTCAAGATCGAGACTGGGCGATTATCGAGGCGCGATCGCAGATTATGAGCAGGTTTTGAAGCTGAATCCGAATGATCCGCTGGCTTATTTGAATCGAGGCGATGCGCGATCGGGGTTAGGAGACAGGAAAGGTGCAATTGCAGACTACACACAAGCGATTCGATTGAAGCCCGATTATGCAGATGCGTACTACAATCGCGGCATCGATCGAGCGGCAACAGGCGACAAGAAAGGCGCGATCGCGGACTACACTAAAACGATCGAACTTGATCCCGAATACATTGGAGCCTATGGAAATCGCGGCAATCTTCGCTTTGATATGGGAGATAGGCAAGGCGCGATCGACGATTACAACCAGGTTTTGCAAATCAATGCCAATGATCCGATCGCTTACTACAATCGGGCGCGAGTGAGAGCCGCAATGGGGGATCGGACGAATGCGATCGCGGATTATCAAAAAGCGATCGACTTAACTCGCAACTCAGGAAATTCTCGACTGCATCAAAATGCTATCAATGGGCTTAGACAGCTTCAGCGGTAATGTCGTATCGTTCATGATCGCCGTTTCCTGGTAGATTGAGCGATGTATAGCGCTGAGAGGCAGGAACGATGCAACCAAAAATCATTGTGCTTGATGATGATCCAACGGGGTCGCAAACGGTTCATAGTTGCCTGCTTCTCATGCAGTGGGATGTTGAGACTTTGAGAATTGGATTGCGAGATGAAGCGCCGATTTTCTTTGTGCTAACAAATACGAGAGCGATGACTCCCGAAGCTGCAAAATCGGTGACTCAGGAAGTTTGCCGTAATTTGAAAAGTGCGATCGCGGCAGAATCGGTTCAAGATTTTCTGGTGGTGAGTCGATCGGATTCGACTTTGAGAGGACATTACCCGATCGAAACCGATGCGATCGCGGAAGAACTCGGTTCGTTCGATGCTCATTTCCTTGTTCCTGCATTTTTTGAAGGTGGACGCACGACACGCGACAGCATTCACTATTTAAAGGTTAACGGGGTTGATACTCCGGTTCACGAAACTGAGTTTGCAAAAGATTCGGTGTTTGGCTATCAGCACAGTTATTTACCGGATTACGTTGAAGAGAAAACGCAGGGTCGAATTCGGGCGGATCAGGTTGAGCGATTTTTGCTCTCCGATATTCGATCGAGCATTCAATCCAGATTAGAAAAGCTACACGATAACCAATGCTGCGTGGTTGATTCGGAAACGCAAACAGATATGGATCGGTTTGCATCTGATGTGATGACAGTTGCAGCCGAAGGGAAACGATTTTTATTTAGAAGTGCCGCAAGTTTATTAACTTCACTGGCGAACTTGGGAGCGCAACCGATCGCACAAGCAGAAATGGCAAGATATGTGCGAGAAGGTAAGCCTGGAGCCGTAATCGTTGGTTCTCATGTGAAGAAAACGACTGAACAATTACAGAAATTGCTCGAAGCTCCGGGAACGGTTGGCGTTGAAATCGAAGTCGCGCAATTGGTTGGATCAGATGCGGCTCATGATGAATTGTTAAAGAGTGCGATCGACAAAATCAACGAAATTCACAACGCTGGAAAAACGCCTGTCGTTTATACCAGTCGCAAAGAGCTAACTTTTGAAGATGCCCAAACTCGATTGAACTTTGGCGAATCCGTTTCAACATTATTAATGGATATTCTGCAAGGTCTTCCAGCCGATATTGGTTTTCTGATCAGCAAAGGGGGCATCACTTCAAACGATACTCTCAGTAAAGGACTAGCACTCAGAACGGCTCGACTCTTGGGGCAAGTTTTAGCGGGCGTTTCGATGGTCAGAACCGCAGAAGACCATCCTCAATTCCCGAATTTGCCTGTCGTTCTATTTCCTGGAAATGTTGGGGATGAAACCGCTCTTGCAACTGTTTACGATCGCTTAAACCAACACATTTAATCACATGGAACGTATCGGATTCATCGGACTTGGCATCATGGGGAAACCAATGGTGCAAAACTTGTTAAAAGCGGGATATAGCGTGACTGTGTTTAATCGATCGATAACTGCGATCGACGAACTCGCTACCCAAGGCGCAACGCCCGCAATCTCTCCCAAACAAGTTGCTGAACAATCCGATATTGTGATCACCTGCCTTCCCGATTCTCCCGATGTGGAGTCGGTTGTATTAGGCGAGAACGGCGTTTTATCTGGAGCGCGATCGGGAATGTTGTTCATCGATATGTCTACGATCGCGCCTGCGACCTCCAAAAAAATCTACTCGGAACTTCAAAAACACGAAATTCAATCGCTTGATGCTCCGGTTTCTGGAGGTGATATTGGCGCACAACAAGGAACGTTATCGATCATGGTAGGCGGAGAGAAATCAGCCTTCGATCGAGCATTACCCGTCCTGCAAGCAATGGGAAAAAACATTGTTCACATCGGAGAAGCAGGAGCCGGACAAGTCACTAAAGCTTGCAATCAAATTGTTGTCGCAATGACCGTTCAAGCTGTTGCAGAAGCGCTCACACTAGCGAAAAAATCAGGGGTTGATCCTGCAAAAGTTCGAGATGCTTTGCTTGGTGGATTCGCTCAAAGCCGAGTGTTAGAGGTTCACGGGCAGCGAATTTTAGACGGAACTTTTCAGCCTGGATTTAAGCTCGATTTGCACCGAAAAGATATGAACATTGTGTTGCAGACTGGGCGAGAAGTGGGAGTGCCTTTACTGGGGAGTGGTCAAGTGACCGCGTTAATGGATTCGCTGATTGCTCAGGGCAAAGGGGAATTAGATAATGCAGCGATCGCGCTTTTATACGACCTGCTCTCAAACCCTGTGAATGAGGGTGAGGACTAATTCGAGCCAACAATTAACCGTTTTGGAGCATCATTTCCTGATTGGTGGGCAACAGTTCCTCATTTTGGAAGACAATTCCCTGATTTTTGAAAGTGATTTCCTGATTGGTGAGCAACAGTTCCTCATTTTGGAAGGCAATTCCCAAATTTTTGGAAGCGATTTCCTGATTGGTGAGCAACAGTTCCTCATTTGGGAGAGCGATTTCCTAATTTTTGAAAGCGATTTCCTGATTGGTGGGCAACAGTTCCTGTTTTGGGAGAGCGATCGCACTACGGTAGAAAACATACAGTGATGTCTCTGATACCAGAGTGAAAAATATCTGCTACGAATGCCTTGGCGAATAGAATTCGCTTGGGCATTCTGTGTTGCAATCAAAGATTGATTTGGTATAGCAGTAGAAGTTTAGATTAAGACATCCTCGAAGTCGCCCCCAAACCCCCAAATTTGGGGGCTTAAGACTCTTGCTCCCCCAAATTTGGGGGTCTACTGTGTATACACAAGTCGTTTTTGCTTCGGTTGAATCGGCTTCAGCCCCCTAAATCCCCCAAATTTGGGGGACTTTGAAGATAGAAAACGCTTTAGAATTCTAGAAATTTCTCTGGCTCAAAGTCCCCCAGAATGGGGGATTTGGGGGGCACGATCTGACCACAACGAAGTGCAAGAGACTTATGTGTACACGGTAGAAACTTGGGGGCTGGGGGGCGATCTCGAAGTGTCCTAACTGAAATAAGTACAGATATATTACGCATTCACCCGATAAAGGATTCGGGTTAGATGTCATTAACGACAATTCCTAGAACAGGAATGCCAGAAACCGTAAGATTGTCCAAAGTCTTGGTGACAAGCATTCGCTCTGTTCTTTGGAGCCGAACCACTAAAAGCAAGCCATCGGTATGCGGCGTGAGTAACATTGCATCCGCAATGTCATCCAGGGGCGGCGCATCATAAATCACAAAATCAAACGACTGCATTAAGTCCTGTTTTAGCTCAGGCATTCGAGGAGAAGTCAATACCCGCACCGGATTAGAAACGTTGCTGCCTTTCGTCAACACATGAAAGGGCAGATCGGCAAACGGTTGTTGAATCAGTTCTTGCAACTCGACATTCTCAAGCAAGACTTCACTCAGACCTTGAGCGCTAGGTAATTGCAATCCTTTCTGAAGCTGCGATCGACGAAAATCTCCGTCTACCAGCAACACCCGCTGCCCCATCTCCGCGATCGTTTGTGCAAGATAAAGCGCTACCGTCGATTTACCATCGCCCACAACCGGAGAACTAATCACGATCGACTTTACAGGATGGCTTGGATTCAATTGCTGGAGATTGGCTCTGAGAATCCTAAACGCTTCTGAAAACTCAGAAACATCTTCTGGATCAGCATCTTCATGAAAAGAAGTAATCGGCAGAGACAGAACCGTTCCTCGATCTTCGAGGCGTTTGAGCCGCTTCTTTTTGCCTTTTTTCGACTTTTTAATTCCCCTCTTCGGGAATAGTTGCCATTCACGCTCAGTCTGAATCATTGGCTCATGCGGAATCTGACCGAGAATCGGCACACTAGAGGCTTTTCTCAGATCGCCAAGATTGCGATAGCTCGTATCAATCTTTTCTAAAAGCAAAGCAGCCCCGATCGCCAGTGCTACACTCATTCCTACACCAGTGGCTAAATCTTGACTCACATTTGGAGACACTAAACTTGCTTGAGTAGAGGGCGGTTGCGTTACTTGCCAAGGAAGCTTTTTCTGAGAAGATTCAACTTGTAGCTTTTCACGAGTCTCTAAAAATCGCTCTAAGCTCGCAGTTGCAATCTTCAATTCTCGTTGCAGATCGGTGTACTGTCGTGAAAGGATCGGAAGTTGCTGAAACTCTTGATTCAAAGATCGTTCTGAGGTAATCAGAGCTTGCTGCTGGGTTTCTAATCCTTGAAGTTGGGTGAGCAGTTCTGCTGCTTTCAGTCCAACGGCTTTCTTTGCCTCTTCCCGCAACAATACCCGTAGATTTTCTCGCTTGTCTTTGAGATCCTGAATCGCAGCACTTTCATTGCCAAACCGAGTCGTATCTAAAGCAATTTTCGATTCGATTCCTTGGAGTTGCTGAACTAGAGCTTGATAGGTCGGGCTGTTTTGCAGGGCTAAGATGGCACCTGTTTCGCCGCGTAAACTCTCGATCGAAGATCTGACCCCTCTAATTTCTTGCTCTAAGGTCGATCGACGTTGTTTAACCTGGTCGCTCTGTTCGACCACTCGACTCCCCGCACTATCTGGCTCGATTAACTGATAGCTTTGGCGAAATGCCTGAAGTTGTCGCTGCAATTGATCAACTCGACCTTGAGCCGTCGTGACTTGCGATTCAACAAACTTTAGTCCTAGATTGAGATCGGTTTGCCGTTCGTTGACGCTGTAAGCTAAATAGTCTTTGACTAACTGTTCTAAAACTGCACGAATTTCACCCGGATCGCCGCTTTGGTACTGAATTTCGAGAATCTTGGTTCGAGGAACGCGCTTAATGGTTAACCCACTCCGAAGCAGTCCATAGCTAAGCTGAGGCTGCAACGGTTTTAACTGTTCGACTGTTTTAGCCAGCAGGTCAGGGCTTTGCAAAATCTGAATCTGAGTGTCATAGTCATAGTCTTCAGAAGCAGGTCGATCGCCTGTGAGATTCGAGATATTGCGGTTCGGTTGATTGATCGGCTCGACTAACAATCGAAAGCCACCTTGATAGACTGACGGAGTAGTTAAAGTTCTCCAAACAAAAAACGACAAGGCAGCGATGCCGACCGTAGACATCGCAAGCCATCGTCTCCGTACCATTTGAAGATACTGCCGAAAATCTTTTTCATCTTTGTTCGGATCAGAACCCGGTGGGGAAACCGCAGGAGGTTTAACAGGGGTGCTGCCGTTGCGTGTGGTAGATAGCGAGTTCGACTGGGAAGGGTGCATCATGTCAGAACAGGAATTGGAGTGGAAGCAGACGGAAAATCGGTGATAACAGATCAGAAACCCCATCTGAGAACCTTGCTAAACCAGATCGACCGACAACGATCACGTCATTGTTTCGCAGTACCGGATTGTTGACCGGATCAATGCCCCGACTGAGATCAATGCGAATCGATCGACGCATAACGGTTCCATTGGGATTAAGGCGAATGAGTTCTACAGTTTTGGCGGAACGTCGATCGAGTCCACCCGCCGCCAAGATCGCTTGATTCAATGTGGAGTTTGGCGGAAGTTGCGCGGCTCCGCCTCCTTTGACTTCACCGATGATATTGACGCGAATTGCGGTCGGTGAAAGGTTTGCATTTCCTTGTTGAATCAGTTCTTCAGCGCTCATTTCTGGCGCTTTTGCTAGACGGATCGTATCTCCAGGTTGCAGGAGTAAGTCTTGGCTGAGATCGCCTTGTTGAATCAATTGCCACAGATTCAGCGTGATCAACTGAGGTTTGCCGCTGCGGGTGAGCCGTCGCACTTGGACTTGGCGTAAATCTGCATCGGTTGTGATTCCACCTGCTTGCTGAATTGCTTGCGTTAGGGTTGGACGACTGCCGCCCTCTTTGCCTTCCATCTTGTAAGCTCCAGGTCGCAGAATTTCACCCACTAGCGCTACATTGATTACTTGTCCGGTGGTGGCAAGATTCGATTCTGCAAGTTGTCCCATTGCGGCTAAATCGATACTATCCGCAGTCGGAATAAAGATCGAGTCCCCATCGCGCAGTGCAAGGTTTTGACTGAGATCTCCGGTTTGAGCAATGTCTGAAAGATTGACAACGATTTTCTGTACGCCTTTTTCGCGATCGCGTCTCCGAATTTCAACCCGTTGCAGATTGGCTGAGAGCGTTACTCCTCCTGCTTGCTGAATCGCCTGTGCAATACTCGGAGCTTGAATCGCATCTGCGGCTGACATGGTATAGAATCCGGGCTGCTTAATCTCTCCAGCAATGCCCACTCGCAGCGGTCGCGATTTGAGCACCGTGAGCAAGATTCGAGGACGACGCAGTTCGCGGGAGAGTTGTTTGGCGATCGTGGCTTCGGCTTCTAGGACACTCATTCCTGCAATTCCGACTCGACCGATCACCGGAAGCATGATTGAGCCATCGGTTCCGACTTGCTGCTGTCCACTGAACTCTGGCACGTTCACGACGGTGAGTTGAATTGTGTCTCCGGTTCCGAGTACGTAGGGAGTCTCGATCGGGATTGGGGTTTCGACTGGAGTTGCGATCGCAGGGGGCGTTAGGGTGGGTAATGGGGCTGCGACGCGCTTTGGAGTTTGAGTCTGTTTCGGCTTGGAGGCAGGGCGGTTTAACACTGAGGCAGGTAAAGAGCGCTCAACCAGTTCATCCCAGGTAAAATTCGTCCGAATTAATGGATCAGTGGGTTTTGCAGCGGATTTTGTTTGAGGCGAATCTGCTTGCACTTTGGGCGCTGGAGTGATGCGTGGTGAGCTAAATTGCGGAATGGTAAACGGAGTCAGGGTGGCAAACGTCGGAATTGGAGTTGCGATCGTTGGAGCAGGACGTTTGGCTTGAATCGGTTGATCGGGCTTAGGATTTGAGGAATCGGCAGAATTGACAGGCTGGCTCTCTACCTTAGAAAGAGTGAGCAACAAAACCGGGCAGGTTGCGGCGGTAGAAAGCTGTATCAGAGTGAGGAGGCGCATCGGGGTATCAGGGCAAAGAGGATAACAGCAAGTCACTACCTAATCTATACATCCTTTGCTGATAGAATCAGGACTCCCTACGTAAAAACATGAGTCGTGATCAATACGGATACGGAGATTTTTTTGCTGAAAATCCTGATTGGAATTGGCGTAGAGCCGTTGTGGGTGAGTGATGAAGATTCCTGCTGTAATGCGGTTTAGCCACGTAGAATCGCTGTCTCTTCACTGATTGCTTACAAAGACTGGGCAAAAATAAAGAAAGAGTGTGTAAAAACACGATCGTGGATCACTTCGAGGGGTTATCCGTATACTGGTTTCAGTTGGCACTTGTGAAATCACGGAGCGAAAAATCTGGATAAAATTTTCTCTCGTCATCAGCAGTATCAAATAATTTCCTTTATACTGAATTGAAATTAGATGATTTCCTGCGATCGTGACTTTAGAAAATCTTGGGATTTTTCAACTTGGTGCAGTGCCTTCTGTCAAGCATCTATCCGCTCGTCAAGCTCTTTAGAGTCCAGCATATTACCACTCGACAAAGCGGTTTTACGATCGAGTTTCAGGGTATTTAACGTTGTCGATTCTCGCCCCCGAACTCTCATGATTTCACGTTGGTTTGATTTGCTAATACGATCGATTCTACAGTCTTGGGTCAGCTCCTCTGTGAAGCTGCTCGAACTCAGGCAACAACGGTCAAATTTTTTACGCTACGCCGCTCAGTTTGTCCGGATTGACTTGATGAAGCGCGTAATTCGTTTCAGTGAAATTACGCTCGTGTCTTTCAGTGTTGTCACGGTAATGACTGCTTGGACGATCGGAGCAATATCACCAAAGCGCTCAGGATGGTTGGTTTCGTGACGAGTTCAAGCATTCTTGAGGTTGAACGACTACATCATTGTGCGATCGTCTTTTGCAACAAGTAGCTCAGTAAATTCAGGGATGGCTTAACTTAGATCTATGTAAAATTTTTGATTAGAATTCAGGCAAGGAAATCAGCAACGCTTCGTGGTTTCCACCCAGAGGATCAGGTGTTTTGTTTCTACCACCCGTGCATCACGCTATCGAGATTCAGTAACTCAGTTACTCTGCCTGGAGTCGAAGGTGAAACATGATTTCGATCAATTGCCTTCGTTGACCTGAATAGAAGTAGACCTCTACTCCTTCGATCTTTGATAGCGAATTTAGTTCACTTAGTCATTCACGGAAACCTTTCACAACTAAGGTAAGCAAAAATAATGAGTCTCAAATCCATTAGTTTAAATGCTGCGGTTGCAGGCGTGCTTGCGATCGGTGGTGCTGTAGCGATGCCTGCTTTCACAGCACCTGCTCATGCGCTCAGTCTCGCTCCTGGTGGCTTTGTCGTCAACGGGACAGGAATCACCGGACAACGGATCAATAACAACACATTTACAGTCAAGTTTGACACAGGCACATTCACGCTGTCGGGACAACAAGGTGAATTGACTGACTTAGCGGGAACTCCAATTCTCAAAAACTTGACTCTGAATCGGGTAAGCAGTACCTCTACATTTACCTCTGTTGCGACTTCTGAGTTCATCCGTGGATTGACTTTAGCCGGTCGATCCGTGTTCTTTGACTTAGATGCTGCCACTTTCACAGGTAGCTTTACAGGAAACAATGTGTTCAACTTTGCTGGAACGACTGAATCGCCGCTGACTGGAACATTACGTGCTGTTGGGATTAACAATACGAATGAGACCATTGGCACAGCGACGGTTAGTACTCTCAAAGTCAGTCAGTCTTTGCAAGGGACGGCTAACGTTCAGGTGCAAACGGTTCCGACTCCAGCACTCTTACCGGGTGTGATTGGCTTCGGTGTTGCTGCTCTTCGCAAACGCAAAGGTGAAGCATCGACTGAAGCAGAACCAGAAACGGTAGAAGTCAAGGCTTAATTCGTCTAGTCTTCTTCTAATTTGCTGCTCTGAGAATGTACAAATCTTCTGCATTTCTCAGAGCGGCACTATCAAAGTTCGTCTCTTCACACTCCACTGTTTATCGGTTTCATCTCTTATGGCTTCTCTTTCCACCGCACCTCAGAAACTTTCATCGGCTCCCACAGGTAAAGGTATCGCTCAAGTTGTAGGGCTTGTCTGCTTGGTTGGATTCGCGATCGATATGCTGATCGTGCTACTTCCTCCCCAACTTGGCAACATCGAATGGCGCGTCGGCTTTCTGCAACAATTTAGCGATCGAAGTCTAATTCTCATTCTGGGAGTTGCACTGACCATTTTTGGCAGCATTGGCGCACGTCGTCGGCTCAGACAGTTATCGACCTTTAGTTTAGCGATCGGTGTGATCTATCTACTGTCTTGCTTTCTTGCGATCAGCGATACCTTGTCCTTACAACAGCAAGCCGTTTCCACGATCGATTCCCAAGCCTCCCAACTGCAAACCCAACTGCGAAATGCTCAAGCCAATCCAACTGCGCTCGGTGCAAATGTCACCTTAGAAGACATTAAGCGAGTCTCCAATCAACTGAACGGGCAAGCTTCAACCATCAAGCAAAATGCTAAACGAACGGTAATCAAAACAGGCGCTTCGACCGTTGGAAACTTAGCTGTGGTCGGTTTAGGATTACTCGGTTTAGGGCGAATTGGACTGCAACTCAGCCGCAAGAATTAATTGCGGTTTGAAGGTATCATCATGAACTGGCAAAAAGCAAGCGCGATCAACTCTTTGAAGATAAAAGCGATCGCGCATGATCTCTGGCGAATCAGTAATAAGACCGCACATACTCGTCTCGTTGCAGGAGGAATACTGGTTGGCGTTGCTTATTTTCCGGTCTGGTTGTTCAACTTAATTGTTCGATCCTTTCACGGTTCAGCAAGTAGTTTGATGGCAATCATGCTTGGACTTGGTGGCTATCGTCTTTGGCAACAACGAAAGCAAATTAAAGTTCTCGAAGCCTCTGAAGACGATCGCTTACTCGGACACATTCTAATCGGCTGTGGAATGGTTTTATCCCCGTTGGGCTTTTTCTCGGAATGGGCACAGCGATTGATCCTCATCCTGATTCTGATTGGAATTGCGCTAAGCAGTTGGGGACTGCCTTTCTTTCGTCGCTATCCATTACCGATCGCGCTGATTGGACTCGGACTATTTCCCCAACCGACTGCGGTTGCAAAATCCCTGTGGCAAGTGTTCACCCCGCCCAGAATGCTCGAAAACTTTATGGCATGGGGGGGATCTGGGGGACTCAATTTGATCGGTCATCCTGCGATTCAGAACGGAACCTTTATCACACTGGCAGGTAAAACGGTCGATGTGAATTGGGGCTGTAGCGGCTTTGACATGGCATCGATTTTAGCGGTTGCTAGTTTCGTGCTGGGATTGTTTCTTAAACAAAGTCCAATCAAAATCACACTAATGATTGCGATCGGGATTGTTCTAGCATTCGTCGCAAATGTACCTCGAATTATGTTACTTGCAGCATCTGAGGCTTATTGGGGACGATCTTCGTTTGAGTTTTGGCATGGTCCTTGGGGAGGACAAATCTTTTCGACGATTCTGTTCACGATCTATTACTACATTGCAATGGCGATCGTGAAACGCAAATCTGCAAGCTAAGACTGAAGGCGACGTGTAAAAAACTTAGCAATGTCGATCGCAATATTGCTTAGAAAATCTCAATTTTCCTCCTGATCCGAGTCTACGAAGTTGTAAAGAATACATGGATGTTGTAAGTTACGAAATCTGCTCAAACAATTAGCTAACGTTCATTTCCAGGAGTGGGCTTTGATGGTCAGCTTGATCTCAGCCTCTCCACCGTAACCTTCTCGTCAGTTTTTTGGCTCCTAGAAGGTCGAATGACAGAGAACGTGTGACTAAATTGACATCACACCTGATTCCACTCTTACCCGTCTTTGCCCCTCTCTTTATCCCTCTCAATGAAGCGCACCAAACCGCGTTCCTCTAAATCCTCAATCCGCGATCGATTCGATATCACTTACACATCGAGCAGTTGGATTCGCCAACCCGGACCGATCTTTCTGCAAAAGATGTGGTATGACCTACTTGCCTCACGAGAGTTAGCATGGCGGCTCTTGGTCCGAGACATCAGCGCTCAATATCGTCAATCCTTTCTTGGTATTGCTTGGGCATTTATCCCCCCGATTATTGTTGCTTTAGGATTCACCTTCGCGGCAAACTCTAAAGTCCTCAACATTGGCACAACAGACATTCCTTATCCTGCCTATGTGATGCTGAGTACGGCGCTTTGGCAAACCTTTCTAGAAGCTCTAAACGGACCGATTCAAGCCGTCTCCGCTTCAAAATCAATGATGGCTCGAATCAACTTTCCGCGTGAAGCGATCGTGCTTTCCAAACTTGGTGAAGTCTTCTTCAACTTCGGCATCAAGCTCATCTTATTGATCGGAGTCTTTCTCTGGTTTCGGATTCCGGTCAGTTGGAGCGTGTTGATTGCTCCGGTTGCACTGATTCATTTGGTATGCCTCGGAACCGCGATCGGGCTATTTCTCGCTCCTTTGGCGGCACTCTACAGCGACTTTGCCAAAATCATTCCGCTCATCGCTGGACCTTGGTTATTTCTAACGCCTGTGGTCTATCCAGTTCCGACTTCCGGTAACTTTGCCACGATCGTGAATCTGAATCCGGTTACGCCCTTGTTAGTGACGATACGAGAGTTAGCAACCACAGGCATTTTGTCAAATCCCCAAGGCTTTTGGATTGTGAGTGGAATTGCGATCGTGGGATTACTACTCGCTTGGGTGATGTATCGCGTTGCTCTTCCCTATGTTGTTGAAAGAATTAGCTCATAACTCAGCATGAAAGCTATCGAAAAAGTGGTTCCAGAACAATCTCAAGTGCGAGATCGCGATGTTGTGCTCTCAGTCAATAATGTATCGAAGCGATTTTGTCGGGACTTAAAGCGATCGTTGCTTTATGGTGTTCAGGATATGACGAGCGATCTGCTTGGATTTCGTGAAGAAAGCCACCAGCTAAGACCCAAAGAGTTTTGGGCACTCAAAGATGTTAGCTTCCAACTCCGACGCGGTGAAGCCTTGGGACTCGTGGGAAAAAATGGCAGCGGAAAATCAACCTTGCTTCGCATCATTGCAGGTCTGATTAAACCGGATGCTGGGTCTGTTAACGTCAAAGGACGAGTTGCACCGCTGATTGCATTGGGAGCAGGATTTAACCCGATCTTGACGGGGCGCGAAAATATCTATGCGAATATGTCGATCTTGGGGCTTTCCAAAGAAGAGATTGATCAACGGTTCGATCGTGTGGTTGAGTTTGCAGAAATTGGAGATGCGATCGATTCTCCGGTGCAGACTTATAGTTCTGGAATGGCAGCTAGGTTAGGATTTGCCAGTGCAATTCATACAGAACCGGAGATTTTGCTAATTGATGAAGTGTTAGCGGTCGGAGACATTAGATTTCGCCAAAAGTGCCACCGAAGACTTGCGAAACTCCGTGAGAAAGGTGTGTCTTTTATTCTAGTTGCTCATAATTCTCAAGTTATTTTTACCTCTTGTAAAACTGCGGTCTATCTATCAGGCGGAAAATTGGTTGATCAAGGTAGTGTGAGTTCAATTATCAATCAATATGAGCGAGACTTATTTGTTGAATCAACCCCAACACAAATTAACTGCATTCATCTCCCGGCAAAATCTCGGCAAAATAGCTACGGACTAGATATCACGTCGCTCTTTTTCAAGAACTCAGCAGGGAAAATCTTACAAACTTTGATGACTGGAATGGAAATGAGTTTCTGTGTTAAATGTCAAGCGCACCAGAAACTCGAACAAGTGAATCTGTACCTGCTGATTTCTGAGCAAGGCGGAGAAGGCGACATTGTTTTATCGATCGATAGTGCTGCTGAAGACAAGTTTTTCACGATCCATCCAGGAACGCATGAGCTACAGATTAAGATGCCGTTTCTTTGTCTAAAACCAGGTGTTTACATCGCAAAGATTATCATCAAGCAAAATTTGCTTTCAACCTTAGATTTTGTTGAGAGCTTTCATTTTGTTGTAGAGAGTCAGTATCCAATGAATCGCTCTGCCTTTTATCAACCAAGGTCCTGGGATATTGTGAGCGACTAAGGAGATTTCTACGAAAGAGCTTACCGCTTGAAAGACTGCCCTTCGGCTTCGCTCAGGGCGCGATCTCTAGCTGACTGAGCGAAGCCGAAGACAGCGGGTAATTTGTTTTCGATAAATCTCCTAAGCAGTTCGATCTATACTTCGATTCAATGTTGATCCAATGAAACCTGTTCTATTCATCCACACCAGCGCTCATGAGATTGTATCTGCTCAAGTTGCAGCGTTTTCCCATATCTATGCCTCAACCCATCTCGAACAGTTTGATATTCGCATCATTCAGCTAGAAGATTACCCCCATTTATTGCAAAAACACGGAAAAACCTGTATTCGATTTGGCAAAGAAGCCGCATGGTATAAAGATGTTCCTCAGTCGTTTCTTCCGCTTCGGTTCTTAGTCCCTCAGTTGATGGGTTACCAAGGAAAAGCAATTTTGACTGACCCAGACATTTTCGCCACTTCAGATATCTATGAACTGTTCATTCAAGACATGGGCGACAAAGCAATTTTAAGTCGAAAATTCGGTAGAGAGAAAGGATACAACTCTAGTGTAATGCTGCTGGATTGCGAGAAACTAAAGCATTGGAAATGGGAAAATCTGGTCGATCAGATATTTAATGCTGAAGTTGATATTCAGGACTGTATTGCTCTGAAAACAGAAGATCCAAGCAGCATCGGCGTATTAGATGAAGTCTGGAATGATTATGATACGTTGACCAAGCAAACTAAGCTACTGCACAACACGCGGCAAATTACACAGCCTTGGAAGACTGGGCTACCTTTCAAAGCTAAGAACATGGACAACATTAGAAAAGATGAAATCCAAGAGAGACGGCTGCAAAAACTACTCAAGGTCAGAAACCAAAACAGCCGAAGAAAGATGTTGGGAAGAATGAAAAACATTCTGCTTCATGGCGAACCTGAACTTTATCAGAAGCATCCCGATCCAAAGCAGGAATTGTTTTTCTTCTCATTATTAAAAGCAGGTCTTGAGAAGAGATGTATTCCTGCAAGTTTGCTTCGGCAAGAAATCAAAAACCAGCATCTTCGCCCTGATGTGTTTCGAGTCCTCAAGAATATTACTTGCTCACCCACAGAAGTGCTGGCAACACTTGATCGATGAAGCGCTCAGATAAACGAGGTAGTTCAGTGACGAACATAGCAATTATTCCAGCCCGTGGAGGATCAAAGGGAGTTCCCAGAAAGAATGTTCGTTGTTTGATGAATGTTCCTTTGATTGCTCATTCAATCCTAGATGCAAAAGAATCAAAGCTTGTCGATCGCGTTTATGTTTCCACTGATGATCCAGAGATTGCAGAAATTTCCTCAAAGTACGGTGCAGAAATTATCGATCGTCCTGCTGAAATTGCTGGGGATACTGCTTCTTCAGAATCGGCATTGTTACACGCTTTAACCAAAATTGAACAATCAGGAGTTCAACCCGAACTGATTGTTTTTCTGCAATGCACTTCGCCCTTGAGAACGGGAGCCGATTTAGACAGAGCGATCGAGCAATTACGCTCTGAGCAATCGGACTCATTGCTATCGGTCACTCCAACCCATCGATTTCTCTGGGAGCAAGTGGATGGTGTCGCAAAATCGATTAATTATGACTATCGCAACCGTCAACGTCGCCAAGACATGAATCCGCAGTTTATGGAGAACGGTTCGATCTACATCTTCAAGCCGTGGGTGTTGAAAGAACTAGGGAATCGTTTAGGCGGCAAAATTTCCCTGTTTGTGATGCGTGAAGAGCAAAGCTGGGAGATTGACTCGATCGCTGATTTTGAATACATCGAATTTCTGCTCACCCAACAGTTACAACCCCAATGATCATCGATAGAAATCTGTCCAAGTATATTGTCTTCGCGGAAGACGATATCATTAACGCGCTGAAGAAAATCAGCGACAACAAAAGCCGCATTATCTTTTCAGTTACAGAATCCGGTGAGCTAGAGGGCGTATTAACTGATGGTGATTTTCGCCGCTGGTTAGTCACGCAAGACAATATCAACCTCAATCAACCGATTTCCCGCATTACCAATAAGACGTTTAAGTTTGCCGACCACACCGAAGATCCAGCAAAGATACAGTCTTACTTTTCTAAGGATATCGAATTCATTCCGCTGCTGGATCAGAATCGGCGTTTAGTTGCGATCGCGTGTCGCAAACAAGACAGCATTCAAATCGGCGACTTCACGATCGATGCCAATTCCCCAGCGTTCATCATTGCTGAGATCGGCAACAATCACAATGGCAGCTTAGATCTAGCCAAACAGTTAATCGATGAAGCAGTCTTGGCAGGTGCGAACTGCGCCAAGTTCCAAATGCGCGACATGAAAGCGCTCTATCACAACGCTGGAAACGCGAATGATGTGAGTGAAGATTTAGGCTCACAGTATACGCTCGATTTACTCTCGCGCTTTCAACTCACACCCGCAGAAATGTTCGAGGCTTTCGACTATTGCAAAGCTAAGAGCATTATCCCAATGTGTACGCCGTGGGATTTAGAAAGTCTTGCTGTGCTCGAAGACTATGGCATGGAAGCTTATAAAGTGGCTTCGGCAGATTTGACAAATCATGATTTATTAACGGCGCTAGCAAAAACTGGAAAGCCGTTGATTTGCTCCACAGGAATGTCAGACGAAGCAGAAATTGTTCAAGCCGCTGCTTTATTGAAGCGTCTGGGAGCGATGTATGTTCTATTGCACTGTAATTCGACGTATCCGGCTCCATTCAAAGACGTGCATCTGAACTATCTCGATCGCTTAAAAGAAATCGGTGATTGTCTGATCGGTTATTCCGGTCACGAGCGCGGCATTTATGTCGCGATCGCGGCAGTGGCGAAAGGTGCAAAAGTAATCGAAAAGCACTTCACGCTAGATAAAAACATGGAAGGCAACGATCACAAGGTTAGTTTGCTTCCAGATGAGTTTGCGATGCTAGTGGAAGGCATTCGTCAAGTTGAGTCTTCGATGGGTAATGGTTCAGAACGTCACCTCAGTCAAGGGGAACTGATGAACCGGGAAACGTTAGCCAAAAGCCTTGTGATCAATTGTGCTATAGAACCAGGGCAAGTAATCACAGCAGACATGATCGAAGTTAAAAGTCCAGGGCGGGGACTACAACCGAATCGCAAATCGGAATTGATTGGTCAAACAGCGCGTCGATCGTTCAAACCCGGAGATTTCTTTTTCCCAAGCGACTTGGATGCGATTCGGGTTGAAGCTCGATCGTATGATTTTAAGCGTCCCTGGGGTCTTCCTGTGCGCTATCACGACTTCAAACGCCTGATTGGAAAAACGAACCTCACGCTGCTAGAGTTTCATCTTAGCTACAAAGACTTAGAACAAGACATCAATCAATACTTTGATGCTCCCCACGACTTAGACTTTGTTGTTCATGCGCCGGAACTCTTTGCTGGGGATCATTTGCTCGATCTCTGTTCGCTTGATTCGGACTATCGGCAACAGTCGATCGCGGAACTTCAACGAGTCATCGACATTACGCGATCGCTGAAACCTTATTTCAAACGTGCCACTCGTCCTTGTATTGTGACCAATGTGGGCGGCTTTACGATCGATGCACCACTGGCGCGATCGCAGCGCCAACAGCGATATGATCTCCTACAAGACAGTCTTGCTCAACTCGATGCAACGGGTGTCGAAATCATTCCTCAAACCATGCCGCCGTTCCCGTGGCACTTTGGAGGGCAACGCCACCACAATTTGTTTGTTGCCCCTGAAGACATTGCTGAATTTTGCCAAACGCACAACTATCGAATCTGTCTAGATGTGTCCCACTCTAAGCTTGCTTGCACCCATCACAAATGGTCGTTTAAGCAATTTGTCGAGCAAGTCGGTCCCTATGTCGCTCATCTTCATGTTGCCGATGCTCAAGGGATTGATGGGGAAGGACTTCAAATTCACGAAGGCGAGATTGATTTTCCAGCCTTAGCTGAAGATCTCAATAAAACGGCTCCCCAAGCATCATTTATTCCAGAAATTTGGCAAGGACACAAAAACGAAGGTGAGGGCTTTTGGTTCGCACTTGAGCAGTTAGAGCCTTGGCTATGAAAACGCGAATTGCATTGGTGAATGGTATCTGGCAACTCTGTATGGTGACGGCTGGGATGTGGCAAGAACGATCGCAACATCCCGGTTCAGAGTATCAAGATTTCCTTGTGGTTTACACTCGCAAAACAGGTAATTTTGAACTCGCAGATTTCGTACTGAAGCAATGTCAAAACTTTTGGAACTGGAAAAGTGCGATCGCGATTGAATGGTCGCCCGGTTCTTGGAATGCTGAAGAGCGGCAGCGTTCACAATCCTCAATCTCACCGATTCTGAACGCATTGGGTCTCGCATATTCTGCTCAAGTCGATGAACTTTGGCTGTGTAAGCTTCAGTTTCTAGATGAGCGATTGTTTGCTGACTTATTTTCATCGGCTCAATTAGTTCTGTACGAAGATGGACTGCATACCTATGCGCCTGCTCAATATCTGCTCAATTTGCCTAAAATTCAGCTTGATGCCCCCAAAAAATCATGCTTGACTTCGCTGTTTTGGATGCAGCAGCTTGTTTCAGGAGAATTAAACTGGATGACGGGTGTAAAGCGATCGCATCTCAGTCGAGTGAAAACCTTCTATTCGGTTCTCGGACAACAGCTTGAAGTCTCAGAACCATTCCGGCAAGTTCCAACCGAATATTTTCAACCTGAACTGCTCCAGCAAGTTTTTTCACATCTTTATCACACGCTCAACTGCAATTTTTACCAAGATAAACCCGATCGAAAAGTTGCATTGTTTCTGGGGTCGAATCTAAGCCATCTCTCTTCGTTTCCAAAAGAAGCGGAAGTGAATGTTTTCGCTGAAGCAATGCAGCAAGCCAGAGATCAAGGCTATATGATTCTTTGGAAAGAACATCCACGATCGCGTCATCCACTCCTGCCAGATATCACCGATCAGATTTCTTCGGATCACATTATCGCGCTTACCGCAGAGCAAAAATTCCCGATCGAGCTACTACTTGCAAACGGAAACATTGCGCTTTGTTGTTCGACGTTGAGTAGTTCTTTGTTCTATCTCAGGTCAATTTATGGAACTCAGACCGCAACCTGTGTAAAGCCTTTGCTTCCTTACCTCAGCCGTGATTTTCTTGCGCTTTCAGAACTAACGTTAGCAAAGATTGGCGAAACGCTATGAGCATTCAGCCCCCCTTGGTTTCTGTGTTATTTCCGGTCTACAACGCAGAAAAATATCTAAAATCTGCGATCGACAGCATCCTCAAACAAACCTACTCGAATTTTGAACTAATTCTGCTCGATGATGGTTCGACTGATCAAAGTTTCGCGATCGCGTCTCAATTTGCTCAGCAAGATGCGAGAGTTCAACTCTCGCATCACGTCAATATGGGATTGTGTCGTACCTTGCAAAAAGGCGTGAGTCTCGCTCAAGGCAAGTACATTGCACGAATGGATGCTGATGATATTGCTCATCCAGAACGATTTGAACGACAAGTTGCCTATTTAGAGGCGCATCCGACTTGTGTTGTGCTGGGGACTGCCATTACCGTCATTGACCCAGAAAATGACAAGATCGATTTACCGCAAGTTAGCCAAGACCATGACACCATTTTGGCAGAGCTTCTAAGTTGGACTGGTCCTCGATTGTGTCATCCTACCGTTATGATGCGAACCGAGAGCGTCAAAGCAGTGGACGGATACACTCAAGACTATCATTACGAAGACATTGATTTGTTCTTGAAACTCTCGCAGATCGGAACTTTAGCTAACTTGCCGGAGCGATTATTAAACTATCGGTGGCACTTAAGCAGCATCACGCACACTCGCAATCAGGCGAAAATTAGAGCGATCCAGGACAAGCTTTGCCAAACCTACCCAGGTAGTGTAATGCAGCCTGCACCGACTTGTCCGATCGCATCTGTCTACTACTCTCCGTATGAATCCTATTGTCGATGGTTAATTTTGGCACATCGTTCCGGATTTTGGCGATCGAGCTTGAAATATCTGTTCAGAGTCCTATTTAGCCATCCTCTCACTCCGAAAAGCTACTGGGCGCTCATCATCGTCTTGGTGGGTGAAAAAACCGCTGCTACTTGTTGGAATTGGCTGCTTGCGATCAAACATCGTCGTCTGAGTTCACCTAGCCCTCACAGTTAATTGGATGAAAATAATTGGATGAAAATTGCCGTTTTTGGTTACTACCATCATCTCAACTATGGAGACGATCGCTTAGGACAAGCTTTAGTTCACGCTTTGTATCCTCATACGGTAGTGCTACTGCCGCACAACCAGACTCCGCCGGATCTAGACTGGTTTGATTTTGTCTTAATCGGGGGAGGTGGACTGGTTTGGGCAGAAGTTGGAATTTGGGCAGATACAATTCACTGGCTCACCAAAAGCAACAAACCGTTTGGTGTGGTGGGATTGGGAATTAATGAACTCAACGCCAATCTGAAGCCAGCATTAATGTGGATGGTTGAGCATGCTGAAATTTTTGCAGTGCGCGATCGCAAAAGTCATGCTCTTCTCGACTGTCATCCCAAAGCGAAAGTAATGCCGGATCTGACTTGGATGATTCCTTATCCATTGAGAGATTCAGCACAAATGGATCAATCGATCGCGCTGAGCATTGCATCGAAGCATCCACAAGGTTACGACCCGCTTGATTGGCAAGAGGCGTTTAGCGCGATCGAGAATCTTGTTCCATTCCCGCTGAGATTTGGTAAAAATCACGATGCGGATCTTTTTCGCACCTTGGGATTTCATCCTGTGCCTCAAGAATTCTCGATCGAGCCGCTTTACCGCTGTCGATGTTTGATTGCAACTCGGTTTCATGCTGCGATTTTTGCTCTACAAATTGGTGTTCCTTTTATCGCCATTTTGTACGACGACAAAGTAAGAAGACTACTCGCTGATCACAATCTAGAAGACTTAGGGCTTGAGTTTGACCAGTTTGATCAACTCGAAGAGAAGCTACAAAAGTTGATGCAAGATCAGGCGTTAGTTACTACAAGAATTCTTCAAGTCAGCGATCGACTTCGATCCGAAGGTGAACAATTGAGAATCCAACTCACCGCAACCGTGAATGCAGCACGCTCAAACTCACCCAAAACGGTCAAACAGCAGGTTGCACGCTTCCTCAAACAAATGGTCGGGACAACAACAGCAGGATAAGGGAATCATGATGTCAATTGGCGGTTTAGTTCTCAATCTAAGACAGAAATATGAGCATGGGCTAGGAACAGCATATTGGCGCGATGTGGTTCGTCCGAAGATCCTGCAAACTGAAGCGATCGTTCAAACCGATGATCTCCAGTGCGAAATTCATGTCCTAACTTCGGCAAAAGATTGGCTCAATCTCGTGTGGGCGTTGAAGTCGTTTTATGCAGCTTCACATCGCCGCTATGCGCTTTGTATTCACGATGATGGAACTTTAGGAACTGAACAGATCACAGCACTTAAACAACACTTTCCGAATGCTCGATTAATCGATCGTTCCAGTGCCGATCGACGAATCTTACAAGAATTAGCTGCCTATCCCCGCTGTCTAGAGTTTCGCAAAACCAATCAGCTATCGCCTAAAGTCTTTGATTTTGCATCGTACTTAGAAAGCGATCGTATGTTACTGCTCGATAGCGATGTTCTATTTTTTGAAGAGCCAACAGAACTGTTAAGGCGAATTGAAGATCCGGATTACTCGCTCAATAGTGTGAATGCAGATACTGCAAGCGCTTACACGGTTGAACCGAAAACGGTTCTAGAACACTGTAACGTCCAACTTATCGATCGCTTTAATTCCGGTCTTGGATTGATTCATAAAGCCTCTCTCAATTTTGACTGGATCGAGGAATTTTTGGGATTACCCGATGCGATCGGACATTTTTGGCGGATTGAACAAACTTTGTATGCCCTTTGTAGCTCTCGGTTTGGGACAGAGCTTCTACCTGCCGAATATGCGGTGCATCTAGAAGGAGACATCGGAAATTCTCCTTGCCGCCACTACGTCGGTAAAATTCGCCACTTAATGTATTCCGAAGGGATTCGCCAGTTGGTTCAGCATGACTTCCTTAAACACTAAATCCGTTACTCTCAAATTAACTTCTGGACAGAAAGCACTTCGCGTTCTAATAGTTCCAGATTGTCGATCGGTGAATCCCTATCAAGATCTTCTTGCTCGATCGCTAGAGGTGCAGGGAACGAAAGTGTTTTTTTCGCAAGGCTATCGACGGATTTTGCCATTGTTTCGCGAAACGATTCAACCTTCCTCAGAGATTGATGTCCTGCATCTGCACTGGATTTCGCCGTTTATCAAAGGTAAGTCTCGCTTTATCCGCACTCTCTACGCAGCGAAATTTCTGATTGATGTGATGCTGGTCAAACGATCAGGTATTCGAGTAGTTTGGACGATTCACAATCGGTTGAGCCATGAGGCAGCTTTTCCCAATTTAGAACAATGGGTGCGGCGAAAATTAGCCAGCTTAGTCGATCGAATCATTGTGTTAAACCAGGCAACCCTCAAGGATTTGGCTCAGGAGTTTCATTTTGATCAGTCCAAAGCTGTCATGATTGCTCATGGGCATTATCGAGATGTTTACCCACCTGCAATTTGCCAGCTTGAAGCACGAAAAAAGCTCAACTTACCAACGCATGGACGGCTCTTTCTAACTTTGGGATTGTTACGAGCCTACAAAGGCATTGAAACGCTGCTAGAAACCTGGCGGGAGAATCAATCAATCTTTGCCAACTGTACGCTTGTGATTGCAGGAAAAGCAAGCCCAGCGTATGCCGAGAAGCTACAGCACATGATTGCAGAGCTTCCAAATGTGGTGTTGATTCCCGAATTTATCGAAGACGATCGTATTCATTTATTCTTTAGTGCAGCCTCGATCGTCGTTTTACCCTACAAGAAAATTCTGAACTCAGGCAGTCTCATTCTAGCAATGTCCTACGGTGTCCCGGTGATTGCTCCAGGCATCGGTAGCATCTCCGAGTATTTAGGCGATGCGAATTCACTTCTGTTTTGTCCTGATGAAAAACAAGGATTGCTCAAAGCGATGCAGCAAAGCCTTCATACTGATTTAGAGCAGTTGAGTCAAAACACGATAGAAGCCTGCGATCGATTAGATTGGAACGAGATCGGTCGGAGTACGAAGCAGTTTTATCAATGTCCTGTTCGCAGATTCTAAACCGTACCAAACTGAAGCCAGAACTATGGGAATGCCGCCGATTTACTTCTATCTCAGTCCTAAAAACTATCCAGCAGTGATCCCCGAACTCGATGCGCTGCCATCAGTTCACAACGGTGGAGGGGAACATAGCTGGATTTTACAAACTTATCTCTATCTCAAACAGACAGGGTTTCCTTGTCAACTGGTAAATGAAGTGCCAAAGGAAGGAATAGTAATCGCAGTCAGTAACTATCTTCCGCTCAATCTGATACCAAGCAGAAATCAACTCGTTGTAGCGATCGTTTCTGATGTTGCGCGGCATCCTTTTGCTCAGTTACATATTGTTCAAAATCTTCAGCATACGGCTTCGCAAAATATCCCACGAACAGATCGATTCTTCTTTCCTGGCAAAAGCGTCTACATTCAGCATTGGTCTCAACCCGGTTTAATTCAGCGAGATCGCAATCGAGGTGATCGGTTTGAAAATATTGCTTATGTGGGACGGGCACATAATTTAGCAGCAGAGTTACGCACTGAAGATTGGGAAGCAGAACTGCGATCGATGGGATTAAACTGGCGGACCATCGCTGATCCCGAACAATGGCATGATTACAGCCAAATTGATGCGATCGTTGCAATTTGGAGCTTTGATCAGCAAGGTCATCCTTCCAAACCCACCAGTAAGCTGCATAATGCTTGGATGGCTGGAGTGCCTGCGATCGTCGGACAAGATTCAGCCTTTCGACAAGAATGGAAAAGCGATCTTGACTATCTCAAAGCAAGTTCTCCCGCAGAAGTTTTGACTGCGCTGAAACAGCTTCGAGACGATTCAACCTTTCGACAACAAATGATTGATAACGGCAAACTTCGGAGTACCGAAATCGATGCTCCCGCTGTCCTGAAACGATGGCTAGAAGTGCTAAACAATCATGTTGTACCTGAATATGAAACATGGTGTCAGCAATCTCGCCTGCAACGCTCGGTCTTTTTAGCAGGTCGCTCGACTGGAATGAAATTGAAACAAGCGAGTGGAACGCTCAAATAACACCATTGCAATCCTTCTCTTTCTAGCTGAATTATGAATTTACCGACTTGCTCACTCTCGATTACCGTTGCTCGAACCGATATTCCGTTCATGATGCAGACCATTCCGCATCTGGTGAGATCTTGTCAGTTTGAGTTTGTTGAACGAGTGTTATTTCTCGAAACTGCTCCGTTGTCTAGCTTGTTTCGTCATCGTCCGGGGATTGGTTCATTTGAAGACCTGCGCGATCGGGCGAATCAGCTTTTGCAAATGGGCATCATCGATCGCATCGTTGAGATTGACTACTCGATGTCGATTCGCAAGCCGCTATACCAAAAATACTTTGGGCGACTGTTGCGCGAAACTCACAATCACCGTGGAGCACCCATTTATGGCTATATGTTCTCTCTAGAACAAGTCAAAGGCGATTATGTGCTGCACTTTGACAGTGATATGCTATTGCACCAAGAACCGCAGTTTAGCTGGATACAAGAAGCCGTTAATGTTTTTGAGCAAGATCCGAGCATCGTATTTGTATCGCCGTTATCCGGTCCACCCACTCCAGATGGAAGTCTCAAGCAGCGGGGAGTCGAGTATCAGCATGACCCGCGTGGGTTCTACAGATTTAAAGATTTTACCAGCCGGAAGTTTTTAGTCGATCGTCGTCGTCTTGCTCAACTTTTACCGCTCAAACCAGAGTGGCTCTCTTGGAAGCGCCGACTTCTGAGCTATTACACCAAAAAGAGTGCACTACAGAACTTTGAGATTATGGTGTCGAATCGGATGAAAGAAACCGAATACATCCGAGCCGATCTCAGTTCTTCTCAAGCTTGGACAGTTCACCCTGCCGATCATGGTGCTGCGTTTATTCAAGCCTTGCCGCAGATTATTCAGCGAGTTGAAGCAGGTCGCTATCCCTCAGAACAGGTGGGAGACTACGACTTACAGTTAGAAGCGTGGCTTTAAAGGCTTTATCATCTCTAGCAACAATGAAACTTTACTATTTTGATGGCAAGTCGAGAGAACATCAGATCGGAAATTTTGGTGATGATCTCAATCCTTGGTTGTGGGATCGATTGTTACCTGATGTTCTCGATAGGAATGATGACACACTTTTCGTAGGAATTGGGACGCTGTTAAATGAGCGTCTCCATCGGCGGTTTCCAAATGCTTTCAAAGTTGTGTTTGGCTCTGGCGTGGGATATGGTGAATCACCGATCGTAGATTCGTCTTGGAAGATTTACTTTGTACGCGGCTTGCTGTCAGCTAAAGCGCTAGAGATTGATTCAACTTTTGCGTTAACCGACCCTGCAATCTTAGTTCGCAATTTCTACACTCCGTCTGAGCAAAAGACCTTTAGCTGGTCTTATATGCCGCACTATCACGAAGCGATTTTTAATGGAGCGATTTGGCAAGAGATTTGCGAAAGCTTAGGAATTCGCTACATTAGTCCGACTGCTCCGATCGAGCAAATTCTGTCAGACATCGATCGTTCAGAAGTTCTTTTAACTGAGGCGATGCACGGTGCGATCGTTGCCGATGCAATTCGAGTGCCCTGGGTTGCTGTAAAAACCAAAAAAGACATTCTCGACTTTAAGTGGCACGATTGGTTAAGCACTGTTAGCCTTTCCTACAGCCCATTTACGATTCAGCGATTTGCAAGTCGTCCGGGTAAAGAAGGAGTTCTGCGATACTGCGATTATCAGTTGATTCGGATGCAGATGGCATATCTAAAACAAGCCGCTAAACCGCAGTTGAGTTCTGTATCAAAACAAAATGAACTCACTGAAAAAGTGATGCTCAAGTTAGAGCAGTTTAAGCTCGATCGAGTCAATCAAGCTTGTGTGTAATCAACGGATTTGTAATGATGCTTCCCAAAGTTAGCATTCTCATTCCCTGCTATAACGCCGATCGCTGGATTGATAGCGCGATCGAGAGCGCTCTCAGCCAAACTTATCCGCACATCGAAGTGATCGTGGTCGATGATGGATCGAGCGATCGCAGCTTGGAGATCATTCAAAGTTATGGCGATCTCATTCGATGGGAGACACAACCGAATCGGGGCGGCAATGCGGCTCGGAATCGATTGTTAGAACTCAGTACCGGGGAATGGCTGCAATATCTTGATGCTGATGATTATTTGCAGCCGAATAAGGTCGCGGACCAAGTAGCTCAAATTGCTGATTCGGACATTATTTATAGTCCGAGCATCTTTGAGTTTTGGGACAGTCAACCGCCACGACAAGAGATAGTGCCGATTCCTGAACCGCATGATCCTTGGGTTTTGTTAGCTCGATGGTACTTACCGCAAACCGGAAGCCCGTTGTGGAAAAAAAGCGCGATCGTTGAAGTCGGCGGCTGGAAGATCGATCAGCCTTGTTGCCAAGAACATGAACTCTATCTGCGATTGTTAAAAGCTGGAAAGCGCTTTCAATACTGTTCCACAGCAGGATCAATCTATCGGCAATGGAGCGAAACCACCGTTTGCAAAAAAGATAAGTCCGAAGTGTTTCGACAGCGTTTTGCAATTCTCGATGCGGCTGAAGCTCATTTACAGAGCACCAGAGAGCTGACGGCTTTAAGACAAAATGCAATCAATCAGGCGCGGTTTGAATGTGCACGAACTATCTGGCTTTCCGATCGAGCTTGGGCGAATCAAGTCATTGCCAAAATTAAGCGCATCGATCGCAGTTTTATCCCGACCGGACAGGCAGCACCGAGAAACTATCAATGGATCTATCAGCGATTTGGATTTGCGATCGCAGAAAGGATTGCTCATCTCCGTCGAACGCTCACCCCGAATCCTTCTTAACCATGTTATTGCCCATTTCCGCGATCGTTCCCACTCGTCATCGGGCGGCTGCCTTTTCTCAAACCTTACATAGTTTGGCTCAACAATCGGTTCAACCCGTCGAAATGATCGTGGTTGATGGCTCGATCGATGATCAAACTCAACAGTTATGTACGAGTCAGATTCCAGGATTAAACACTCAAATTCGCTACTACAAAGCGACCGAAATTGGAGCCGCAACCCAACGCAATCAAGCGATCGTTCATGCTACCAAAGACGTGATTTGGTTGATGGATGATGATATTTTGCTGGAACCGGATTGCTTGGCGCGACTGTGGGCAGCTTTGCAAAGCGCTCCTACGATCGGCGGTGTAAATGCAATGATCACAAATCAGCGCTACTTACCTCCAGGTCGAATTAGTCGCACATTGTTTGAATTTCTCAACGGTGAGGCGCAAAAGAGCTATGCAGGTCGGTGTATTGGTCCTGCGTTGAATCTTCTGCCCGAAGATGATCCCACATTGCCAGAGATTGTCCCCGTTGAATGGCTCAATACAACTTGTACGCTTTATCGTCGTGCTGCCCTGCCGAATCCTTTGTTTGCATCATTGTTCACAGGCTACTCATTGATGGAAGATGTCACCCTTTCGCTACATGTGGGAAGGCAGTGGAAGTTAGTGAACGCGCGGACTGCGAGAATTTTTCATGATAGTCAGCCTGGAGATCATAAAAGCGATCGGGGTGTTCTTGCGCGAATGGAGTTGATTAACCGCCATTATGTAATGACGCAAATTCTAGAGCGGCGACAGTTTCAGGACTATCTTAAACTGACCGTTCTTCAGCTATTTGAAATTGCGGCATCGCTTTCAACTCGACAAGGATGGCGATCGCTGCCTGCGTTACTGGGTGGGAAATGGAGTGGATTGGTAGAAATCTTGTGGAACGATCGACATGATCCAACGTATCACTAGCGCACTGAGAAGCCGCTGGCGCAATCTTTACTACCGCTGCCTGGGTGTGAAATTCCAAGGCTATGTTTGGCTGAATCAAATCGAGATTCCCCGCAATTTTGACCAGATAGAATTCGAGCCAGAATGTTCGATCGATCGGGGAGTCACCTTACTGTGTAGCGGCGAGAATTTGGAGCGACCCAAAATCTACATTGGTGCGAGAACTTATATCAATCGCCACACCATGCTAGATGCTTCGATGTCGATCGTAGTCGGGCAAGATTGCGCGATCGGTCCCGGTTGCTATATCACCGATCATGATCACGGCATTGATGCGAACCTGCCCCCACTGGCACAGCCTTTAATTTCTCAACCAACTTACATTGGCGATCGCGTTTGGATCGGAGCGAATGCGACGATTCTCAAAGGAGTCACGATCGGGAATGGAGCCGTGATCGGTGCGGGAAGTGTTGTGACTAAAGACATTCCAGCAAACGCGATCGCGGTTGGAGTTCCAGCAAAAGTGATTCGATATCGACAACCTTCAGAACCCATAAAACAGTGCTAAATCTAGAGTCTTGTCCGGTCACGGCGGTGATTCCAACCTACAATCGTGTGGATCAGTTGATCGAAGCACTCGAAAAAATTTCAGCTTGTCAGCCTAGACCGAGCGAAATTATTGTTCATATTGATGGAGATGATGCCGTCACAGAACCCGCGATCGCACATCTTCAGAACATTAAAATTATTCGCAGTCCAAGCCAAGTCGGTCCCGGTGGTGGACGCAATCGCGCAATCTCCCAAGCAAAACACGAAATTGTCGCCAGTTTTGATGATGATTCTTATCCGATCGACACAGACTACTTCAGTCGCTTGCTGCAATTGTTCGATCGATTTCCTGATGTCGCGGTGATTGGATCAGCTATCTATCATCAAAATGAAACGATCGCGCCTGATGATTCTGTTGCTCAGTGGGTTGCAGATTTCGTGGGGTGTGGTTGCGCCTATCGCAAATCTGTGTTTCTTCAAACTGGGGGATATGTTCAGCTTCCGGTTGCTTACGACATGGAAGAAGTTGATCTATCGCTACGGTTGCACGATTTGGGATGGCGAATTCTCAGAAGTCCTTGGTTGCGAGTGTTTCACAACACCGCTTTAGGGCATCATCTCAATCCAAGAATTACAGCAGCGAGTATTACCAATCGGGCATTGCTGGCTTATCTGCGCTATCCGTCGAACTATTGGGGATTTGCGATCGCACAATCCTTAAATCGCGTCTTGTGGCTGATTCGACATCAACGATTTGCCGGAATTTTAGCAGGCTTGATCGCCATCCCTCAGACGCTTTATCAGCATCAACAGCACCGTCAAACGGTTTCTGCTCAATCGCTCAGTTCTTACCTTCATCTTCGCCAAACCGGACACTATGAATCCTTCCCCCTGGATTTGCTGCCAACTCGGTGCACGTGAGCATTATGCTATTCCTCGCGCTCTGCATCAGTCTGGACAGTTAGCGAGATTGATTACCGATGCTTGGGTGACTCCACGATCGAGGATTCAGTCCATCCCGATTCCACAATTGCGGAGTTTGCGCGATCGCTATCATCCCGATTTATCAGATGCGGCGATTGATTCGATGACGACTTCGCTGATTCAATTTGAACTCAGGCAAAAACTGAAAAAAACAACGTCCTGGGATGACATGATTGCTCGAAATCATTGGTTTCAGCATCAAATCTTACAACAGCTTCGCAAGCATCCACCGCAGGGAGCTCGCCCGATCTTTTTTGCGTATAGCTATGCCGCTCTCGACTTGCTGAAATATGCAAAATCTAAAGGTTGGTACACAGTTTTAGGACAGATTGATCCTGGAATCGTTGAAGAACAAATCGTGAAAGCAGAACAGCAGCGATATCCAGCACTCTCTCCAAGTTGGAGTCCTGTGCCGCCTTCGTATTGGGACAATTGGCGAGAAGAATGTGCGATCGCAGATTGTATTCTGGTGAATTCGGAGTGGTCGCGGCAAGCTCTCATCCAAGCAGGAATCAACGCAGACAAGATTAGAGTCGTTCCATTAGTGTATCGTCCTACGCTCGAAGCTCAATCGTTTCAGCGAACTTATCCGACTCGGTTTTCCTCAGAGCGTCCCTTGCGCGTGTTATTTCTCGGACGAGTCATTTTACGCAAAGGAATTGCAGCCATTTTAGAAGCAGCGGAACAATTGCGCGATCGACCCGTTGAATTTTTGATTGTGGGAGCTTCTGAAATTAAGCCACCTGCCACCGAACAGCTAAACATTCGCTGGATCAATGGCGTTCCTCGCAGTCTGACCGATCGATACTATCAGCAAGCAGATGTGTTTTTGTTTCCGACACTTTCGGATGGGTTTGGACTGACACAGCTCGAAGCCCAAGCTTGGAAACTTCCGCTGATTGTCTCAAAGTTCTGTGGAGAAGTCGTGAGCGATGGCATCAGTGGAAAAGTCTTGCCTGAAGTGTCGGGAACTGCTATCGCCACTGTGTTGGAATCGTTTCTTGATCGACCTTCACAGCTTGCTACCTTATCTCAAGCTACACGGTCTAATCCTGAACAGACATTCACTCAACTTTCACATCAACTCAAATCGCTCAATCCAACCTTACTCGGAACGCACTCATGATTCAGACCATCCCACCCGCTGTGAGAAAGCAACTCGGAACTCAAGTCATGCGAGTTCAGCGAAACTTTCCCTATCCGATTAAAAACTACATTCATTGCTTACCGCCGATTCACACACCCACCGAAGGTACACTGTTAGTGATCCTGACGCAGCATAAAACCTTTGTTGAAGCCCTGTGGACTGCTTATAGCTGGCTCAAATTTCTGGCAGAAAAACCAGCCCTCCGAGTGGTGATGGATGGTGACGTGACCCAAGTTGAGCGCAGAAGATTTTCTAAGTTATTTCCGAATGGAACGATCGAGAGTGTCGAAGCCTGTGTTCAATATTCTGCTGTCCGGTCTTATCGTGCGATCGATAACTTTTACCGATTGCACAAATTTGGTAAGCTGCTCATGCTAAAACTCGCGCTGCAATACGAGCGGGATATCCTTTTTTCTGATCCGGATGTGCTTGTGTTCCAAACTCCCGACGAAATCATTGAGCAAATCAAGGCTCGATCGGGTTGCTATTTTGTAGAGAAGAATGCCTTCTGTGTATCTGACTGGATCGCAAAACGAGCAAAGCAACTTTCTCTGTCACTCACCAAAAATTTCAATGCCGGAGTGCTCTTTATTCCTCAGAACTCTTTGTCGCTTGAGTTGTGCAATACTTTGCTTGAAGGTTGGTCGTTGGATGTTCCTGACTATTTTCCTGAACAAACGATTTGTGATGTGTTGATGACAGCGGCGAATGCGAATCCCTTACCGACGGAATCGTATGTAGTGAACAATCAAGGCATGTTGTTTTGGGAGAAGGATGCCGATTATCGACTGATCAAGATCCGGCATTTTGTAGGCAATGTGCGCCACCGAATGTATCTCAGCGGCTATCCAATGATCAAACAGATTCTCGACGCGAAGGAGCAGTAAACTTGGATTTGCTTAAGGTTGTTGTTTATTCGATCGTGCCTTCTCCGTATCAGCGCGATTTGTTTTATGCTCTGTCTTGCTGTCCAGAGATTGATTTACAGGTGTACTATCTTGAATCTGGCTGTGCAGATTCGCCCTGGACTGAGAAGCCGATTCAAGCTTACGAAGCTGTACTTCCAGGATTTCATCTAACTTGGGGACTGTCGCGATTCCATCTTAATTGGCATCTTCCAAGATTGAAAGATGTTGATGTTGTTGTTCTGAATGGCTATCAAAACCTGATGTCGCAACTGATTCTGCGGTTTTATGCCGATCGAGTTCCCTGCATTTTTTGGGGTGAAAAGATGGTCGGAGAGTCTAGTGGCATCAAAGGACAATTGCAGCAAACTTTTTCAGCCGCATTGAATCGATGTCGTGCGATCGCGGCAATTGGTTCTCGCGCCCAACAAGACTACAAACATCGCTTTCCTAAGCATCCGATTTTCAACATTCCGTACTACTGCAATCTGTCAGCGTTTCAAAGTTCGATCGAGCGCCCTCGCCAACCGATCACGATTCTTTTCTGCGGTCAGATGATCGAGCGCAAAGGAGTCGATCTATTGCTGCAAGCCTTCGATCGATTAATTCAATCTGGCGCTCAAGCACGATTATTGCTTGTTGGACGAGAAGCGGAACTGCCTGAAATGATGCGATCGCTCTCTTCTGAAGCAAAACAAGCTGTTGAATATGCAGGCTTTCATGATCCTGAATTTTTGCCACAGTTTTTTGAGCAAGCGGATTTATTTGTGCTGCCGAGCCGCTATGACGGTTGGGGGGTGGTCGTCAATCAAGCATTAGGTGCGGGATTGCCAATTATCTGTTCCGATGCGGTGGGAGCAGCGGTTGATTTAGTTGAACCAGGGATCAATGGTGTGATTGTTCCAGCGGGAGATGCGATCGCGCTTTACAATGCCCTTGAAACGTATGTACGATCGCCAGATCTAATTCAGCAAGCCAGTGATAGTTCTCGACGCAAAGCTGTAGATTGGACTCCGGAGGCAGGAGCAAAACAGTGGTGTAATGTCTTTTCACAGCTCTCGATTTAGGTTTCATCTAGAGCAATGCAAGTCCTCCTGCTTTTGTTTGTTCCACTTTTCTACGGAAATTCTTGGCTACTTTTTAGTAGTTCATGTAAAATATATTACATATAGGCTGACTCGCATTTTCAAAGAAATAATCGAGTTTAGCTCTGTATCGCAATCAGGGATTTCAGGACAGTTAAATCAAATGCGGCAACTTGTTTGACTCAGCAAGATTGCCAATGAGTTGAACACAATTCTGGCGCTCTACCACAATTGTTGTTCTTGAGATTGAATCGCTCGATGAAAAAATTAATCGGTCTTCTCGTAGTAGGAGCACTTACTGGCTCCCTTTCGCATGTTTCGCCTGCCTACGCTTTAGGCATCACCAACTGGAGTAGTTCAGTAGGATCTCTCACGCCTGCGGCTCCTGGACAAACTTCTCCTTCTTGTGCGGCTGGAACAGTTACTGGAGCTACGCTCTGTATCGGCTCCTACGATTTGCAGAAATCCAATTACAACAACGATGTCACGAATGGAGGAATTGGGGATTTAGCGACTAAACTTTTGGCAACAGGTGTGTTTGATGGACTCACAAAGTGGCAGTTCGGTGGAAAAGATGACCAAACAGCTAATACTGTTGTAGGAGCATTAAAGTTTAATGCAGGTGGTCTCAACACAACATCAGGGCGGATTACTTTTGGAAGTCCTATCGATCGGGCGAGAACAGCCTTGGCAATTAGCTTAAAGGCAAGCACAAGGTTCAGCATTTACTACATTCCGAAGGGTGTTGGAAGCTTGAGTAGTATTGATTGGAATACTCTTGGTGTTAGTGTCAACGACAAAGGAAGTGATAAAGGAAAGAGTCAAGGAAAGGGTAAAGGAGAAGCACAGGGTAAAGAAGAAGCACAGGCTCTTTCTCACGCTTCTGTCTACTACATTCAGGACGCAACCCCAGTTCCGACTCCTGCACTATTGCCTGGATTAATTGGAATGGGTGTTGTCACCTTCCGTAAACGCAAGAAAGCTCAGGCGGTAGGCTAATTTAGCCTCTTGGCTGATCTCCGATCTTTGTGCCGCTAATTGCATTTGCAACCGATTCTTCTCTTTAAAACAAACGGTTGCATATCTAATTTAGCGGCACAATTTGAGTAGTTTTTTACCCGCTTGATTGCAGCTAGAAGACTCACCGAACTTGTATTTAATCACACCCATTTACCTAGAACTACCGTCTTGAACACGGAAACGGAGAGCGTGTGTCTTCGGTTCTCCTCCCTGGGCTGATTAGACTGAATATAGACTTTTTGACTAAGCAAAAAAAATTGAGGTCGAGTATTCAAATCGTCCTGATTCTTAAAATTGGTGTCGTTAAATATACATAGAATGAGTCTTTATTCAGAAAGACTACGTTCGCTCAAACTGCCCGACTTCTAACGTTTCTCAACTGCTTCTCGATCGCAGTCCTAGCATGACTACCCCCCGTCTGCGCGTTCTCCTACTCGCCTCCTACTTCCCCAAACCCGATAATCCTGTCATGGGAACTTGGGCGCTCTCTCAAGCCGAAGCACTATCCCAGCAAAACATCGAACTCTTAGTTGTTTCTCCGACCTCTTGGCTACCAAGCGCGATCGCACTGACTCCTGGTGCAAAAGCCTACGCTAACTGTCCCGATACTTTCGTTTGGTCAAACTCGGTTCGTGCCGTCTATCCTCGCTGGCTCTACTATCCAGTGCCGCCCTTCAAAACGTGGGCACATCGCAATCCCGGACCCTATCTAAAACTTGCCTGGAAGTCAATTCAGCACAACCTGTGTCGCCTCGTGCAAGACTTTCAGCCCGATGTGTTGCTTTGCCATCAAACGTTACCAAACGGTTGGATTGCTGCCCAACTTCCCGAAGCAATTCGTCCCCCGATCGTCACGCTCGACCATGACTTCGATGAAATTCGTGATGCTGATTGTTATCCACAGCGCAAAGCTGCGATGCAAACGGCAGCCGATCGAGCAACACTGCTACTTGCTGTTTCCAACCCGATGCAGCAGGACTTACAATCGCTTTTTCCTCGAACTTGCGTTCTGACTCTCCACAACGGCGTGAATCTTCCATCAAAACAGATTCTAAACACTCCCCGCCCGACCGCACTTCAAGACAAAAAAGTGCTTCTTGCTTGTGCACTGTTCGCTGAACGAAAAGGGGTTCCATTGTTAATCGAAGCCTTTTGCCGAATTGCTGCTAAACATCCAGATGCAGTCCTGCGGATTATTGGAAATGGTCCAGATGCCGAGAAAGTGCAACAAGCGATCGATCAATACGATGTCACCAACCAAGTTCAACTGGTTGGAAGAAAGCCCCATGCCGAAGTGCTGCAAGAAATGGTTTGGGCAGATTGTTTTGCTTTAGTCGGGTGGGATGAACCTTTTGCGACGGTCTATCTAGAAGCAATGGCAGCCGGGAAACCGATTATCTGCTGCAACGATGGTGGCATTAATGATGTCATGATCAACACTGTTCACGGCTATTCGGTACCACCAAAAAATCTTGAGGAAACTGCGATCGCGCTCGATCGGATGCTCAGCGAAAATGATACACGACTCAAAATGGGACAACAAGCCCAACACTTGATTCAGCATCAGTTAACTTGGACTGTCAAAGCCGCAGAACTTGTTCAACTCTTAGAGCAGGTCGTCCCCCATCCCCCAACTCCCGTACTCACACACACTCCTGCTTGAGTTCTGTTCTATGTCACTCTCTCGCGATCTTTCGGAAGACCTCTACTCAGAAGCAGAACATTTTCCACCCTCTGCTTCTAGTGCAGCAACTTTAGCTTTGCTGGGTGGCATAGCACTGGGATTCATGGGAATGCAATCGCCATCGGATCAACCTGCCTTAATTGCGAGAGCCGCAGCGATCCCGGTTGCAGTAGGACTAATTGCTAGTGTCTATCTTGACAGCAACCGAGGACTGCGAAATCTTTTTCGCACCGATTTGCTTTGCCTAATTTCCCTCTACTACCTCATTCTGGCTGAATTCCTCTTTCCTCAAGAAGAGTTCAATACCTTCCTAACGATTGCTCAAACTCGTCATGCGCTCTCCCTCGTCTTAGTTGCCTTTGCGTCTTTTGCGATCGGTCGTCATCTGATCAAACCGCAACCGATGCGATCGCCGTGGCTCAACTTTGAAGATATCTCGACTGGTACTCTCTTTCGAGTGGTAATGATCTCAGCGACACTGGGCTATTTCTATATGCTTCTGTCCGTTCAGTTTGATATCTTCAAAATGATCAATGCGATGATGGGGGCGCGATTTACTGAACCGTGGGGTCGAGGAAGGCTAGGCGGTGCAAATAGTCTGATTATTGAGCTAGGCTTACTCCGATACGCAATTCCACCGTTGTTCGGCGTATTGCTGAATCGTCGTCGCTCCATACCGCTCTACCAACAGACTATACTGCTTGCGGTTTTTGCGTTAACGATGTTTCAAGGCTTCTCTGGGGGAACTCGAAATGTTTTTGTCGCCTATCTTGCGACCTTCATTGTTGGTTATTTGCTAACGCTACCGCGATACAATTTCATTAATACAATTCTCCCGCTCATTCTTACCTTCTGGATTGCAGCCTATGGTTCTTATCATATGCTGGAATTTAGAACGATCGGCTTGCGAAACTATCTTGATAATCGAGTCTACGCCAGTGATACTGTTCGACAAACCCTTTCAGTAGACTATAACTTAGGTTCTCTCGGTATCGTTGCAGATGCAATTCCTTCAAGTCATGACTATCTTGGCGGTGAAATTCTTGTTTGGTCGCTCATCAAACCGATTCCTAGAGTGTTTCTGCCGAGTAAGCCAGAAGGACTAAGCGTGAGCATTGAAGAAATTGCAGGAGCAGAAGGCTATACGCTTGCTACTACCTACATTGGCGAAGCTTATATGATGGCAGGCGTTCTGGGAGTGATTGGCACTTCTTTGTTCTTGGGAGCGCTGGCAAATTGGTGGAATCGGCTGGTATTACAACGACAGTCGGACTATGCAATGGTCGTTTACGCGCTCGGTTTTTTTGCTGGTTCAATCACAATGCGGAGTATGTTCTGGCTCACAACTGCCATGTTGCCTGTGATTGGGCTAATTGTTGCTCGCAAAAGCGGGCTAATTCGGTAATCAGATTGATGCTCGATCGTCGTTAACTTCTAGACCCGGTTAAACAAAATGAAGATTCTGCACGTGATCCCCTCACTGAGTCCAAGCATGGGGGGTCCACCACAGGTTGCAATGAATTTAGTTTGGGCATTGCAGCAATTAGGGGTGGAAGCTGAGATTATGACTACAAACCATGATGGCGCAACTGAGCTTGATGTTCCAGTCAATCAACGAGTCAACTACCGCTTTCGAGAAGATGGAGCAACGGTTCCGGTTTGGTTTATGCCGTTCAAACGTCCAGCACTAAAAGAGTTTTTATTCTCACCTGCTGCAACGAGCTGGCTATGGCAGCATATTCCGAACTATGATGTGCTAGATAATCACTACCTATTTTGCTATGCGCCAACTTGTGCCGCCGCGATCGCACGTTGGTATCATGTGCCTTATACAGTTCGCACAATGGGACAGCTAACCCCTTGGGCATTGGCACAACGCCGAGTAAAAAAGCAAGTTTACAGCGCACTCATTGAAAGACATAACCTCGATCGAGCCGCTGCAATTCATTGTACTGCGTCTTCTGAAGTCGAAGACGTGCGGAATTTTGGAATTAAATCACCGACCCTCACGCTTCCACTCGGCGTGAATTCAATGCGGGAAATTAAAGATGCTCGATCAAAGCTGCATCAGAAATACCAAATTCCGCAACAAACCCCAATTATCTTATTTCTATCGCGTCTACATCCCAAAAAGCGCCCTGAATTACTGTTGCGATCGCTTTATTCGCTTGCGGCGCAGGGATCACAGTTTCATGTAATTTTTGCAGGCGATGGAGATCCAGCATACGTGAGAAAGCTACGCGAACTGGCTGAATCTTTAGAATTAAACGATCGAATCACTTTCGCTGGTCTAGTATTAGGTGAACCGAAACATTGCTTATTGCAGGGTGCAGATTTGTTTGTCTTACCATCGTTCTCCGAGAACTTTGGAATTGCGGTTGCTGAAGCGATGAGTGCTCGATTACCTGTCGTGGTTACACCTGGTATTCAAATTGCACCAGAGATTGAAGCAGCCGATGCAGGACTCGTCGTAGAAGGTGCAGTTGAGCCTTTAGCCTGGGCAATCGAGCAATTGTTAGTGCAACCCACACTTCGCGAGAAACTGGGCAACAATGGACATCAACTTGCTCAAGAACGCTATTCCTGGAGCGCGATCGCACAACAATTAATTCCCGCCTATACGACGATCGCTGCAAAGCAACCTTTACCGAAAGAACCTTGCTTTACTCAAATCGCCTGTCCTTAATGATTGCTTGAACAACTCAGATTATGCTGACCAAGAACAGTTTGGCTTCCTTTATCACTGCTGATCAACACCTCTTTGCAACCTGGAAAGACGGGATTTTATCGTTCCCGATTGACCATCCTTCACCCGGACTCGAAGCGAATGCTTACTATTTCGGACAGCCCGAATGGGCAAAGAGCTATTTAGACGCAGTGCATCGCGATCGCGAATTTCAAGACCGTTGGTTTGCCATAACAGGTTCTTGGCAGCATAAAACTGTAGTCGATATTGGATGTGGTCCAGGAAATGTGTTCGCAGCATTACGCGATCGCTGTGGAGTACCGAATCAATTAATTGGGGTGGATGTTGCTCACGGCGGACTAAAGATTGCGGCTGAACTTGGCTATACACCTGTTCTTGCTGATGCTCAACATCTTCCGTTTATCTCTGAATTTGCCGATATTGTTGTGATTAACGGTACGCTGCATCACTGTGATGATATGCAGCAAGTGTTACGAGAGGCGGCTCGAATTGTGCGCCCAGGTGGATTGTTGATCACGGACCATGATCTACAGCAAACGATGTGGAGGAACACCGCGATCGCGCACTGGCTCTGGAAGGTTCGTCTGCCGTTGTATCGCTGGATAAAGCGAGGTGGACATGCGACGAGCGAGGAACAACGGTGGATGGTGGCGACCGAGGTGCATCACAGTCCAGGTGATGGTGTCACCCCTGAGTTTTTCTACAGCACCTTGGAGCCGATGGGCTTTAGCATCAAGCTCTTTCCACATAACCGCACAGTTGGAGCAGAGGTGCTGCAAGGCAAGTGGGGACGCTCTTCGTGGAACATTCGTTTGGCGCAGTGGCTAAGTGGGGTCAATCCGAATTCAGCAGAGGGGGCACTGGTGATGATGTGTGCGGCTCAACGCTCGATCGCTCCATTCAACCTGGCTTAAGTCCTCAGTATCACTTTGAGCTAGGACAAGCGCTTCAGCCTCTGCGCGATGAGCTACCGTGTCCACACAAGCCGACTCAAACGAGGCAATTCAGACTTGTGTGTACAGGGAGTTTTTCCAGATAGGGGAGGAATCAAAGATTGATTTGCTCAAGCCTACTGTTTATTAACACGGCGGTAAGAGCAGGAAGGCAATCACCGCAATAAACTTGCTTAGGAATGTGAATTTAATCACTCCGAACATTTGCTTGGCGAATCGAATTCGCAGCTACACAAACAAAACCCGCCGTTGCGGGTTAAGAAATTGGCTGTTAGTCCGCGTGGGGCAGACTTCGTTTGTATCGTCGCGAATTCTATTCGCCGGACTGATTTAATTCACGATCCTTAGTAGAGAACTAAGAGATTAGCCCTACACCTAGCACTCGACCTATTGCGACTGTAATTGTGCCTCCAATGCCTTTCCAATCCGATCGCGAGCTTCTTCCAGATGCGCCTTGGTGTAAACCTCCTTCTCATTGACTCGGCGTAAAGCTCGATCGATAGATTTTTGAAGCTGTTTTAGTTCATATCTTGCCACCGTTCGAGCATCTTCAGGAACATCGGCTTGCCGCAACATCATCGAAATCATTGCTTCCATGTATTGCCGCTGTAAGGCACGCCGTAAACCCGATAGTTTGAGGTTGTCCTGTGGAGTGATCACATCGCCCCAAATGCTTGACTGCAGACTATCAAACAGTTCGGGAATGGTTAATCCTTGCCCAGCTTGTGTTCTCAGTTCTGAATCTCGTAAACGTGCTAAACGATCGTAGTCCAGCAGCGAATACAGCGCAAAGCTTTGCAAAAATAGAATGTTATCGTGAATCGGATAGTCTAGATTCGCGGTTGGATTCGTTCCCCAGTGTGACCAGCGAGACGGTGCTAACTTATTCAGAAAGTCTGGTGAAAAGCGGAAAGGGGTTTCGCTGAACACATACTGCTGAATGAGTCCTAGAGCACGACGCTGTTGATCGATCGGCACAGATTCAAATGGCAATCGTCCTTGAGCATCGCCCGCTTTGAAGCGATTAAAGAACTGTCCCCCAATGTATTCACTCAGAAAAGTTGAATACTGGAAGTAGTAATCGAACACTGCATTAAACGCGACCCGAACTTCATTGAAGCTATCCCCTTGGAATGGGAACCGTTGATCAACGCGATTCCACATTTCACGAGCATTCTTTAGCTGCCATTCTGTATAAGTCAGCAAATCGCCGCTCATGTCAAAGACATTAGTTTTCGGATCAAGGTAAGTTAGATCTTCATCGGTTGCATAAGTCAGTTCAGGTTGCGGAGCGCGTTGAGCAATTTTATCGAGTTCGCGACGTTCAGCCTGAGGAACTCTAGCATCGAGAGTCGTGTAGCCGTATTCGATCGCCCATTCATCGTAAGGTCCGATCACGTGCGAGAAATAGTCTCCTTGCTTAGTTCCCTGCGGTGCTAAATTTACTGGAGCATAGTCCATGACTGATCCAGTCAGTCCTTTGCTCTGAGTAATCGAAGTATCGTTTAGCTCTTCAGGTTTGAGCATTGAACTTGCCCGGAAATTATGCCGCAATCCTAATGTATGTCCCACTTCATGAGCAATCAGATTCCGCATAAATTCCTGAGCAAAAGCTTTCATCTCAGGACTACTGGGTAAAACATTCTGCATCAGGGACATGGACATATTCCCGACTGCAAATTGCTTGGCAGTATCCACTCCAAAACAAAGGTCTTGATAGTTCCCTAGATGCGAACCAAACCGCAATCGAGGAGCGGCTTTTTTCTGCTCAGTCTTTGCTTGTTTGCGAATTGCTTGAGCCGCCATCCCATAGTTACAGAGGTTCGGATTGCCCGTGAGTTGAGCAACAAAGGGAGCCGAGCGCATTTGGTTCTGTTCCACCAAGGTGCGATAGTCTTCTTTCAATGCTCTAGCAAAGTCAGCGGAAACAATGATATCTGCATCGAGAATTTCGCCTGTGAGCGGATTCACTCGCGAAGGTCCCATTGCAAAGATGGCATCATTCGTATTGAACCAGCGAATCGTGTTGTAGCGGACATCTGCCGGGTCCCAATCGGCTTTATCCGGCATTTGTTTCACTTCGATCGCATTCTTAAACCCAATCTTTTCAAAGGCACGATTCCACAGTAAAGTCCCTTCGCGAACCGCATCCCGGTACTCTAGCGGCACACTGTTCTCAATCCAGAAAACAATCGGTTTTACAGGCTCCGAAAGTGGGGCAGATGGGTCTTTCTTCTGCAAGTTCCAGCGATTGATGTAGCGAACAAACGGTCGTCTGGAAGTGTCCGTCGTATAGTCTTTGTAAGCGGTGATAAAGTAACCAATGCGATCGTCTGCTAATCGAGGACGATACCCATTATTTTCGGGCAATTGAGACAAGCTATAGCGCACTTTCAAGCTAAAAGCTCGACTATCCGGCAGGGTTGCAATATAGGTCGGCATACTATCGCCGTTGCCGCTACCCGTGAATGCAAAGACTGATTCTACTTCAACGTTTTCTGGAAAGGCTTTAATGCGATCGAAGTAAGAACTACCTGTCTCCAGATTGTACGAGCCGCCCAGAGATTCGGATAGAGTCGGCATCAATCCAGGTAGGTCAGAAAGCAACAGCGGATTGAGTTCAACGAGAAAGCTCTTGCGCTCTGCGTGAATACTGCGAATCGGCAACGTTTCTAGAACTGAATCACTAAACGATCGCTGAATCGATCGCTCGATCGGAATTCCTTGATCCGCTCGGAAGAACAGATTTGGAACCACAAACTGAATCCCATTGTTAACACGACGCAGAGTAAAGAGAAAATCGCCAAGCGGCAAACCGCTATAGATTCCGCGCTCCCCCACTCCAGATTCGAGCGTCATTGCTGCGAAGAAATTGCGATCGAGTTGACCCGGCAAAATTTCCATCAGCACTCTTCCCGTTTTCTCGTTCTGATAGAGCGTGAACAAGCCTTTGAGGGGCTTCATGTCTTTGATCACCTCATCAAAAGGGCGAAGCTGCGATCTGTCAACTTCAGCATTTGGGCGTTGAGCGGGTTTCGATTGAGCAATTCCGGGCATTACCCAATCGCTGCTCATAGGTAACATGACTAACATGAACCCTAACAGAAAAGCCAGGAATCGCGATATTCGTTTCATTCGTGTCGTTCTACTTACGTGAGATTGTGGGAGCGTTACTCATTGGAACACAAGGGATTCGATCGATACTATCTTGCGAATCGCACGTTGATCGGAATTTAAGATATTTTTAATTCCGTCTGTTGAGTGTACACGGATTGCCCGAATTTGACATGGCAGTTTCATGTCAAGGTTGATCATAGATCAACAGAATCGCCCAAATTGCCATCGCTCTTAAATAGTGACTCGCTCGGAAGGTTCCTGCTGCCGTAATCGCTTCTGGTGTTCTAAATTGCAATCCGTGACCATAAATCTGATCGACAACGGATTCCGTTAGTGTCCAAGCTTGCGTTTTCATTCCCATTTGCATTAAAAATGCCGCAATCCCAAAGTTAATTCCTGTCCAAACTTCTAGTGGGTGAGTCGCATTCGGATTTTCGGGTGAGCCATCCGGACGAACGCCGTTTGCGGCTCCAATCTGAACGCCCATTTTTTCGCTAAATCGCACAAAACAGGCATTGTAAACCGTATTCAGAGCAGATTCAGCACACTCGATCGGAACAATATCAGGTAAGTTCAACAATCCAGCATAGAACTGTCCGCACAGTTGATCCGCCATGACAACATCAGAACCGCTACCACTATCTAATCGATAGTAAGTTCCATTCCAAAGTTTCTCTTGATAGATGGTGCGAGATTGAGCTAACCAAGACTGATAGAGATCAATGGGTCGATCGAGAATTTTGCCAATCGCGATCGCGCTTTCGAGTGCTGCAATCCAGAGTCCTCCACAGTAAGCACTCACGCCTTGTAAGCGCCAATCATCAAAGGTTTGATCAGGTGCGCCTGAATTTTCGGGAATGCCATCACCATCTAAATCAAACTGTTTGAGATAGAGTAATGTTTCTGCGATCGCGTCCCAGCATTCTGCTAAAAATTCGGTATCAGTTGCACCTGTTAGTAGATAGTCCCGATAGACTTGCAGCACAAAATCAGATCCCAAATCTTTCCACAGATTGCAATCTTGATAAGCGGTATAGTTCGTTTTCTCCCAGACGTGCTCATTCGGTGCGCCCAAATCGTGCGGAGTTGCACCTTTGACTTTCCGCAACGCCATCGGACTTTCTGCACCGATCGTATAGTAGTAACCAATCACACGAGTACGATTGTCCTGTTGAGGAATGGCACGAGCAAACGATCGCATCACCGATTTTTCTAGTTCTGCCCAGAGCATTAACAATCCAAAAGAACCGTAGAGTCGCACATCTAAGCTTTCATACCAGCGATAATCAATGCACTCCAACACCGCAAACTGACCGACTGGATCGCGCTCATCGGCAGCACTCCACAGCGTTCCCCCTTGAGTGAGATCATAGAGTTCATTGAACAATGCCATCTTGAACCAATCTTGTAGATCAGTTCGATCGAGAATCGGAGCTTGCCAAGCTTGGATCTTTTCTTGCCAGGTTCGATGATGCTTCAGAGCAGTTCGAGCGATCGACCAAGCATTCTGACCAGTGCGACCAAAGAAATCGGTGTAGCGACGAAAATATTCCACCCCTTCAGCAAATTCTGTGATCGGAAAGTCCCAACTCAGAACAAAGGGAATTTGTAGAGTTTGACCCGGTTTAAGCGTGAATCGAACAGCGATCGCACTTCCAATTCGTTCTCCGGTTGATGGTGTTTCGTCGTCTCGATCGAGCAATGATCCATCCCGCGAGAAGCTTTCCCAGAGTTCAGAACCATCTTCAGGATTCCAGCGAGTGTTGTAGAAAACTTCCCAAAGATACGGATTGAGCGAAGTTGCGATCGCCCATTGTCCATCGCCTTCTTTTGGTTGTTCAACAGTGCGAGACATGACGATCGCTAACTGTTGCTCATTGCCAGTTAGTTGATTGAAGTTACCAGCACTTTCATACAGTCGGGGCTGATATTCATACACCGGACTACCATCCTCTCTGATGCGAATTTCCGGCGATTTGAGTACATTCGTAAACCATCCGACCATATTTTCCCAAGTCAGCAGAATACTCAGCGTAATGGGCTGATTTGTGGGATTGTGTGCTGTCCATTGAAACACTGCAACCGGATAGCTTGTTTCTTGATAGTTATTGGCAACGATCGGGGAAAATTGTTCACACGTTAATTGAGCTTGAAAGACATTCTCATACTGAAACCAACTACGCGGATACAATGCGCTGTAAGTTCCAGAATTTTCAGGATACGATCGCCAATTCTCCAATGTTTGATCAGTCGTCAGTGCATAAGCTTGTGATTGTTCTCCAACCTGTTCAAACACACTAAACTGACAAGCAGGCATCGACTCAAAAATATGTTCGCCGCCATCAATGTGCCACAGATTAAAATCACCTTTTGACGATCGACCAATACATCCTGCCCCAAATCCGCCAAGGGGCGCACCATGCCACGCTCCATCATCCAAATTGCTCGGATATCTCACCGTATAAGGCTTTTCCCAACCTTGCCCGATCGAACGTTTCCAAGCACAAGCGGGAATTTGAACAGAATTCGAGTGACTCATCGTTAAGTTTGGCGAACGCGGAGCGCGGTGCAAGCATCGGCAATGCCCAATATACTACGATCGATCCACTGCACTCGCCGATTTTCATGACTGACATTCCCGCCTTAACCGATTTGGAATTCCTGCCTTTTATCAATCCAGAGGGACAACTTCTTGAACAATTTCAAGGCAAAGTTGGAATTTACGCCATCTTTGATCAAACTCAAACCTTAAAATATATTGGCTTTTCAAGAGATGTCTTTCTGAGTTTGAGACAGCATTTAGTTCGATGCGTTTCCGATTGTTACTGGGTGAAAGTTCAAATTGTCGATCGACCCAGCCGCACAATTCTCGAAACGATTCGCACCACTTGGCTCACCGAAAATGGCTCACCCCTGGAGGATGAATCAAAGTGGACACAACCGATTCAGGTGAAACCGTTGATGACCGATGAAGAGCGATCGACTTACGAGAAGGCTCCAGACGAACTCACCCAAATCAAGACACTAAAAAACGTTGCTCGTCGTGTCGAGGCTGAAATTATGGCTCAACTGAAAGCACGAAATGTTCAAGCCGAAATTCGATTTAATCCGAAATTGAAAGAAGAAGGATTATTGGATTTGAAATAACACAAGTTCGGAATAAGAAATTGCCTTGTTTCGTCAAGCGCTTCTTAGCGGGTTTTTGAAAAGCAATCGTTCATCGCATTCACCCGCCCGGAAATAAATCTCCGGGCGGACTCGCAACGCAGCAAAGCCGCTTTTTATCCTTCTCAAACATCCTCTTAACCCGAACTGCGTTAATTATTGCCGAGTGAGAACCTGATCCAAATACGGGCTAACCGAAAACGTCAGAACCGTTTCATCAACCCCTTTCAACTTCAACGGACTCTCCTTAGTAATATTGTCCTCATCCACATAATCCGCCACTGCCGCAGAAATCAAAATCGATCCGGGAGCCGCCGCCTCCTGCAATCGTGCCGCAATATTCACACTCGGACCGATCGCTGTGTAATCCGATCGCTCTTCACCCCCAAACATTCCAACCACTGCCGTTCCTTGGTGAATGCCACAGCGGAAAGAAACCCGATCAATGCCCTGACTTTCCCAATGGGCGTTCAGTTGATCGAGTGTGCGATACATGTGACGGGCGGTCGCGATCGCACGTCTCACCTGCTCATTGGGAGACAATTCTTCGGGTGCGCCAAAGAGTGCCAAAATCGCATCGCCCATGAATTTATCGACTGTGCCACCGTTATCGAATACGCAGCGGGTCATCGCATTGAGGTATTCATTTAATAGCTCGGCAACACGGCGCGATCGTAAAGTGTTTGAAAGCTGAGTGAAGCCGACAATATCGCTGAACAGCACCGTAATCATCCGAGGTTCAGGACGCAGATCAAGCGTGAGTTGACCTTGAGCCGCCCGTTTTACTAAAGTGGGCGGGAGGAATCGACTCAGGACTGATTCTGTGAGATAGGTATTGATTCGGGAAACTCGCTGCTCGTTTTCTTTGAGTGAAAGTAGATTGCGAACTTCTGCCAGTAATTCTCGATCGTTAAACGGTTTTGCTAAGTACGCATCTGCTCCCCGTTCGACTCCTTCGAGGCGAGTATCTTCATCCGCTTTTGCAGTCAGTAAGATAACTGGGGTTCCTTTGAGGTCTTCTTGAGCGCGGATCATGCGGATCATATCTAAACCCGATACGATCGGCATCATTAAATCGGTCACGATTAAAGAAGGATGGTGGGCTTTCGCTTGTTCAAATCCTTCTGCACCATTGCGAGCCGTCCAAACTAAATAACCCTGTTGTTTCAGGACTCCAGAGACATAAGAGCGTAAATCTGGATTGTCATCAACGACGAGGATTCTAGGTTGATTTTCGTGAATCGAAAATTCGATCGCGGGTGCAGGGTCAGACTCGCGATCGTCTTGCAATTCGACTTCTAAATCTGCCAGTTCCACTGCTGCTCGACTGGTCTGAACTTCACTTTGAGCATCGACCACTTGATCAGAAGGTAAGTGAGCCGCACCAAGTTTTAGATCGATCGTAAACGTTGTGCCGTGTCCATAAGTCGATTCGACGTTGATTTCGCCGCTATGAAGTTCGACAAGTTCCTTCACGAGCGCCAATCCCAGCCCCGTTCCTTCAAAGCTGCGGTTTTCAGAGCCTTCAGCTTGACGGAATCGCTCAAATAGATGCGGCAATTGATCTGCACGAATTCCAATTCCAGTATCTCGAACTTTCAGGCAGCATCGATCGTCGATCGCTTCAAGTGCGATGCTGATCGTTTGACCCGCAGGCGTGAACTTCATTGCATTCGAGAGCAAGTTGTAGAGAACCTTGTCAAATTTCTCTAAATCTAGATAGACATCTGGGCAGGCTTCCAACTGTGTAATCAGAGTTAAGCCTTTCTTTTCACAGTAGGGGCGGAAGGTTTCAACGATTTGATTGACAAATTCTGCTAGGTTGCACGATTGGAATTTGGGCTGCATTCTTCCTGCATCTAAGCGCTGTAGATCGAGTAATTGATTCACTAATCGCAGTAGACGACGAGAATTGCGAAGCGCGATCGTCGATTGTTCTAGAGATAATCCTTGACCAGAAGAAACGGCTCCTTCGAGTGGACCCACCATCAGCGTTAATGGTGTGCGGAACTCGTGGGAAATGTTTTGGAAGAATTCGGTTTTTTGTCGATCAAGTTGTAAGAGTTTCTCAGCTTGTTGGCGGGTGGTTTGGTACAGGCGCGATTGTTGAACCGCGATCGCTGCTTGAGCCGCTACTGATTGAGCTAATTGAATTTCTGAAGCTTGCCAGTTTCGCGCTTGGTGATTTTGTCTGAGCGAGATGCTACCGATAATTTTGCCGTCTGTAATCAGCGGAACCACTAATAAAGCGCGGGCGGGAGTGCGAAACTCTGAAACATTGAACTCTGTGTGTTGAGTGAGATCGTTTAAGACAATCGGTTGTTGAGTCGCGACTAATTGTTTTAGAACGGGATTGCCTTCGATCGGCACACTGGATTGCGGTAAGAGTGCCTCAGCAGGTTTTTGATCGCCCCAACTCGAATCGTGCAGACCCACACATTGAACAAAACTATCGTCCTCTGTCCAGAGCGAAAGCGCACAGCCATCGACCTGTAAGCCTTGTCCAAGTTGCTGAGTAATTGCGGCAAAAATTTCTTGGGGATCAAGGCTCGATCGAATTGCAGTCGTGATCGTATTAATCAAAGCTTCCCGCTTTGCCAGGGCGCGAACTTGCTCGTAGTTGTGAGCTTGAGAAAGTGCGAGTGCAGCTTGATCCGCAACAGTATGAATTAGATCGATTTCTTCTTGTTGCCAAGTGCGACTTTTTCCAGATTCATGCAGAGCGAGAATCGCGATCAGTTCCTGCTGACAGATCAGTGGAACCATTAAGGTCGATCGAATATCTGCCGTAGAGTATGCGGCTTGTCGATCGTCAAATTGTTGAATGCGATCGTACTGTTGCACATCTGGAATTGCTTCGACTTGGTACGTTTCCCAAATCGTTGAAGCCAAATCAGGCTGAGGAGTTGCAGCGTTCCAATAGGTAAAGGTTTGATCCTGGATTTCACCATCGCGGAACGGACAAACGATCGCGCCACTGACCTCGAAATTTTTGCCGATCGTTTCGACGATCGTTTGCAGAATTTCGTCGTAGCTGAGAGCGCTTCGGATCGTACTTGTGACCGCATTCAGGAGCGATTCGCGTTGTAGAGTGCGGCGAAGTTCTTCAGTGCGGGTTCTCAAAAGCGTGTGAGTATCGATCGCGCTTTTTACCACGTCGCGCAATTCGCTATCACTCCAAGGTTTCGTCACATATTTAAAAACTTTCCCGGCGTTGATCGCTTCGACCAAATCCTCAACATCGGTATAACCCGTCAAAATAATCCGAATAATATCTGGATATTTAGAGGCAGTGAGGCTGAGAAACTCTGTACCGCTCATCATCGGCATTCTCTGGTCAGAGATGATGACTGCCACATCGCCTTCTTGAGCAAGAATATCGAGTGCTGATGGACCGTTCTCTGCCCTCAGTACTTTAAACTCTCGATAAAATGTGCGATAGAGGAGGTCGAGATTATCCGGTTCATCATCGACGACCAGCAATTTTTGCTTCTGAGTATCACGAGATTTCATGCGCCAGTTGCCAACCTATGGTGAAATTTGCCCAGACACAAACTTACAGAGACTTCATGTTTGGGCTGGAACCGATGCGAGTTCAGGGAACAAACTAACAAGGTTCGCTTTAGTAAAGTTGCCCCGGATCACTGGATTTCTAACGGGAGTGCCCAGAATTTATGTGATTTGGATCGCAGCAAGACACGATCGTGATCAGTTCGAGGTGTGCGATCGATCAGTTTTGCGCGATATGATGAAGTTTAGGTAAAGAGTACCCCGCTTTCCCCTGCCTGTAGCGCAGAAGAAAAAAATAATCAGAGCTGCTACACTAGCTGTATGATGTGTCTGATCTTCACCGACAAAATTTATGCGTTGTCCTGCTTGTCATAACATGGAAAACCGGGTCTTGGAGTCGCGGGCTGCTGATAGCGGTCAAAGTGTGCGGCGGCGGCGAGAATGTCTCAAGTGTAATCATCGGTTTACAACTTATGAACGGGTGGAATTTGCGCCGCTCGTAGTGGTGAAAGAAAATGGCAATCGTGAAGGATTCGATCGAGAAAAACTGGTGCGATCGCTGACAAGAATTTGTGAACGAACCGCGATCGGAACTGCACAAGTTGAAACGATGGTGAGTACGATCGAATCTGCACTTCAACAGCGCACGAATCGGGAAATCTTAAGCAGCGAAATTAGTGAATTAGTCTTACAAGAATTGCAACCGTTAAGTGAAGCCGCTTGTATTCGATATGCCTCAGTTTATTGTCAGTTTGAGAACATTACAGAATTTTTGGCGACGTTGGCACGAGTCAATTCTGATCCGGCAAATCCCTCGAATTCGATCGAGTTCGCTGTGGCACAATCTCGATCGTTGAATTAAAGAGGATTTCTACGCTGGACAGGGTTTACTGGGTTGGCTTATCATAAGTTCGCCTTGGGAAAAGTTTGAAGTTCGATCGCAGAGTTGACGGTGCTGGTTATGTCTCATTCTGCATTTTTCAGCACAATTGAGACGGCACTGGGCGAGACGATCGTAGTTCGCTTGATTCTTGAGGAGTGCGAATTGCTGATCGGCTCTGAGTATGGCGCGATTTTGCAAGGCATTCCAGTAAAAGAACGATCGTTTGAGTTAATTTCTCCAAACTCGTCTTTCTCAAATCCAGAAGTATCTATTTCTCAAGCGCTATCAGCTTTGATGGCAAAACAATCGATCGAGGTTTATGGATTGGGATTTGCCAAAATCGAATTGTTACGATCGCTGTCTCAACAATCTGAACTTCAAGCAATTTATCCAGATGGAATTCTGTATCTAGAACAATCTGATCCGCTGGAAGATCTTCTACAAATTATCTTTGAACAGTTGTATCACGTTCCATCTGATGTAAAGCCTTCCAGAGCAGAAATTCGATCGAAATTAAGCGATCGACAAGCCTTAATTCTGCTCAATCATCCAAACTTAACGGCAGCAGAACTAGAGCAACTTCAGCGAGTTTTACCAGAAAGTCGATTTGCGATCGCGTCTGTGGTGCGGCGGTTTTCTCAAGCGAATTCTGCGATCGAGCTTTCTGATCCTGAAGCAAATCTTGGCTCTGTTTCTGAACAAGAGAATGCTGTTTTTGAATTGTTAGCAACAGTTGGAATTTCGCTAACAGCAGAACAGATTACAGCGATTACAAATGTTTCAGATTTAGCATTTATTCAAGTCGATCAGGGACGATACAAGCTTTGGAAACAGTATCGAATTTCGGAAAGCTGGATGGAAAAAATTCTTGCGTATGTTCTTGATTGGATTCGATCTAAACCCGACCGAATTGTTGAGGAACGCGAACTGTTAATGGTGACAGTGCAATGGGCAGCTAATCAGCGGCGATTTTCAGAAGTCATTGAAATTGTTCGATCGATAGAAGGTGCATTTGCAAGTGCAAAACTCTGGGCAAGTTGGTCAAAGCTTTTACGCTGGAGTTTGTCTGCATCTTGGGCACTTGAAGACGAAACGACTGAAGCTTGGGCACTTCATCAATTAGGCACGCTCGCTTTCTGTCAGCAAGAAGTGACAACCGGATACGACACACTCAGAGACGCTTTAGTGTTGAGAACTGAGCTAAAAGAGCAAACGGCAATTGATTTCACAACACACAACATTAATCAAATCAAAGCGCTGATTGTTCCAGCAAAATCGCCGAACAATCAGCTTCCTTGGATTGTTGGAATCATTTTCGCGATCGTGGTAACAGTCTCGATCGGTGTTGGCATTGTTTACACTCAACAGCGATCGGGCGATCAAAAACCTCGATCGAGCTTAATGTTCTCCCGGTTTTCCTAGTTCCAGTGCTTTTTTCATCAGGTCATCATCGACATTTCCAGTTGCACCTGAACCATGAGTCACTTCTTTCGCCATATCGCGGTAGAGGTCTGGATCGCCTGTCGGCTCTGATGCAAGATGATCAGCGGGGAGTTCTGTTTCTTCTGCGGAATGCACTTCAAATTGTGGAGCAGTTGCAGCTTCTGCGAGTTCTTGACCTTTTCCGGTGTCATCAATGCTGCTCGTACTGAATTCTTGAGCCGCTTCGTAGTCAGCCGACACATCCACTTTCGGAGCGGGTCGATCGCCTGCTGCAATCTCTTCAGCGACTAACTGAGCATCATGCGTTTGAGCTTCTGTATTAATTTCAGACATAATAATTTCTCCTATCTTTTGTGCTGTTACCTTACTGGTTTTTTCCTTGGGGATCAGCGATCGAAAGACAGATTTAGCCGTTCATCCAGAGGTTAGATCTCGAAGTCGGTCTGGAGACGGGCGCTTTTAATCTGTAAAGCCTGATACGTCTTGTATGGCGTTTTTTATGGAGAAAGTTCGATGCCCCAGTCTGCAAGTCAGAACGTCGATCCGTCCGAGTATTTGGGCGAAGACATTCAGAGTACGATCGATGATTTTAAGAAGCTTTCTGCCGATGATCAGTTGGCACTGCTGTATTACGTTTATGAGAAGATGGGCGACTCGATCACGCCTGCGGCTCCACAGGCAGCAGAACCAGAGTTAGCACCAATTTTGTTGGGTGATTTTTATAACTTGTCGCATCAGGATCAGCTTCAAGTGATGCGCGATATTGTAAATCGGACGGATACTGAATATTCTCGTGCTTATGGTGCGCTGAAAGAAAATAATCAGTTATTGGTGTGGTATGTGTGGGCAGTCGCGATGGGCGAATCTGTGGTGGGAATGCCTGCGGAATATGAAGCTTCGGAGGGTATTAGTAATCTGTTGAAGCGGATTGAGGGATTGGAGTTTGAGCAACAGATTTCGTTGCTGCGGGAATTGGCGAGTGAGATGGGATATACCGGAGTTCAGGCGATTCCATCTCAGGCTCAAACTGGAAAGACCGCTAGTTTGTAAGTTTCAAACCGTTTAGAGGAGCAGGGACAGTCAAGATGACTATCCTCTCGATCGAAGCGACTTTACTAGAAATGCCGAGGAATTTAGAACTCGGCATTTTTTTAGAAAGTGTTTGAGAAGTAATTGTTGATCGCATTCACCCGCCCGGAAATGAATTTCCGGGCTAATCGCGGGAAGCCCACTAAACTGGGCTAAGAGAATGTTTGAAGAGTATCGATCGTGGCATTCACCCGCCCGTGACTGCAAGTCCGGGCTAACAGTGCGAAGTCCTTTGAAAAGGACTGGAAACCCTGCTCTGACTCGATTTTAGTCCCGGAGCGCGGACTTCGTTCGATTAGTCCCGACTTTCAGTCGAGGGGCGGATGAGCGCAAGAAACGATACTTTTCAAACGCCCTCTAAGAACTTCGGATTGTGTTCTGAGTCCGCTTCAGCGGAGTTTCCTCCATTAGCCCGGAGATTCATTTCCGGGCGGACTGGCAACGAAGCAAAGCCGCTTTTTATACTTCTCAAACACCTTCTTAACTACGCTTCCATTCCAAACACTTGATCGAAGACTTTCTCAACCTTGTAGCCAGAATCGATCGATTCCATCGGGTCTTTCCGCAAACGGTGACGCAAACACAAAGGCGCAATGCGACGAATCTCATCAACGGTCACTTCAGTCCGACCTTCTAAAGCCGCTAACGCTTTCGCAGCCCGATTTGTCACAATGTCACCACGCAATCCATCGACATCAAGTTCAGAACACATTTGCGAAATTTTGACCCGCAAATCATAGTCGATCGCAATTCCTTTCAAGCGTTCCTGAGCATCCACAATCTGACGCTGAAGATCGTTTTGCTGCGGCTCGTACTTCTCTAAGAACGGTACAGGATCTTGATCGAATTCGGTGCGCTGTTCCACGATTTGAACTCGCAGCACAGGCTCTTTTACAGTGCGAATTTCGGCGTGCATTCCGAATCGATCGAGCAATTGCGGACGAAGCTCACCTTCTTCCGGGTTGCCTGATCCAACCAGAACAAATCTTGCTGGATGTCGAATCGAAATTCCTTCCCGCTCAACGGTATTCCAGCCAGAAGCAGCGGAATCGAGCAGAACATCGACCAAGTGATCATCTAACAAGTTCACTTCATCGACATAGAGAATGCCGCGATTTGCTTTCGCTAACAGTCCCGGTTCAAAGGCTTTCACACCTTCAGACAAAGCTTTCTCAATATCGATCGTGCCGCACACGCGATCTTCAGTCGCACCCAGCGGCAAATCGACCATCATCACTTTTTTCTTCACAACAGGCACATCAGCATTTTGCTCAAGCAATTGCCGCACTGAATCGCCCATCAATTCCGGATCATTCGGATGGCTGTTAAATGGATCATCAGCAACCACATCGATCTCCGGCAGCAAATCCGCCAGAGCGCGAATCGTGGTCGATTTTCCAGTTCCGCGATCGCCCATAATCATCACGCCGCCAATCTTGGGGTCGATGATATTGAGCAAAAGCGCCAATTTCATTTCTTCTTGTCCAACGATCGCAGTAAAGGGAAATACTGCCCGCCGTCGAGCGGGAGCGGTGGTCGATCGTCCGTTTTGTGATGTGGGTTGTGTCGTAAAGGTCACGGGTCGTCCTGAAACTGTAAAGCTGTTTTAATTCGCGTTTACTATTGTGACATGAAGCGGGAGTGGCAGAATAGAGAAGCTGAATTTGGGGACGAGCGATGGCAGGTCGAATTCCAGTCGTGGTCAATGGTGCGACGGGCAAAATGGGTCGGGAAATTATTAAAGCGGTGTCACAATCGCCAGACATGAATCTGATTGGCGCGATCGCAAGAAATCCCGATTATCAGGGGGAGGATATTGGCGAAATTATCGGCTGTGGGGCGCTCGAAGTGCCTGTCACCAATGAGTATGAGTCGATGATGGCGATGCTGTCTCAGGAAAAAGAACTGGGCGTTGTTGTAGATGTGACGCATCCAGATGCGGTTTATGGAAATGTCCGTTCTGCGATCGCTTACGGAGTTCGTCCGGTGGTTGGAACAACGGGGTTAAGCGCAGGACAGATTCAAGATTTGGCAGAATTCGCAGATAAAGCAAGTACGGGCTGTTTGATTGTGCCGAATTTCTCGATCGGGGTTGTTCTAATGCAGCAAGCCGCGATTCAAGCTTCACAATATTTCGATCACGTTGAAATTATTGAGTTGCATCACAATCAGAAAGCCGATGCACCGAGTGGAACCGCAGTACAAACAGCGCAGATGTTAGCGGAAATGGGCAAGACGTATAACGAAGCGATCGTGTCTGAAACCGAGAAAATTACTGGGGCAAGAGGCGCACAGGCGGAAGAAGGAATTCGGATTCACAGTATTCGATTGCCAGGACTCGTCGCGCATCAGGAGATTATTTTTGGGGCACAAGGACAGATTTATACTCTGCGACACGATGCAACCGATCGCACTTGTTATATGCCCGGAGTGTTGCTTTCGATTCGGAAAGTGATTCCCTTGAAATCGCTTATTTATGGATTGGAGAAGATTCTTTAAACTATTTCTTTTCAACTAATCGATCGAGCGTTTGCCATTGATTCGCGATTTTCTCTGCCCCTCTTTGATCTTGCGGGTTGCGAGTATACCAATATGCCCACGCAATTAATACGGGCTGAAACGGTAATCGCAACCAGTAAAACAATGGGCTGTGAGGAATATTATTCAGCGTAATATCACTATGCAAAGCTAAATAGATATTTGCAGGAAACACCGCGATGAATAGCGAAATTAATCCCCAAGCTGCTACAACACTGGCATAAGGAATACACAAACCAATACCGCCTAAAATCTCAAAGAATCCGCTGACATATACAGAAGCAAATGCTGGAAAGATAGGCGGCACAATCTTGGCGTATTCTTGAGGTGCGAGAAAGTGCGTAGTCCCAACAATAACTAATGCAACAGCGAGAATGCCTCGTAGAAGTTCTTTATGTTTGAGAGGATTCATAGGACGATTTAGTATCAGCGGAATGTAATATATCGCTTTGTTTGCGGGTTAACTTCTGTCTGGGGGTGTGCGCTAGACTGAAACGAAACATTGAATGACGTGCAATCATGCAACTCACGCAATTTTTACACGCCGCGATCGTCGTTTCTAATTTAGACAAGTCCGAGCATTTCTATGGAACAGTTTTGGGATTGCAAAAGATCGATCGAGTTTTGAAATTTCCAGGGGCTTGGTACGAACTTGGATCGTTTCAAATTCATCTCATTGCTGATTCTGCTCAATCCTCAGAAGTTCAGAACCAACAAAAATGGGGACGCAATCGACATTTAGCTTTCTCGGTCGCAGATTTGGAAGCAGCAAAACAGCAACTCATCATGCACAACTGTGAGTTTCAATTAAGCGCATCGGGTCGGGCTGCATTGTTCGTGAAAGATCCTGACAATAATATTATTGAACTAGGGGAAGCGTAAATCACAACATGAACGTGATTGCTTATCTCTACAGTGATCCATTGCTGGAAATAACACCAGATACAACGGATTTGAAAGTCGATCGCGTTTATCAAGATTTTGGCAGCGATCGCGTTCAATTAAAACAATTGATCAGCGAAAATGAATCCGTTCAATTGCAGATTCGACGATTGGAAGACCTGGGAGACTCGATCACAGAAATTCACGATCGCTTATCTCAACTCGAATCTCGCAATATTGAAGTGATCACAACAGGATCAGAAGAACTATCAGCAATCACACTTCAACAATTACAAGAATTACAACACAATCAAAAAAGTAGAAAAATCCGTCAAGGTCATGCCCGAAATCGGATTAAAACCCTTGCACCACCAGGAAAAGCTCCTTACGGATATCGTCGCAGTCGAAATCGATATATTCTCGATCGATCTACTGCTCCGGTAGTCAAAGAATTCTTCGATCATTTCCTACTTTATGGATCTCTACGCGGTGCAGTTCGATTTCTAGAAAAGAAATACGCTAAAAAAATCTCTGTTTCAACTGGACAACGTTGGCTCACAAATCCCGTTTATCGGGGCGATTTGGAGTATCAGACAGGCGAAACGATTCCCGATACTCATCCCGCAATTTTGTCACGCGATGAAGCTGCACAAATCGATCGATTACTGCGTCGAAATCGTCGTTTACCCTCACGAACTGCGAGTGCGCCCCGATCTCTGGCAGGTTTAGTAAGTTGCAGCGAATGTAATTCAGGCATGACCATTACACGAGTGACATCGCGAAAGAAAAGCAAAAAAGAATACTTATATCTACGTCCGATGCAATGCCCGAAACAATGTAAATCAATCGCTTACGAAGAAATTTTACAATGCACGATCGATAAAATTTGCGAAGACTTACCTCGTGCCGTTTCGGAAGCTGGAACCCCTGATATTGATGCAATTAAATCAAATATTCAGAACGCGGTCGCACAAAAACAATCAGTCTTAGAACAAATTCCGCCCCTGATCGAAACCGGAATTCTTGATACAGAAACAGCAGATTTACGATCGTACAAACTCCGCAGCGAAATTGCAGAATTACAAACTAAGCTTTCTCAATTGCCACCCGTGAATCTCAAAGCGATCGCACAAACCGTTTCGATCCCGCAATTTTGGCTCGATTTATCTGAAGCAGAACGCCGCTTTTACTTTAGGGAATTTATCCGTCAAATCGAGCTAATTCACACCGAAACCGGATGGGAACTGAAATTGAATTTTATTTTCTGATCCGCTTTTCAATCTGTAACGCGATCGTGATCAACCTAAAAATTCGACTTTAAGATACTGACATCTCTCACGTTTCTGGAGCTTCTCATCGTGCCGCGCCCTTCTCAATTCGTTCAACCCCCGCTCGAATTTATCCCGCCCGATTTCAATCCCAACGTTCTGAGAGTTGCCCGATCAATTCTCCCGGTCTGGATGCGGCGGAAAACCTCGATCGCTCGAATTGAAGCGGTGAACGTTGAACAACTTGCAGAACTATACCAGCAATTCCAAGCGGGAAAAATCCGATTGCTGCTGGCGTTTCGTCATCCCAGCGCGGATGATCCGTTTAGCATGATGTATCTGATGCACTATCTGTTACCGCGAACGGCTCGACGGATGGGAATTCGGCTGAACTCTCCGACTCACGCTCACTTCATGTACGATCGCGGAATTCCGCTCTGGGCAGGTGAGTCGATCGGCTGGATGTACTCGAAACTAGGCGGCACTCCAATTCATCGGGGAAAGCTCGATCGAACAGGCTTGAAGTCGGCTCGAAACCTTCTGGCACATGGACAATTTCCACTCATGGCAGCCCCAGAAGGTGCAACGAATGGACATAACGAGATTGTCAGCCCATTAGAACCTGGAATCGCACAAATGGGATTTTGGTGTGCAGAAGACTTACAAAAAGAAAACCGAAATGAACAAGTTGTGATTGTTCCAGTTGGAATTCAATATCAGTATGTGAAACAAACTTGGAAACAAGTCGATCAACTTTTGCATTCACTTGAAGTAGATGCTGGAATCAAACCGCAGAATCCAGATCGCTATGGAAGACTTTATGCGATCGCAGAACACATGTTAACGGTAATGGAATCATTCTATCGAAAGTTCTATCACCAAGATCTACCATCCGTTGAACACGCTGAACCGAACGCTAGATTAGCGCTACGGCTTGAGATTCTTCTCAATTCAGCTTTGACTGTAGCTGAACAGTATTTCAACTCGCCGCCGAAAGGCAACGTGATCGATCGCTGTCGTCGATTAGAACAAGCCGCTTGGGATTTGATTTTCCGGGAAGATCTAAAATTGGATGAATTATCGCCTGTCGATCGAGGACTTGCCGATCGCGTTGCTGAAGAAGCCCGCCTGAGAATTTGGCACATGAGATTAGTCGAAAGTTTTGTCGCAGTGACTGGCAAATATGTGATCGAGAAACCGTCTATCGATCGCTTTTCTGAAACGACGCTTTTACTCTGGGATATGATTGCCCGAATCAAAGGCGGCAATGCGTTTAAACGACCAAAATTAGGAAAGCAATCGGTTTTAGTCACCGTTGGCGATCCGATTTCGGTTAGCGATCGCTTTCCCATTTATCAAAGTAATCGTCGGGCTGCAAAACAAGCGGTTTCTGACTTGACACAAGAGTTGCAAACCGCAATGGAAAAAATGATTTTGTAATGGGATCGATTATCCGATCCCATTCAGCCTAATTCGTTCTCTGTTCTTCTCCCCCCGCTGGTCTCGGTTTTCCACCCGAATTCCGAACATTCACCAGCTTACCGAGCAAATCAAACCAGAACGGCGCACCCATCGCGATCGCAATTCCACTCACTGCCCAACCTGAAAACATCCGCAGCACACCCAATGGACGATTCGCCATAATTTGCGCGACTTGTACGGGAATTGGAGCCGTGGGAGCCTGATCTGTATTAAGACAGCCTCGATATAAATTGTCCCACTGTGCTTTGAGTTGATTCGCCTCGGTCGGAGCTTCACCCTGTAGAGGAGTTGCAGAAATCGCACTACTTGGACAGCCTAACTGTCGTCCAATGTTGCTGGAATTCCAACTAATCGGAAAGGAAATCTCACGCAGAACCGCATCCGTTTCGTTTTTCAAGTTCTCAAGCTGGGCAGAAAATCGAGGCGAATTCTCAGCATTTAGATTCAGTTGACTGGCTCGTTCTGTCACAATTCGCCGCAAACTATCATCACTAGAAAGCCGATTGAAAATATGGAAGGTATCGGAATTTGTGGTCGCCGCTAAGAACAATCCCATCAAAATCGCGACTCCTTTGGCATTCCGTTTGTACACACCCGAAGCGCGAGACATCGATCGATCAAACCAAACTGCAACTTCATCGCGAAACTGATTCACTTCGTTTTCTGTTCTTTCAACTCGCGATTGTGCTCGTCTTGCCAAAATCGACATACTCTCCTTCACAGAATCCGGCAGTCGGCTCAATCCATTGCGAATCTTTTTGTAGGATTGATACTCTTCGTAGAGTTGCCGCTCTTCGGTGGTGAGATCTTTTAGTGCATTAGCAAGGAAAATTTGCTGCAAATCATAGTCTAAGTCTTCAAATTTTGTCGGCTGATCTGGAGCATTCGGATCAAGTCCCATGCGGTAATCTTCGATCTGAGATTGCAGAGAAGCAGTCACTTGAGCATCAATCGGACGGGCTTGATTTGCGACTCGATCGTAAGCTCCCGCAACTTCTTGATGGGTTGATGTTCCCTGATTTACCAGTTCAGCAATTTCAGCAACACTCGGCTTTAGACCTCCAGAGAGCGCGGCTCGATCGTTGTTCTGTCCAAACACACTCGCTTTATAAGATTGCAAGCGTCGTACATACAGCACTGTATCGGGTGAAGTTTGATCGAGGTTGGTACAAGCTGCAATGTAAGCGTCTAACCCTTCTCCGAGGCGTTCAATGCTGGTTGCTAAACTGGCTTCCCCAGACTGATAGGATCTGAGAATGTCATGATAGTCTTCCACTAACACACGAAAGTTCTGATCCGCGCCCAGGCTGACTTGATTCGATTTTGCAGCAATCTCTCGAATCGCGCCTCGTTCCCAACCGCTCTCGAACATATCATCAGCAGGCAATCCGACCTCTCCAAATTCATTCACCCAATAGTGACCGACAATCCGGTTTACAAACTTCTCAAATCGCACTTGAGAGAGTTTATCGACCATCGAAGTAACTCCCAATTGTTCGATCAAAGAAGTCGCGAATGTTTCTGGCGCAATGTAAGAAGGACCAGACGCTTGATTGCCAAATGATCCAGGACGATTGCCAGGAAACAGAACGCGGGTAATGCGACGAAACCCTTGCGCCACGATACCTTTAGCTTCCTGATTTACATTTCTCAGCAGTGGATCATCATACAATCGCCCCACTAAATCTTTGACGCGCTGTTCTTCGGGTGTGTTGATGCCACCACCAAGCAAGACCTCGATCGAGTCTCTTAGATGTTTTGCTCTCCATTGCAGGACTGTGGCGATCAATTCCTGCAACTCGGAAGCTAATAAACTCAAGATTAGATAGGTAAAAACTAAACCAATTGCGACATCTAAAACGAAAGGTAAATTCATTCAATATTCTCCCTAACACCCGTAAGCGACTATCATGATACACACGCCACCGGAAGTGTACCGATTGAATTCTCTCGAACTCGGAAAAATTAAACAAAATATAAGTGTCGGGATTGACTATGCGGTAAGATTCTTCACCTGCTAATCTGAACAAGGGAGACGCGGGATCGGGATATGAAACGTCGATCGCTATTACAAGCAGCCGGAATGTTTTGCGGAGCCTGGGGAGCGAATCAACTCCTCCTGTCTCGTGCGTCTCAAGTTCTGGCAGAACCGACTTCTCGCAAACTCGCTTTTCTCGTCGGAATCAATCAATATCACAACGCTAGTTTGAGTGGTTGTATTACAGATGTTGAATTACAGAAAGAATTGTTGATCCATCGGTTTGGATTTCAGCCGAGTGACATTATTACTCTCACAAATCAACAAGCAACACGATCGCAAATCGAAACAATTTTTACAGAACATCTGATCCAACAAGCGAAATCAAACGATATTGTCGTGTTTCACTTCAGCGGTTTCGGTAGTTTGCAAAAACTAGGAACAACTCCAGACGATGTTCAGCCTGTTTTATTAACAGCAGATGATCCCAAAGAAGACGCGATGCCTCTGGCACACGCTGGCGCGATCGCAAATGCAATTTCTCAAGACACGTTACTGTTATTGCTGCGATCGCTTTCGACTTCTCAAGTAACAACCGTTCTCGATGCAGGATACTTCTATCCCGGTTATTCTCAGCGTGGAAATTTGAGATTGCGATCGCGTTCTAGTGATCCAGCTTCCCAATTGATTCCGAGTGAGCTTGAATTTCAAGAGAAATTACTTGCAAAAACTGGACTCGATCGCATTCAAACACGAGTGCAATGGCGATCGGGACAATTTCCCGGAGTCGTTCTCTCGGCTGCAAACGATCAACAGTTCGCCACGGAATCGCCTTGGAATGGATTTACTGCGGGATTGTTCACGTATGCGTTAACTCAACAATTGTGGCAAGCGATTCCGTCTACGACACTGCGAGTAAATTTACGCCAAGCTTCGGAATTGATCGCCAAGCGCGTTGACTCGAAACAACAGCCCGTTTTAATGGGACAAAAAAGCCGCGGTCAGGCGGAGCCTGGGTCGAAGATACCGACCTTGAAACCGTATCAAGTTGCAGCGATTCAATCCGCTGCGGATGGCGTGATTACCGCGATCGAGGACAGTGGCAAAATCGCGCAACTCTGGCTCGGAGGCATCCCTCCCGAAGTGCTAGAAACCTATAGCTCTGGTGCAGTTCTCAAAGTTGAAAATTCTGATCAACTGTTGCAAATCTTCGAGCGGAATGGATTAGTTGCAAAAGCGCGATCGCTGACTGAATCGCCAAATTTACAAATCGGACAACGAGTTCGAGAAAAGATTCGCGCATTCCCAAAAGATGTTCGATTAGCGATCGCGGTTGATGCAAACTTAAATCGAGTCGAGCGCGTGGATGCGATTAGTGCCTTATCAGGATTGCCGAAAATTTCTGCTGCGATCGCGGGAGAACAACCCGCAGATTATTTATTCAGCAAAGTAGAAGAAACGACTCAAGTTGCAGCCCTCAATCCTGATGCGATGAAGGGCACAATTCCGCCTGCTGGCTATGGATTATTTTCGCAAGGGCGAGATGCTATTCCACGAACCGCAGGCGAATCTGGTGAAGCGGTGAAATTAGCAGTTCGTCGGTTAACTCCTCGCCTGCAAACGCTTTTAGGTGCGAAACTTCTGAATCTAACGAGCAATTCCACGACTTCTGAGTTGGCGATTCAGGCTTCGATCGAGATTGCAGATTCTAATGCGATCGTTCAACAAACCGAGAAGATTCCTCCTGATTCGATCAAAGTGATTCCATCAGATGGAAAATTATTATCGTTTCCGATTGGCACTCCGATTCGACTTCGCGTTGAAAATCGTGATTTGGCTCCAATTCATTATGTGATTTTAGGATTTGATAATCGGGGATCGGGAGTTGTATTTAATTCAATGCAAAACGATCAATCGCAAACCGCGATCGCGGCAAATGAAACTGTAACGATTCCGCGATTGCTGACTGATTGGATTGTTCAAGCCCCTGCGGGATTGTCCGAAATTTACCTGATTTGCAGCCGCGCTCCATTTCAGCAAACACAGGCATTACTTGGAACGAGTGCGGGATTTGTGCGATCGCTTCCGAATTTTCTTGATGTTGCCCAAGCTGTTCTACAGGATTTGCATCAAGCGAGTAATACATCAATTAACACACCTGATCTATTCGCTTTAGATATGGCAAGTTGGGCAACATTCCGATTTTTGTATCAAGTTGTGTGATCACGCTAATTGTTTCAAAACACTACCTAATCGATCGACCATCTGATCGATATGCTGTTTCTCCAGAATTAACGGCGGTGATAACGCAATAATGTCTCCGGTTGTTCTAATCAGCAATCCCTGTTCAAAACATTTCACCAGCGCATTGTAAGCCCGAACTCCCACCTGTCCTGGAATCGATGCCAGTTCAATTCCCGCCACAATTCCCAAATTCCGCACATCAATCACATGAGGAAATTCTTTTAACGAGTGCATCGCCTCTTCCCAATACGGCGATAAATCACGTGCTCGATCGAATAATTGCTCCTCTTCGTAAATATCCAACGTCGCCATCGCTGCCGCACACGCTAACGGATGCCCCGAATAGGTATAACCGTGAAATAGCTCGATCGCGTTTTCCTGTCCGTGCATAAACGCATCGTAAATATACGATCGGGCAAACACCGCTCCCATCGGAACCGCTGCATTTGTAATCCCTTTCGCCACACAGATCAGATCCGGCATCACGCCAAAATATTCCGCAGCAAATCCTCGTCCCAATCTGCCAAATCCGGTGATTACCTCATCAAAGATCAGCAGAATGCCGTACTTATCGCAAACCGATCGTAATTTCTCCAAATATCCCACAGGTGGAATCAGTACCCCCGTCGATCCCGCAACAGGTTCGACAATCACAGCGGCAATAGTAGAAGGATCATGTAAGGTAACGATTCGCTCTAATTCATCTGCCAAATGTGCGCCCCAGTTCGGCTGTCCCCGACTAAACGCATTCTGCTCCAAATTATGCGTGTGCGGCAGATGATCCACTCCCGGCAACAGACTGCCAAAAAACTTCCGATTCGGTGCAATTCCCCCAACCGAAATTCCGCCAAATCCAACCCCGTGATATCCCCGTTCTCGCCCAATCAATCGAGTCCGACTTGCCTCTCCCCGCACTCGATGATAGGAGAGCGCAATCTTCAACGCGGTATCGACTGCCTCTGAGCCAGAATTCGCAAAGAAGACATGATCAAGGTCTCCGGGAAGCATTTTTGCCAATCGATCGGCTAATGCAAACGGTCCAGGATGCCCCATTTGAAACGTGGGCGAAAAATCCAGTGTTGCGGCTTGCTCGTGGATCGCTTGCACAATTCGATCGCGGCAATGTCCCGCATTCACGCACCAAAGTCCCGCTGTTCCGTCCAGCACCTCTCGACCATCGACAGTCGTATAGTGCATATCCTTGGCAGATGCCATCAAACGCGGCTGGGATTTGAACTGACGATTTGCAGTAAACGGCATCCAGAAAGCATCCAAGCTCTCTGGCAGGGAAATATCTAGAACCATAGTTTGAACACAGCAAAAAATCTGCGCTCATTATCGCAGTAAAAGCACGATCGACACCCGAATCAACCCAAGCACGAATGTCGATCGAATTCAGAAATGTCTCTAACTAACAGCTTTTTTCCGGCTAGTGGTTGCTTTTGCCTTCGATTTTGCGGGTGACTTTGTATCCGTTTTGGATTTTGCAGCCGATCGCGTTCTCTTCGGCTTGTCTTCTTTCTCTGGCGTTTCGGTTTCCAGTGCATCCGAACCGTTCTGAAGTGCCTCAGCGGTCATGGTTAACGTGCGGCGACGACGGCGAGATTTCGTTCCATCTTCTTTACGGGCTGAGGACAGATAATACTTCAGCGTCGAGGGGCTAATTTCAACGCCCTTCGATGACAGCATTTGGGAAACTTCGCTATAGCTGTAACCGCGATCGAGCGCTTGAGTAATTTGATCTTTGAGCAGATGAATGGCTTCTCTCAGCGACCAAATTTCCTTCGGTTTTTCGGGCAAATCTTGAAGTGCAGTCGATGCGCTGCTGATTGAATCTTTGGAAACTAGCGTTGATGTGGGTGATCTTCTTTTCGTTCCTGCCATTATGTTCCTCCTAATCAAATTACAGGATGCAGACTTTGTTTATGTGTTCCCAATTCTGGGATTTGAAACAAAAACTTTCGGCGAATCGATCGACGTTTAACCGTGATCGATCTGATGCTCATCTGATTGCAATAGTAGTGATATCGATGCTGTTATCACTATCGTCGTTAATTATAGAGACATTTTCAGATTTGGTAGCAAATCTTAAAAAAATTAGATCAAATTCTCAAAATGTAAAGATAGCGAATCTTTTATATGAACGGATATATTACCGTTTCTGATTACGCCAATCGTTCGATGATTGCACAAAACAACGGTGCAAGCAGCAATCCCGGCAAAAATGCAGCAACGCTTAATCGTGCAATTTCTAACAGGTTCAAACCCAATCCCATTACCATTAATCCGCCTACGCCAGAAGTTAAGAGAACCGCTGGAGCCGTTGCTGGATCGGGTAATGACTGAGCAAGTAATCCTGCCGCGATCGACAATCCTCCTTGGTAAAGTACGATCGGCAAAATCGAAAACACAACGCCAATTCCGTAACTGCTACTAAATGCGATCGATGCCAATCCATCCATTGCCGATTTAATCGATAACAGTGTATTGTTTCCTGCCAATCCATTGTTCAAACTTCCGACGATCGCGAGCGGTCCCACGCAAAACAGTAAACTTGCCGCGACAAATCCCTCAGTAAAACTGCCGCCCCCTTTTACCATTCGTTTAATTCGATCGCCAATGGAATGTAATCGAGCTTCAATCTGCCACCATTCACCCAGCAAGCCACCGATGACGATCGCGAACAGTCCAATAATCACGCCATCAATCACGCCGATTTTGACCTTGAGTAAGCTCGATGCCATCGTCACCCCAAGAAACAGCGTTAACAATCCCAATCCTTGTGTAATGATGCGCTGCATTCGAGTTGGCAAACTGCCTTGTAACAGCAATCCGAGTGTGCAACCCATTAAAACTGTTGCCACATTGATCCAAGTTCCGCTTGTTTTATCCCAAATACTGAGTGTTGAAAGTAGGGTTGTCAGCATTGACTGTAGCGTTTCCCTTCGCATTGTTCGTTTCGTTGCATCATACCAAACAACCGATCGCGCTAATTCTCAAGGAAGACGGATTTCACCCTGAGATTTACCCGAATGGGGGAGATATCTTAATCAAAGCTTTAGTTATTCTGTCTGCAATTGGATCAGCGATCGTTGAAGTAAGGAAAAGAAGCAAGTGCAAGGAACACAGGATTATGGTTTCTGTAATGACGATGCCGAGATTTAGCCCCGATCAGTTTGTTCGCTTCATTGGGGGTGAGGGAAAAGTACGAGAGTTTCACGCGGATGCGGGTCGCTGGTCGTATTTGGTTGAGATGGAAATGGGAGAAGAACCGGAAATGGGCAGAATCGGCTTTGAGACGATGATTCTGCTGCCGGAAACAGATTTGGAAGCAGCGTGGTGCTAACGCGAAAAAGTTTACTGTGTGGTCTGATAGCAGTCTCAGGAATGGGGCTGCTTTTTTGTGGTTAAAATCAGCGTGTGGCTTAGAGCGAGGGGTTACGATGCTTGAAAGAAACTCGTAATCCGATCGACAAACGCTTCCGGTTCCTCAAAGTGAATGTTATGCCCCGCATCAGGCACGATCGATAATTCTGCCGTTCCACACAGCGACACCATTTCTTGATTCAACGCGACAAATTTTCGATCGTATTCTCCAACCATCAGCAACAACGGATTCTGATGCGATCGCAGTTTCTCCCATAAATTCGGCTGCATTCCCGTTCCCATTTCTCGTAGCGATCGCGCTACTTCAATCGGATCATTTCGCAATCGTTCTTTTAGCATTTGATCAAACTTCGGATGCGCTTTGATCGATTGAAATAGCGGCTGATTGTACCAATTGATTAAAAACTGATCGAAATTTGTTTCGATTTGCGTTGCTAAAATGCGATCGCACTCAATTCTTTCTAAGCGTTCCTGCTCAGTCTTCAATCCAGGCGAACTCGATTCGATTACTGCTTTTGAGAATCGCTCTGGATAATTCAACGCCAAATACAGTCCTAATCGTCCTCCCATTGAATAGCCGACTAAATTAACTTGAGAAATTTCCAACTCGTTTAGCAAATCCACGATCGCAGTTGCCGTATTTTCCATTGTGTACTCATCAGAGAAACGAGTTTCGCCATGACCCGGAAGATCGACCATGAGACAGGAAAACGAGAACTGATCCACGATCTCATCAAACTCTGCACGACTTCCCAGAAAACCATGCAGAAACACCACGATCATTGAATCTTTTCGATGCGTTAAGTTGAATGCCAATTTATTTTTCATGCACAGAGATTTTCACCGATGGGAATACTATCAACATCTCGCTCTGAAGTGGGGATCAGTGGTAAACACTTGATCCCAGAGGTTAGCACCGCACATGGACACAGAAAAAATCTTTCAACTAATCGATCGCGTTTTGCCGTTTGAAGCCTGTTTGTATCATCAGATTCTGCCATTATCGATCGAAGGAACTACTCTACAGTTAGGCATGGTGATGCTCGATGATGTGGCGGCACTCGATTACGCTCGTCGAATGGTCGGCTATCAAAACTATTCGCTTGCGCCTCAAAGTCTCTCTTCAGAAACACACCACACAACTCTCACCACTTACTTAAATTACAGTCAAAATCGTCCCACTCCGACTCCTCCGAAACCGTCAGAGCCACAGAAAAAACCAGATTTGCACAGCAAGGAAACCTTAGTCGTCGAAAGTCCAGACGAATTAGAGTGGGAAGAATGCCACAAACCGGAAGCGCGATCGCTTCAAGACACCATCAGCGATCCTCACAGCACCCTTCCATGTCTATCAGTTAGCACTCGTTATGCTGAAGAACCGATCGCACTTTTGAGTCAACTTCCACCTTCTCGCCTCATTCAAGAACTTCTAGGACGAGTACTCGGAAACGGAATTGGACGGCTCTTTTTTGAGCGACAAGAAAAATACGGTCGTATTCTCTGGAGCCAAAATGGAGTGCTGCAAGCTGCGATCGAATCCGTTCCACTTTCAAAATTTCAAGCCCTTTTAGACGAATTAAAACAACTCACACATTTGCCGCTTGCTCCAGTCACTCAAGTGCAGCAGGTGGAAATTGAGCGATCGTATCAGCGCGATCGAGTTCTCCTGCGATTGCGAATCATGCCCTCTCCCGATGGCGAATATGCGACTCTGCAAGTTCTTCGAGGTGCAGCCCTGAAGTTTTACCAAAAACAGCAATTAACGACTCTCAGCCGTGATGCGCTCGGTATTGCTCAGAAGTTGCGACAAAAAATGGACGAGCTTCACAGTCATACCCAAACCACGACACCGCTCATGGTGGATCAATTTCAGCCTGACATGGTTCCAGCACTCAATCAAGTGCTGCAAATCGTTGAACAGCAATTAAGTGAATTGAAGCAAATTCGCGATTCTTATCATAAGGAATGTGAATTTAATCACTCCGAACGTTTGCTTGGCGAATAGAATTCACAGCTACACAGACAAAACCCGCCGTTGCGGGTTAAGAAACTGGCTGTTAGTCCGCGTGGGGCGGACTTCGTTTGTATCGTCGCGAATTCTATTCGCCGGACTGATTTAATTCACGATCCTAAGAGGGTGTTTGAGAAGTAATCGTTGATCGCATTCACCCGCCCGGAAATGAATCTCCGGGCTAATCGTGGGAAGCCCACTCAACTGGGCTAAGAACTCCGAATGATTCTCCCAGTCCGCTTCAGCGGGGTTTCTTCCATTAGCCCGGAAATGAATCTCCGGGCGGACTGGCAACGCAGCAAAACCGCTTTTTATACTTTTCAAACACCCTCTAAGGAAGGCTAACTGAGACATACACAATAGCGATCGCGTCCTTCAGCTTTCGCTTGATACAGTGCTTTATCTGCGGCATTGATTAGCATCTCTGGCGAAGTGATGATGCTTGGAATCGTGCTCGATACGCCTAAACTGACACTCACCGTATCGCACACTTTAGACCCAGCGTGAGCAATTCCAAGCTGGTTCACTCCGGTCTGAATGTCTTGTGCGACTAAGATCGCGCCTTCTTGGTCAGTATTCGGTAAGACGATCGCAAATTCTTCACCGCCATATCGCGCTGCTAAATCGATCGCTCGTTTTGCTGAACTTTGAATCACTTGCGCCACTTGTCTGAGGCAATCATCGCCCACCTGATGCCCATAGGTATCGTTATAAGCCTTGAAGAAATCGATATCACAGAGAATCAGCGACAGCGATAATTGTTCGCGCAACATCCGCTGCCATTCTTGTTGGAGATATTCATCAAAGCGGCGACGGTTTGCTAACTGAGTCAATCCATCGATCGCGGCTAACCGCTGCAATTCATGATTCGCCGTTTCAAGCTGCTGATATAGTCTGACTTGCTGAATGAGTCGTTTCACGCGCTGCCGCAACACGCCCCAGTGAATCGGCTTGGTAATGTAATCTACGGCTCCGACTGCGAACGCCTGATCGACCGAATCTTGATCTTCAAGCCCCGTAATCATCAGCACTGGAGTTCGTCTTGCTCCGCTCAATTCTTGGATACGCCGACAGCACGTAAAACCATCGATCGCAGGCATAATCGCATCCAATAACACGACATCAGGACGCGATCGTGCAAACGTCGCCAGACACGATTCTCCATCATTTGCCTCAATCACTTGATACCCATCTTGCTCCATCGCTTGACGCACACTGAGGCGCATCGTCTTATCATCATCCGCGACGAGAATCAGGGGAGGATTATGGAAAGAGGGCGTTATCTCTGACATTGCTGAAGTTCCAGGTGTAGCGAAGCTTGAACGCGATCGTATTCGGCTTCGAGTTGATGGACTTGGTGAGGGACTTGATCTAGCGTTCCCAGACGTAGGCAGGTTTCCAACGCATCGCAGGAAGAAGCAATCGCGCTCAGTCCGATTTGAAGACTGCTCGATCGCAAAGCTTGCAGGGCTTGATGTAAAGCCTGCTCGTTGAGTGGATCGATCGCGCTTTTAAGCTGGTCGAGCCAGATGCGGGTATCGCTGAGGTATCGCTGAATCAAGGCAGAACAACCGCGATCGTGGGTAAAGTCACGCACGGTCGAAAATCCAGCAGCAACGCTTACGGACGATCGTGTTAGAGCAGGGGGCAACTCTATTGGATCGGCGTTGCTTGAGTGTACTGTTCGTACAACAGGGCTACATTTACTGAGAACAGATTTTAACGCATCGATCCGGATCGGCTTGCTTAAATAATCGTTCATTCCGGCATTTAGGCAGAGTTGTCGATCGCCTTCCATCGCGTTCGCAGTCATGGCGATGATGTGGGGATGATTTAATTTTTGGACAATCTGCCGAGTCGCTTCTAGTCCATCCATTTCGGGCATTTGCACATCCATCAAGATCACGTCGTAATCTTGGCGATCTAGTGCCGCTAAGACTTCTAAACCGTTGCCAGCAACATCCGCCCGGTATCCCAACCGTGAAAGCAGATGGAGCGCGACCTTTTGATTGACAGCATTATCTTCAGCCAGCAAAATTCGCAATGGATGAAAGTTGGTTTCTTCGATCGATAAAGTTGGCTCGATCGTAGGTGATTTCAGTTCAGCCGCACTAGCACACAGCGTAAAGTAAAACGTTGAACCAGAATTGGTCAATTGTGTTGGATAAAACTCTTTCGGAGGACAACCGCCGATCGCGCCTTGGCTTTCGACCCACATCGTACCGCCCATCATTTCACTCAGCCGCCGACTGATCGCCAGTCCCAATCCTGTACCGCCATATTGCCGACTGGTAGAGGAATCCACTTGACTAAACGATTTAAACAGTCGTTCCATCCGCGCTGGAGGAATGCCGATTCCAGTATCTCTCACAGTGAATAGGAGCTTAAAGGTCTGTCTTGAAAGCCTGGAACAGTGAGCAAGTCCAGTCGTTTGACAGTTACCCGGATTCGAGGAACTCAGTTTAACACTGACTGAAATTGCTCCTTGTGGTGTGAACTTGATTGCATTGCTGATGAGATTGACGAGAATTTGCCGCAGTCGAGTGACATCACCCACGATCGTATCTGGAATCATTGGATCGATCTGCGAGGTCACTGTGAGATTTTTCTCGATCGCTTCGGCATTCAAAAGCTCGATCGCATCCCGCACACAAGCTCTTAAATCAAACGGTTGCTGTTCAAGATCAAGCTTTCCAGATTCGATTTTCGAGAAGTCGAGAATGTCGTTGATAATCGTTAGCAAAGAATCGCCGCTACTGCGAATCGTTTCGACAAAATCGCGCTGTTGATCCGTCAAGTCCATATCGAGCAAGAGTCCGGTCAAACCGATCACTGCATTCATCGGAGTCCGAATTTCGTGGCTCACGGTTGCAAGAAATTCGCTCTTGGCACGATTGGCAGTTTCAGCGGTGTGTTTCGCTTGTTCGAGCGCGACATTTTTCTCAGTCAGTTGTTCCCGTTGGAGCCGTTCTTGTCGGAGTAACCGAGCTTGAGCGATCGCAATTCCCACCTGATCCGCGACTGCTTCGAGCAGTTCAATCTCATCGCTCGTCCAGTCTCGAATCGCATCACATTGCTGGAGCGCAATAATCCCGTTTGGAACACCTTGATACGAGGTGCGAACCGCTAACATCGATTTCAATTGTGCTTGTTCGCATAGAGGAGCCGCGAGCGAGAGACGGGAATCGGTATAGACATCCGGAGAGGAAATGGCTCGATCGCTCTTCAGCAATTCTTCAACGTGCAGATTGCCCCGAATCGGAATGTGAGCGCCTTGCATCGAATCCCAACCGGGTTCGAGGAATTCCGCCACGATCGGGATTTGGGGAAAAGTCGGACTAAGCTGCGAGGATTCAGACACGATCGCATCTTCCGCACTTTCTAAATAAGTGTGTAATAAACAGCGATTTACACCAAAGGTTCGCCCAATCTGCGTTACCGTGGTTTGGAAAATTTCCTGTGTGTCTAAACTTTGGCGAATATCTTGCGTGATTTGTTTGAGTAAATAAGCGCGTTGAATCTGAAGCTGAAGGGCTTGTTCAGTGCGAATTCGCTCAGTCACATCGGTTTGAATCCCAACATAGTGCGTGACTCGTCCTTCGGCATCTAGCACAGGCGAAATCGAGAGTTCATTCCAAAACAACGACCCATCTTTGCGATAGTTGCGGAGTGTGACCGTACAATCTTCGCCTTCATTAAATGCGCCACGTAATCGATCGAGCGCATCTTGCTCGGTTTCTGCCCCTTGCAACATTCGGCTATTTTTTCCGATGACATCAGAAGCACAATAGCCTGTCATGCGCTCAAATCCTGGATTAACGAAGACCATCGGATTATCCAACTGCGTGGGGTCAGTGATGATGATTCCGTTGCTGCTGGCACTAATCGCACGTTCCAAAATCCGCAGACGAATCTCAGTTTGTTTTGTTTCGGTGATGTCTCGACAAACTGAAATAATCCCTTTTTCGGTACGAGTCAGCGAAACTTCTTCAAAAAAGGTACTGCCATCTCGACGTTTGGCGACGACTTGACCGCGCCATTGTCCGGTTTGCTTCAGAATAGGACGAATTTCTCGATCGATACGCTCGATTTCTTCGGGATAGTACAGCACTTCCCAACTTTTCCCGATCAGTTCGGTGCGGCTATACCCAAACATTTTTAAGTGAGCATCGTTGAGATACAGCAGTCTTCCGTTCTCACTGAGAATCGCAATTCCATCCAGCGCGGCTTCCACGGCGATCGATTGTCGCCAGAGCGCTTCTTGCATCGCTTGGTCTGATTCCAGATCGATAGACGATCGCCAACGCTGCCAAACCGCAACACAGTGCGCGATCGCTGCAATCAGCGCCGTACCTCCGACAATCCATTCGAGACTCACCGCCATGTGATTTGCCAATCCGTAATTCGTAATTCGTAGTTCGGCAAGTAAAAACAGCCAAAATTACGAATTTTTCAGAATCGCTGCACAGCAATTCCCTCTTTCTTTATAAAGGATTAAATTGGCTTGTTGATCGTTACACTGCCGAATCTTTAGTTTCAACGACCAAATCTGGCAAACCGTCAATTTTTTCCGTCGGAATATTCGCTTCTGGATCTTCCATAAACACAGTGAGACCGGATGGAACGCATTCAACCTCGATCGGCGTTGTCCCAACCATTTCCCCATCAACAACGACTCGCTGCGCTGGATTGGTCGTGATTTTGAACCGTCTCGATCGTAGATATCCAATGTCGTCCCGTTCAGCCGGATTGCCACTCAGGGCAGATTGCAGAAGATGATACGTCGCTGCGATCGCGCTCGTGCGATTCGAGGGAGCGACGATCGTTAAATCCAACAAGCCGTCATCAACCACTAATCCAGCGGGACCTTGAGCGAGAACCGAAGTCGCTGGAGCTGCATTCGCTACCGTCAACGCTGAAGCGGTAAAGGAAAGAATTTTATCGTCGGTTTCAACTTCTGCTTCAAAGTGATCCAGATTTCGCAATTGACGCAGACCTGCAATCACATACGCCAAAATTCCAAATCGATCTTTAGCTTCTCGATTCGCCAATCGAACCGTTTCCGCCTCAAATCCAATTCCAGCCAGCAAGACCATCGGGCGACCATTACAAAAAGCGACATCAACACTTTTCGTTTGCTGATTCAAGATCGTTTCACAGGCAGCCTCGACCGTGGTCGGAATCGAGAGCGCATTTGCAAACGCATTCGCAGTTCCTCGCGCAATCACACCTAAAGGAATTCCAGTGCGAATCACAGCATTGGCAGCAGCCGAAACGGTTCCATCTCCCCCTGAAACGAAAATCGCTTCTGCACCTTCTTTGACGGATTCTGCTGCCAGTTCATCGGCATCGCGATCGGGAGAAGTTAGTTTTGTTTTTAAATCAAATTTTTCACTTAAGCGGCGTTGAATCAAATCAAGTTCCTGCTCTGCGTTTCCCTGACCCGCCACCGGATTAAAGATTAAATGCGCCGTTTGCATAGAAATTCAAGAAATAGAATACTTCTTGGATATCACGCACATGAAGCGATCGGGGTCTGACTTCTGGATGATTTTTCTCTTCAATGAGTCGCAAGAGTGCCAGAATGAGAATGTCCTTGACCTCCCTTTAACAGTCTCATGTCTGCGGCAACTATGTACGATGAGGAGCATTTTGTTGTCCTCGAAACGAATCAACCTGAAGAAATCTTAACAGCGGCGGAACTGAGTGAGAAACTACGATCGATTCTCACAACGCGACAGGATGACTTACCTCCAGATATAAAGCAAGCAGGCGAAATTGATGCCCAAGTTCGCTATCTGATCGACACGACCTGTGAGCTTGGAATGGCTCCGGGTGAGTATTTGCAGTGGTACGCGATTCGGCTCGAAAAATGATTAGCCTGCAAGTTGCACGTCTTCGATCGAGACGCTTTCACTCGGTAATTCCAGACAATATCCCGCGCCGTATACCGTTTTGATATATTTCGGATGCCGGGGATCGGGTTCGAGCTTCGTTCGCAAGTGGCGGACATGAACCCGAATCGTTTCGATATCGTCATCGGGATCGTAGCCCCACACTTCTTTGAGAATTTCGCTGGGTGAAACCGTTTGTCCATGCCGCTGAAGGAGACAATGCAGCAGTTCAAATTCTAAATGGGTCAGTTTGACGGTTTTAGCGAACCAGATCGCCTCAAAGCGTTCTGGAACCAGAATTAAAGGACCGTAACTGAGAATCTCCGAATGTTTCGCGGCTTGAGGAATGCGATCGGTTCGTCTTAACAGCGCTCGAACTCGCGCCAGCATTTCCTCGACTTCAAACGGCTTCGTCAAGTAATCGTCCGCGCCTGCATTAAAGCCTTCTACTTTATTTGAAGTCTGGCTTAATGCAGTAAGCATCAGAACCGGAATATCGGCAGTCCGCTCATCGCGACGAATTCTTTGGCAGATTGTGAAGCCATCGACTTGAGGTAGCATCAAGTCTAATAGGATCAGATCGGGTTGGAGTTGGAGTGCAAGCGCTTGTCCGCGTGTGCCATCTGCGGCTTGACTGACATCATAGCCAGCCATCTCTAGATTGACGGCAACAAGTTCAGCGATCGCCGGATCGTCATCGATCACCAGAATTCTGGGCATGGTTAATCTCTTCTTGCTAAAGGGAGGTTGATTGAGAGCAGAAGCTCAAGAATTTATAAACTTTCCTGCTCAGATTATACGCAAGGATCTAATTTCTTTCGCTATATGAAGATAATCCCCAAGAAAAAATCCGAAAAATCCACCTAGAATTCTTTATGGTTAAAACATAGAGGAAGAAAGATTACAATTTGTGACGGAACGCGATCTCAATACACGCTCAATACACTCTCTAGGAGTCATCGTTATGCCCCTGAATGTAGGCGACACTGCCCCCGATTTCACGGTTAAAGACACGAATGGCAATACAGTCAAGCTTTCTGATTATGCGGGGCAAACTGTAGTTCTCTATTTTTATCCCAAGGACGACACACCGGGCTGCACCAAGGAGGCTTGCAGTTTCCGCGATAATTACGCTCAATACACGAGCAAAGGCATTCCCGTCTTTGGCGTGAGCATGGATGATGAGGCATCCCACCAGCGCTTTACCGAGAAGTTCAATCTGCCCTTCCCCTTGTTGGCGGATACAAATGGAACCTTGACCAAATCTTATGATGTTGATGGCGGTGGCTATTCTAAGCGCGTCACTTATGTGGTTGGTTCAGATGGCAAAATCGCTCAGGTTTACACAACGATTCAGACGGATACGCATGCGGCAGATATCTTGCAGCAGTTAGGCGTTTAAGTCAGGTTACTTCAGGAGCTAGTCGTTTGATCTGATAGTCCCTTCCAGACCTTAAGGTTTGAAAGGGACTTCATTGCGTTTTCCCGCTCCGGAAAACTCGTTGAATTCACGTAAATTATAAGTAGCTGATGGGTGCTGTAATAGACGCGAAGTAGAGAGAATCAACGATTAGCGGGAAGTTAGATCAATGGCTTTTAACCCTCAAGAAGAACAAGGTCCGCAAAAGATTTTATGGATTGCAGAGGAATCCATTTCCTCGACCTTTAAACAAATTATTAAGTTCGTCGCAATTTGTCTCGTCGTTATCGGTATTTTGTTTCGCTTCACCAATCTAGATCTTAAGCCTTACTGGTTAGATGAAGCGTTTACTTCTTTTCGTCTTTCTGGATACAGTAATGCAGCAGTGATGCAACAAATAGGAAATCGAGTGATCCCCGTTCGAGAGTTGCAAAAATATCAACAGCCTGCACCGGAAAATACTAGCTTCCATACGATCGAACAATTAGCCACCCAAGAACCTCAACTCACTCCCCTCTATTTCGTGTTACTGCGGGCTTGGACACAAAGTTTCGGGAGTTCGATCGCAACGATTCGGAGTTTGTCCGCCATTTTTAGTGTGTTGGCTTTTCCCTGCTTGTATTGGTTGTGTTTGGAACTGTTTGAGTCTCGTCAGATTGCCTGGATGTCGATCGCGGTTATGTCTGTTTCTCCGCTTCATCTCCTGTATGCCAAAGAAGCGCGTCCAACTAGCTTATGGCTTCTGACTTTGTTGCTCTCGTCTGCTCTGTTATTGCGGGCACTGCGAACTCAGACAAAACTAAATTGGCTCTGGTATGGGTTATCGATCGCGGTTGGGTTGTATGGGCATTTGTTCACTACGTTTGTGTCGATCGCTCATGCGGTGTACGTGTTGCTACAAGAGCGATTTCGACTGAGCAAAAATTTGATCTCATTCGGAATCGCTTCGATCGCAGGATGGCTATTCTTTGTTCCTTGGATTTGGTTCGGGTTAGTGACTCATCATCCATCAATGGCGGGTCAAAGTTTACCGATGCCGCTTCCTGCACTGATTCGCTCTCTACTGCGTAGCGTCAGCTTAGTGTTTGTTGACTTTAGTTTGGATGAGCGGAGTCCACGCTTGTATTTTCTGATGTTTTTAGCAGTGTTTCTGAGTGTTTTAGTCTTTGTTGGTTTAGTACTTTTCTTCTTTTATCGATCGGCTCCGAAATCCCCAAAACAGTTCGTTTTCGCAATGATCGCCGTTCCATACGTTTTACTGCTTGGGTCAGATCTTGCGTTTGGGGCGGCACGTTCTGGAGCAGCTCGTTATCTGATCTTGGCTTACGTTGGAATCCAGCTTGCGACTGCGTATATATTCACGACTCGGATTGCGGATGATTCAGCGCGGTTTCGCAAAGTTTGGATTGGTCTGATGGGATTTATTTTATCGATCGGGCTAATGTCTTGCGGATTGATGACAACTTCGGAATTTTGGTGGAACAAAGCGGATGCGAATTCAGAACGGCAGCTTGCATCGATCGTGAATCGATCGACAAAGCCCATTGTGATCACCGACGATTATTTTGTGAAACTGCTTTCGTTTAGTCATTCACTCGCCCCTGATGTTCGGGTTCAAGTTTTATCGAATGCTGCACCGAACATTCCCCAGGGCTTTAGCGATGTGTTCTTGTACCGTCCTTCAGAATCACTGCAAAAAGCACTAACGGCAAACCATCGGCTTCAACCGATCGAGCCACCGTTACTGTGGAAACTACAGCAACCTTGAGTTCAAAAATAAAAGTCTGTCGATCGGAGATTCTTTTTTTCAGCCGAAGGAGCAAGAGTATATTGGAGGCACATTTGGACACTAGGGTGCGTCCGTGTGCTTCAACCTTTGCTCACGATCGATGAGGGAATACGCATGACTGATACGACGATCGAAATCAGCGAACTCACTTCTGGAGGTGGCACTGCGCCTCCAACGTATGCCGGACCTTTGGAAGTCTTAGTGAATAAGCCTGTCGTGCTGAAGGGTAGTTACAATGCCAGCCGCATCAGACGCATCACGGTCATGGCAGAAGATAAAGTGAATCTGGGAGTGACGCTGAATAATGGAACGTGGCAAGTTTCAATGCCGCGAGGATTCAGCACACCCGGAGCGCGTTGGCTCAGACTGCGAGGATTTGATGCCAGCAATAAACTGATCGAAAATCGCGTGTTTTACATTACGGTGAGCCGCGATCCGTTAACAGTTGGACAAGAGTTAACGCTCAAAGTCCTACGGGATACTTTTTTCAAAGTTTCGACCGATGATTCTGCTCGCTTAAACAATCAGCAGAAAATCTTGATCAAAGCGGGGCAAACCTATCCGGTGAGACGGTACGGGTTTATCGACGGGCATTTGAAATTAGAGTTGGGAAATGCGATCGCACCGATCGGGAACTTCGGCTATTTCTTCGAGGATCACGTTCAGCTTTCCAAAGGTCCTCAAATCCTCAGATTTTCACTTGATGATGTTCCTGATATTCCTTTAGCGGCACAGCTTCTCATTACAAAAACCAATTTTCTGAAGACTTCACCCGCCGATTCTTCCACGCTGGCAGCCAATCAGAGAACGAACGTGTTAGAAGGTCAGGTGTTCCAAATTACCGGATATGCCTGCACGAATGGACATTTTCGCGTGACGTTGAAAGATCCGATTCCTGGATTTGGCAATCGTGGGTTTGTTTTCTGGCAATATGCTCAGATCAAGCGCAATGGTCGAGAAATTCCGTATGATTCAAGTGCGCTAACTGTCACAGCCTTGCGGGATACGATTTTCAAAAAGCGTCCAGTGGATTCATCGCAGCTTCAATCGGATGAGCGATCGACCTTTAACGCGAATCAGTTCTATGGTGTGTCGAGCTATATGATCCAAGGCGGACATATCAAAGTGTCACTCAATGAAGAACTCCCGAACTTTGGGAATACAGGATTTGTGTTTCCGGATTTTGTCAGAATGAGTCGGGGCAATCGTGCATTCAATCCGATTCCAGGTACGGTTGAATTGAATGTGCCGTACTTCTCGCAGCGGGATAATCCGCGATTTTATTGGTCTACTTGTAATGTGACTGCGATCGCGATGTGCATGTATTATCTCGGCACTCGCGCTCGATCGGGAGGTCAACTAGAGGATGAACTCTTGCAGTGGTGCTTCAACAAAGATGGGGAAGGGTCGCAGATCAATCACAATACCTTGACCAATCTGATCAATGCTTACGGTTATGACGGCACTTTTAGTACAACCTGGACATTTAGAGATGTCCGAGAAGAGTTGATCAATGGTCGTCCAGTTGTGCTCTGTGGATGGTTTACCTCGTATGGTCACATTGTTACCGTGATTGGTTACACGCCCGATGGATTTATTGTGAATGATCCTTGGGGGGATGCTTTGACCGGATATGCCAACACTGAGGGACGCAAGTTGCTTTACCCCTATAACTATACGAATCGCGTCTGTGGTCCTGACGGGCAAGTTTGGGCGCACTTTATTCGACGAAGAGCGTAATCTGTCAGAGAGTGGTCTTGTCGATCGCTCTCTTAATGAAATTCAATCTTGATTTGTATCGATCGTGCTCGCGAACCCAGTATCGTTTGGAAAGGAGACCTCTCCGATTCTGTCTTAGATACTTTGAAATACAAACGATGTCACAACCGACGATCGAATCAATCCTACATGAAGACCGCCAGTTTCCACCGAGTGCGGAATTTTCACAACGCGCCCGAATCAAGAGTTTAGAAGAATATCAGGCGCTTTACGATCGTGCAAAAGCCGATCCGCTCAAGTTCTGGTCAGAATTGGCAGAACAAGAACTCCACTGGTTTGAGAAATGGGATACCGTTCTCGACTGGAACACTCCGCCATTCGCGAAATGGTTTGTCAATGGCAAGACTAATCTTTCTTATAACTGCCTCGATCGACATTTAGAAACCAAGGGCAATAAACCCGCGATCGTTTGGGAAGGCGAACCCGGAGACTCGAAGACTCTAACGTATGCCGAACTGCATCAAGAAGTTTGTAAGTTCGCGAACGTGCTGAAAAGCTTGGGAGTCAAGAAGGGCGACGGAGTTGGCATTTATATGCCGATGATTCCAGAAGCCGCGATCGCGATGTTAGCCTGTGCCCGAATTGGTGCGCCTCACTCTGTTGTGTTTGGTGGATTTAGCGCAGAGGCATTACGCGATCGATTAGTTGATGCCGAAGTGAAAGTCGTTGTCACAGCGGATGGCGGATGGCGAAAAGATGCGATCGTGCCTTTGAAGCCACAAGTTGATAAGGCTTTGGCTGAAGGAACGACTGCGGTTGAGAAAGTCGTGGTAGTAAAACGGACAGAGCAAGAAATTGCAATGAACAGCGATCGTGATCTTTGGTGGCATGATCTCGAAAAAGACGCTTCCACCGACTGTCCTGCTGAACCGATGGACAGTGAAGAGATGCTGTTCATTCTCTACACTTCTGGCAGTACTGGCAAACCGAAAGGCGTTGTTCACACCACAGGCGGCTACAATCTCTACGCTCACATGACGGCTCAGTGGATCTTTGATCTGCAAGAGGATGATGTGTATTGGTGTACTGCGGATGTGGGCTGGATCACGGGGCATAGCTATGTCGTTTATGGTCCGCTCTCAAATGGTGCAACGACTGTCATGTATGAAGGTGCGCCACGCGGATCGAATCCGGGCTGCTTCTGGGACGTGATTCAAAAGCATAAAGTCTCCGTGTTCTACACGGCTCCAACCGCGATTCGTGCCTTTATCAAAATGGGCGATGACCATCCGAACTCGCGTGATTTGTCTTCGTTGCGACTGCTTGGAACCGTAGGCGAACCGATTAACCCTGAAGCTTGGATGTGGTATCACAGCGTGATTGGGAAGGAACATTGCCCGATCGTAGATACTTGGTGGCAAACCGAAACGGGCGGAGTCATGATCACGCCGCTTCCGGGTGCAACTCCGACAAAACCCGGATCTGCGACACTGCCATTCCCTGGAATTCTGGCGGATGTAGTCGATCTAGATGGCAATTCTGTGCCAGCGAATGAAGGCGGTTATTTAGCCGTTCGACATCCTTGGCCTGGAATGATGCGAACCGTTTATAAAGATCCCGATCGATTCCGCAAAACGTACTGGGAACATATCCCACCGAAAGACGGTAATTACATCTATTTCGCAGGGGACGGGGCAAGACGCGATCAAGATGGCTACTTCTGGGTGATGGGTCGCGTTGATGATGTGATCAACGTCGCTGGACACCGTTTGGGCACGATGGAAGTCGAATCGGCTTTGGTGTCTCACCCGGCTGTTGCGGAAGCCGCAGTCGTTGGCAAGCCAGATGAAATTAAAGGGCAAGATATCGTCGCTTTTGTGACTCTGGAAGGAACGCATCAACCGAGTGAAGATTTGGCGAAAGAGTTGAAAAAACACGTCGTCAACGAAATTGGCGCGATCGCTCGTCCGGGTGAAATTCGATTTGCGGATGCACTCCCGAAAACTCGATCGGGCAAAATCATGCGCCGACTCTTGCGCGATCTTGCGGCTGGTAATGAGATCTCTGGTGATACTTCCACACTTGAGGATCGCGGTGTCTTAGAAAAACTGCGGTCTGAGGGATCATAAAGAATAGAAGCGCGATCGTAAGATTCGCGATCGCGCTCCTATTTGAAAAAGGGAAAAGCAATGACCGTTTTAAAGGCTCGAAATTTATCTCGCGGGGAAGTTCATCGACTGTTGGGCTTTCAACCGCTGTATAACGGCTCGTTCACGCCTTTATTGGAACTAGAGCCGCTAACCGAATTCGAGCAGGCTGAGTTAGCGAAGATTCAAACCGAATTTAGAACTTACTTATCAGAAGACCGAGTTTCAGAAGGGCAAATTCGCTTTCTCTCTGTCGCTCCGTTGCTGCGATTGGCAGGATATAACGAGTCTCCGATCCGATTGAACGTTGAAGAAGACATCGATCGCATTTACATCGAAGACGAAGACACTCATATCACTGGGCGATTCGACATTGTTGCCGTGAATAAGCTCGATCGCATTCCTCTCTGGGTTCTCGTGGTCGAAAGTAAAAACGGCGAAGCCTCCGAAGTTTCCGGAATTGCTCAAATGCTGGCGTATGCTTATCAGAGTTTAGAGCGTCAGACTTCAGTTTGGGGATTAGTCACAAACGGCGCAACGTATCAGTTTTTCTATTTGCTCAAACAGGAGGGATTTACGTATCAATATATGCCGACCTTGGATTTGTTCCAGGACGATCGAGTAATTCAACTGCTTCAAGTTCTCAAAGCGATCGCGAAATTATGATTGCTCAATCAGAAACTCATGCTCTTTCAAAATCTGATACAAGTTCACGTCCGTTTCTAACAAGCAGGTGTGTCCACTCTCTGGTAAGACCACGACTTCAGCATTTTGAAATGCCGCTTTGAGCCGATACCCTTCCACTAACGAGGGCAATAATCGATCTTTGCTGCTTGCCAAAATCAAAGTTGGAATTGTCAGCGATCGCAGTTTTTCGATCGGAACTTCAAACTCATGCAGCAAGTTCATTCGCCAAATCGAAGTTGCTTGCGGAACAGATTTGACAGCTTCCACTAAAGCTTGTCGATCGATTGGCGCAATCTTGTCAAACGCAGCCAACAACGGGAGAAAAGAAACCGACGACAACTGATAAAGCAACTGAGGCAAATGGCGGCTAATCGCTGCACCCCAACCGATCCAAGGTCTGCGATTAAAGGACGAAGCCGCATTCACCAGAATTAATCGATCGAACAAATCGGGAGCCATTGATGCCACTTTCATCGCCAAACAGCCCCCGAACGATTCACCACAGAGATAAATCGATCGTTCTGGATCTCCTTTCACCTCAGCCTTAACCAGATTGATCACGTGCTGCGCCAAATCTTCCCAATTCGTCAAATCATCGGGCGGAATTGCCAAACACCGCACATCGAAACCTGACTCTAATCCAGCCGTTTGCGCTCTCAATAGTTGCCCTGTGCCATCCATTCCCGGCAAAAACACAAACAAGGGGAACTGAGGGCGGAGCGATTTTGGCGTGAGGAAGCAAGGAGAACTTTGAATCATGATCTAAAAAGAGCCTTGGTCTAACAGCGTCTTAATTTCAGTTTGGGCACGATCGACCAATTCAACGACCGCTTTCTTGGCGAATTTTCCTTGATAATCCGATCGTTGAGCCGACGTGATCCAAATTGGGTGTCCAATGAGTATATTTACTCTCTGATACAAAACTAGCGGATGCCAGCCCTCTTGGTCAAATAATGGCTCCGAGGGATCAAAGAAGCTTAAGACTTTCAGCGGGATCGCAGAATTAATTGTTTCTTGCTGCGGCGAAATCGCGACAGGCAAAATCGCTAATTCGTCGATCGGCGCTCTTAGTGCCAGATGAGCAAATCCCCGATGAAATTCGCCCATTCGATTGGGCTGTGGTGGCTGCACCATTGGCAAAGTTCCCTCTGGAAAAACGCCCACAGCCTGCCGCGATTTCAGTAAATTAATCGCCTGATGGAAAAAGCTACTCTGTCGATGTTTATCGCTTTCCAAGGGAAAACATCCCAACTGCGACACGATCTCACGCATCACTGGAACCTGTCCCATATAGTGATGACACGCAAACCGAATCGGACGATCAATCGCGCTCATGAGAAGCATTGCATCCATGACGCTCCGATGATTGCTGACGACCAGCAACGCAGTATTTCTCGGAACGCGATCGCAGTGATACGAATACGTCCGCGTACCCACGCTCATCAGCATCAACTGGGAAACCTGAAGGGGACTCAAACCTGGCATGAACTCTATGACACTCAATTGCAGAACAATCTCTTTTTATTTATGAATTAGATCGGCTCCCGCCAACCATCGTCTAAAGATACAAATCACATTAGGAAATTACCCTTATTGTAAAGCGGTCGTTTCAACTTCCCAACGTAAAAAAGCACCCCTTAAACCAAGAGGTGCAACCGACGGGAGTTTCTAAATGCCACTAAATCTGTCGAGCCATTGCAATTATTCTTCGACTTGGGCTTGCGTCCGACGCTTCAGCAACAACGCACCACCCGCAGCCATCAAGCCCAGAACCGCAGTCGGCTCAGGCACTTTTCTCGGATCACCGTAGCTGGCAATGTGGAACGAGTGGTTATCCGACTCAAAGCCGCCGCCACCCGTTTGGGTAATCACAATGCGATCGAAGATGTCCGCTTTGTTGTCTGCGTAGAAATGCAGGTAGCCATTTCCTTCACCGCCATGCTGTTGCGCTCTCACGGGAGCCACCGGATTCACATCGGCGGTCGAGAACGATCGAATCAAGCGATCGCCTTTGAAGAACGAGAAGACGTTTCCAGGACTGATTGCACCCCAGTTCATGCCGAAGTAGTTCAGCGATTCCTTCAGGTCGATCGTCACTTTGCCGCCTTGGAAAACTGCGAGATAGCTACTGTCGTTCACCTCTCCATTCGCGCCTGCGGGTGCCCATCTGTCTTTACGAACAGTGCTGATGCTGGAATTTTCAAACGTGTACTTGGCAAAACCCGAAGTAGGAGCAGAACCGGAATTGAAATCGATTGTTCTGGTTCCAGGCTTGTTCAAGAAATCGGAATATGCGCCTTGATTGATCACACCATTCGGACCTGCAATCCCACGAGTGATACTGAACGAGATCGCTTGGGCGGAACCAGCCTGGCTGAGAGCCGCGATCGTAGAAATCGCGACGACTGAACAGAAACCTTTGATGAATTTCATGATTGTTGTCTTGCAGACTAACTCTATGCCTGCATTATTCGTTCTGAATCACGGCAAAGATTTGAGGAAAAGTACGGAACTTTCTGGTATGTCCAGTTTGTGAACTGCGAATCAAGACTTGCACGAATGCTCCGTATATTTGGCTTGAATTGCTGAGAAGACTTGCATAGAATTACGGTACTTTTTAGCGTTCATTCATCTAGTTCATTGGAGCTTCATCTTTCATCTCGTGACCTTACTCAAGCTTGAATGCTGGGTTTGACCTGATCGGTACAGAAATTCAGGCAGTTTCTCAGAGAGGGCAAGATTGTGGAAGACACGGAGGCAGTCTTGGAAAAATTGGTTTTCGGGACGACAAATTTAAGATTTCAGAGCGACGTTTGCACAACGTTGCTGGTTAGAATGAGAGACGTGTTCTACCTTGGATCGCGGTTTTCAATCTGATAGTTTCGAGAAATCCATTAAACCCCTACCCGGATTGATGTATTAATTTACAGGGGTCATTTTCATCATATTTATGAGTTTATCTTCAGAGAAATCTACGTTTGCTCTCACGACACCGCTTTATTACGTCAATGATTTGCCCCATATCGGCAGTGCTTATCCGACGATCGCGGCGGATGCGGTTGCTCGATTTCAGCGGTTGTTAGGGAAGCCTGTGAGATTTGTCACGGGAAGCGATGAGCATGGACAAAAAATTCAGCGGACTGCCGAGAGTTTAGGACGCAAGCCACAAGAGCATTGTGATTTAGTCGTAGACGGGTTTAAACGGCTGTGGACGCAATTGGATATCAAGTACGATCGCTTTATTCGCACGACCGAAGAACGGCATCATGCGATCGTTAAAGAATTTTTCCAGCGCGTTTGGGAGAACGGCGATATCTATCTCAGTCAGCAACAGGGCTGGTATTGCGTTTCATGTGAAGAGTTCAAAGAAGAGCGCGAACTGTTAGAAAATCATCGCTGCCCGATTCACACGAATAAAGAAGTGGAATGGCGCGACGAAGAGAATTATTTCTTTCGACTTTCTAACTATCAAGAAAAATTGGAAAAGCTTTACGCAGAACAACCGGATTTTATCCAACCTGATATTCGTCGAAATGAAGTCTTAAGTTTTGTCAGTCAAGGGCTGAGAGATTTTTCTGTCTCGCGAGTGAATTTTGATTGGGGATTTCCGATTCCAGCCGATCCGAAACATACCATTTATGTTTGGTTTGATGCGCTGCTTGGATATATCACGGCACTGTTAGATCCCGACCAAGAACCGACTTTAGAAAATGCAATCTCTAAATGGTATCCGTTCAATGTTCACATCATTGGTAAGGATATTTTGCGATTTCATGCGGTTTATTTTCCTGCGATGTTAATGTCAGCAGGATTGCCACTGCCGCACAAAGTTTTTGGGCATGGATTTCTCGTGCAAGATGGCGTGAAGATGGGAAAAAGTAGCGGAAATGCGATCGACCCGGTTGCACTCGTCGATCGATATGGAGTGGATGCTTTTCGATACTATTTCCTTAAAGGAATTGAATTCGGGCGCGATGGCGTGTTTGATAAAACACGCTTTGTCGATATGTGTAACGCCGACCTCGCAGACGGATTTGGAAATTTATTGAATCGGAGTTTGGGACTGATTCATAAAAATAGTGGGGGTGTGGTTCCCGATGTTGAAATTGCAGAAGATCATCCGCTTCGATCTGTAGCAGAAGAATTAGGCGATCGAGTTTCAAAAGCTTACGACTCTCTTGCATTTAATACTGCGTGCGAGGAAGTTTTAACACTGATTCGGCTGGGTAATAAATTTATCAACGAACAAGCGCCGTGGTCGCTCTATAAAGCAGGCAAAAAACAAGAGGCTGAAGAAGTTTTGTACGCAGTACTTGAATCTGTCCGATTGGCTGCGTATCTTTTAGCACCGATTATTCCTCGGACAAGCAGTGCAGTTTATCAACAATTAGGACTAGATGTTGATTTTAATAACGCTAGTTTAATTGATGTTTCGATCACCTTCCCCAATCAATCAAGATGGGGAATACTGCGAGCTAAACAAGCACTTCAAAAGCCTCAACCTGTCTTCCAAAAACTCGAACTCCCGGTCGAAAGTTCAACCTGAGCGCAAAGAATGTTCGTTCCTTTTTTCTTGTTCAAAACCTTTCATAAAATATCTGAGGATAGCAACTGTGTTGAACCATTTGAATCACGAAACAGAGACGGTGTTTTCGCCGGAACAAGTGCTAGAAAATCGTGGTCGTGTTGCCATTTTTATTGATGGCTCAAATCTGTTTTATGCCGCGCTACAACTCGGTATCGAAATCGATTACACCAAGCTTTTAGTCCGCCTAACTTCCGGTTCTCGATTGCTGCGATCGTTCTTCTATACGGGTGTCGATCGCACCAATGAAAAACAGCAAGGGTTTCTTCTTTGGATGCGACGAAATGGATATCGCGTCATTTCAAAAGATCTTGTTCAACTGCCAGACGGCTCGAAAAAAGCGAATCTGGATGTCGAAATTGCAGTCGATATGATGTCGCTTGTCGGTTCTTACGATACAGCCGTTTTGGTGAGCGGCGATGGTGACTTGGCATACGCGGTGAATGCAGTCAGCTATCGCGGCGTTCGCGTGGAAGTCGTGAGTTTACGATCGATGACCAGTGACAGCTTAATCAATGTTGCCGATCGCTATATTGATCTCGACACGATCAAAGACGACATTCAGAAAACGCCTCGGAGCTATACGTATCGTCCGTTAACTACGATCGGATTGATGGATGAACACGACGACGAGCATTCGCCTTAAAGTAGAGTAGTCGGGAGCAATATCGAGATAAATTTCGTCTGGTTTATCTCGATATGCTTCTTTGGTTCTCAGGTTTGAGGGATTTTATCTTGCGTCGCTCACTTTTATTGAATCTCGCTCTAATTACACTTTTAATCGGTGCAAGCGGTTGTGGAAATCGCGGTAATCGCGCCGCTGAACAATTAACTAAAGACACTCAAGCACAGAAGTTTGATAACAATCTGACGTTTAATAATGTCACCCTGGAGCAAGCCAATGATAAAGGGCAGCTTTGGTGGCGGGTGACAGCGAAACAGGCTGTGTATGCAAAAGATCAGAAAAACGCGACTGTTCAAGAGCCGAGAGGTGAGCTTTTCCAAGATGGAAAGCCTGTGTTCAAAATTGAAGCTCAACGCAGCGAGATTCAGCAAGACGGAAAATCGATCGTTTTAAAGGGACAAATTACCGCGATCGATGTTCGCGACAATTCGGTTCTGAAAGGAAATGAAGTGGAATGGCGACCGACCGAAGATGTCCTTATCATTCGGAACGGATTTAACGGCGATCATAAACAAGTTCAACTCGCAGCCAAAGAAGGAAGATTCTTGACTCGCGCGCGTCGGGTGGAAGTTTCAGGGCAAGTGGTTGCACAAGTGAAAGAGCCTTCGCTTCAGATGCGAGGAGAACGATTAACCTGGCGGATTCAAGACCAGAAAATTAATAGCGATCGACCGATTCAAGTCGATCGCTACGAAAACAAGCAAGTTACCGATCGGGGCAGTGCGGATCAATCGGAAGTTGATCTTAAAGCCAAAATTGTGACACTTCGCCAGAATGCGCGAATTGCTCTAAAACAATCGAACACGCAGATTAACGGAAATGCACTCGCTTGGAATATTGATCAGAAAACACTATCCGCGAGTGAACCGATTACGATCGTGAATTCTGTCCAACAAGTGACATTAACCGCAAATCAAGGTGATATGCAGATCGATCAGCAAGTCGCGAATTTGAGCGGAAATGTTCGGGGAGTTGGGGAGAAAAATCAGTCGCGATTGAGTGCCGATCGCGTGAAATGGTTTCTTGCGACTCAGCAATTTGAAGCCAATGGAAATGTTAGCTATCAACAAAACAATCCACCGTTTAGTATTGCTGGACCTCAAGCTTCTGGACAATTGGATACTCAGCAAGTTGCAGTGAAAGGAAATGAAGATGGCAGAGTGGAACTTCAGATCACACCAAAAGGAATCGGGCGCTAGAACTTCCACTTACGATCACACCAGTGGGGAGGCTTGTAACTGAGTTGCTTCCCATAATTTGTAAACGAAGAACTCAGTCCGATCGCCCAACACGGTGACAAACATTCCAGAGTGAGCCTCGACCGAATCAGCCACCCAATGACCTTGAACGCTGACTTCGACGAACTGATCATCGACAGGAGCGATCGACACAGAGGCGACGCGCTCTAACCGGATCAGTTTTTCCAATTCGCCAAAACCGGGAACCTCGATCGACAATAAGAACGCGGCTCGGCTCGGCTCGACATGCAGCGTTTGTCCGGTTCGTAGCGCTAAGACCACTCTTTGAGACACCAAAGTTTCTAGAGAGACGGTGACGCGCTCCAAGTGCAGTCCAAATTCGGTGTAGGTGAGCTTTAACATGCGTTGCTCCTGCTTGAAATTGGCAAAAAAATGAACCCCCGTCTCAGTTTGTTTGAGCGGGGGTTATCAGAACCTCGAAGGCTTGATGTGCTGCTTTACATTGGTGTCAGACGGTAACACCACCCGCTTTTTATGTTGTCTAGATTAAATTTTTCGTCTTCGCGGCTATCAATCTCGATCGCGCCATAGACCTGGATCGCTTGTCCGCTCAGTCCAAATCCCGTGACCATCCATAACCGCGACAACGCCGCACACAGGGGTCTGTGCGAGGGTGACGGATTGGAATGGCGCGACGAGATGAGACGAGTCATAGTCCTCAGTAAAATTCTGCTGATCACATACTACAAGTGTAATTCAAGATTGTCCACACTTTTTACGGAAAAATTTAGGAATATAGGCTAATTTGCCGAAGAGCGGCTAGAGAGCCAGCGTTGGAAAGATTTCTCGCTTTCGCCGCTACGTCGTCCTGCAAGTAAGCCTTCAATGCCGATATGCTCATCTAAATCAGACCACTCGATCGCATATCCATCGCCAAGAATTTCCCAGTTTTGGCGTTCGGCTTCAGAGGCATACATCAAACGTGGATACCAAGCGAGTGGAACGCTCAGAGTTCGACCATCTGCCAGATCGACGATGAGACGATCGCGAGTCACGGTAACTTGTTCTGCACACGGTTCTGTTTCAAGCGTCAAAGTAGTCATACCAAGCGTCTAATAACTCTGTTTAGCGATCGAGTCGAATTGGCAATAAAACTATGAACATTGTAAGCCCTGGCTTGCTTTCAAAATCGATTGAGCCATGATGCTTGTCGATAACTTGTTGAACGATCGATAATCCCAACCCGTTGCCTTCTCCCATTGGCTTGGTGGTGAAGAAGGGCGAAAAAATTCGGGCTTGAATCTCTGGCGGAATTCCGGCTCCGGTGTCTGTGATTTCAACTCGGATTTGATCCATTTCGGAATGAACTGCGATCGTGAGTTGTCCTTGATAGTCCATTGCTTGAATTGCATTGTGGATCAGATTCATCCAAACTTGGTTTAGTTCATCCGCATAGCACTCAATTAAAGGAATCTCATCATAGTGTTGAACTACTTCGATTCCGCGTTTGAGTTGATTGCGATAAAGCGTTAAAGCCGTTTCAATTCCATCTATGATATTTGCTATTACTGGCTTAGTTTCGACGTTCTGACGGGCATAAGTTTTTAGCGCACGAACGACATGAGCGGCTTGATTCGATGCGATCGACAACGTTTGAACACTGCGCTGAACACTGGTAAATTGATAGGCAGTTTTGAGAATTAGATCGCGATGCGGATCTTTGAGCAATGTTAGGAAAGGTTCGATGCGATCGACGACACCAATATCGATTAAAGTATCTGCGATCGAGTCAGATGGACTAATCTGGTGTTGTTCTAATGTTCTGGTTAATGCTCGTTTTAGTTGTCGCTTTTCGCGGCTAGAGAGATGGACTAAGGTTGAAGCTGTTTCGTTAGAACGCTGAATTAAAGCAGAAAAATCGCTTTGATAGTCTAGCGGAAGAGCTTGCATCGCTTCTAGATCATGTTCCATGAAGTGTGAGACATTTTCAATTGACGATCGCATTGCTCCAAGTGGTGTATTCATCTCATGTGCTACACCTGCGACCAGTTGACCTAATGCAGCGAGTTTCTCAGCTTCGATGAGTTTAGCTTGCGTCGATCGTAGTTCATCTAAAGTTTGCTTTAGTTCATCATGACTTTGCTTCAATTGTTGTTCAGCCTGTTTGCGCTCCGTGACATCCCTGGACACCCAAATCACTGTTTTATCATCGATCGGTGAAATGCTGGCATCCGACCAAATTTGGTGTTCTTCAACATTGAGCATATACTCAATGTCAACGGTCGATCGTGTTTCTAATGCTTGTCGAATGTGTTTGAGAAAGTGATCCGCAGTCTCTTGTGGAAAAACATCGTGCAAGGTTCGTCCGATCCGACCCTCTAAAGGTTTGTAGAGAATGTGTGCGGCGCGACTTGCAGGAATTTTTAGATGTCTTCCATCTTGATCAAATACAAAGATTAACTGATCCATTGCACTAAACACTGCTTCTAGTTCGGCATTGGTGCGTTGACGTTCTTCGACTTCTTGTTCAAGTTGCTGAGTTCGTTCTTTTACTTTCGCTTCAAGCGATCGAGCATAAGTTTCTAATTCCTGATGCGATCGCTGAATTTCCTGACTCATCAAATTGAACGATCGGGCTAACTTAACAAGTTCTTGACTCCCTCGAATTGTTACTTGCTGTTCATAGTTTCCTTTCGCCATATCTTGACTGGCATCACTCAAACGCTTTACAGGACGAGACAGCCATCGCGCCATTAGAGTGCTAGTTGCAACCGAAGCTAACAATGCAATCATAGACAGAATTGCAGTGGTGCGATTGTTTGCTTCAATCTGTCCCATGAAGCTTGATTGTGGAGTGACTAGAACAATGAGCCAATCTAATCCATAAGCATCTGTAACTGGAGTAACTTCGACAATGTGAGGCTTTTGCTCGAAGTTAATGTCAAAGTGTTGACGATCGCGAATCGCTGATAAGTTACTAAAAGACTGCTGTAATTGTTGGGCAGTGGTGCGAGTGAGAGGATCAGCGATCGCGTTTGCATTTAATCTTCGACCTTCCGCATCAAATGGCTGTTCTTTGGAGGAAGATGCAACTAGATTTCCATCGCGCTCCATAATGAAGACTCGACTTGCATCATTAGGTTGGATTTGGTGCAAGAAATCATTGATGCCTAGTAAAACAAAATCGGCTCCTAAGACTCCTTTGAGTTGTTGATTTTCGTAGTAGGGACGGACAAAGCTAATGCCTAAAGTGGGTGGAACATCGACAAAGGTATAAATGTCCGTCCAGCCTGGTTTTCCGGTTTTTGCAGCTTGGGTGTACCACGGACGCGGACGTGGATCAAAAACTCGTTGAGAACTGAGCCGCTGAGGTTTTCCTTGAGCATTGAGGTCAAAAATCTTTACGGGTGGAAGCGTTTTGCCGCGACGCTGATTAAATTTGAACTGTCGATTACCAAAGCCCCGATACTCAACATATTCTCCTTGCACTGAACCGAAGTAAACATAAGACAAGGTTTCAAATCGTTGACCTTGTTGGAATAGGTAAGTATTCCAGCCTTCTAAGTTATTCAGTTTAAGATCGCCGCTCTGGATTGCATTGGCTGTAAGTTGAGTAACGATCGGTGGTGTTTCTGTGTAAGTTTTGAGATACGTTTGAATGCGATCGCTCTTCTCATTCATCAATTGCGTAGCCAGATCATTCACTGACCGCTGACTATTCCGATACGAGAAATAGCTTACAAGCCCGACTGTACTTGCAATCTGCACAATAAAAGCAACAATCAGAACAGTACTAAGTCGAGGATGTTTCATAGATTGGCAGAGTAAACCAGAACTTTGCACCTTCATTTAGGGCACTCATGACCCCAATTTGTCCGCCGTGAGCTTGAATGATTTGCCGACAGAGATAGAGTCCAAGTCCAACACCCAGCGATCGACGCGATCGACTCCCTTGCTGATATCGCTCAAACATCCGTTCACAGTCTTGCTCAGGAATCCCCATGCCATTGTCTTCAACTTTGCAAATGAGAAATTGATCTTCTACAGTTGCACTAAGGTTCAAAGTGATTCCAGGTGGATTATGTTTGATTGCATTGGTGATCAAGTTCTCAAATACTCGTCTTAATTGGAACCCGTCAACCTGAATCAGCGGTAAATTAGATGGAATGGAATGCTCGATCGTGACTTGGTTCTCTGACAAAATCGGCTCTAAATCCAATTCAATTTCACATACCAATTTCGCCAGATCAAGCGGTTCGCACGACAATGTAAATCCATGTTCATTTAGCTGAACTGCTAACAAAGAATCTAAAAGTTTAAGCTGACGCTGATTGCTCTCAATAATGCGATCGATCATGATGCGAGACAGTTCAACCGGATCAGAAACTTGGTTCTGTAATCTGCGAAAAACTAGCAAGCTACCCATTACAGGCGTTCTTAAATCATGAGTAACTGCATGGAGAAATTCATCTTTTAATCGACTCAATTGCTCAAGTTCTTGCATTTTCTGTTCAAGTTCTTGAGTCCTTGCTTGGATTTGCTGCTCTAGAGACTGATTGAGCGAAAAGAGTTGTTCTGCTTGGGTTTCAATCTTGCGGTCTTGGAGATAGCGCTGAACTGCTTCAACGATCGTTAAATTAATATCCTCTGGTGTCCAAGGTTTAGAAATGTAGCGATATAACCTTGCACTTCGTAGCGCATGGCTCACAGCTTCTAGATCAGCTTGTCCGCTAATCATGATATTTAATGTTTGCGGAGAGCGATCGTGAATATGTTCTAGCAATTCATCGCCTTTGAGTCCTGGCATAATGTAGTCTGCCAGCACTAGAGCAACTTCATATTCTCCGCTATTTTGAAGCTCATCAAAGATTTCTAACGCTTCTTCGCTGCCTTCTGCGGTCTCGATTAGGCAAGCATCTCCAAGAACGCGCTTTAGCTCGATTTTGAGGCTTTCTAAAACTAGAGGTTCGTCATCCACACAGATGACTACAGGTTTACTCATGAGCAGTTTGCCGCGAAGGACACTCAGCGCCGAATCCGTTTCTGATTGCTAATTATACAGAAGATATTCCCTGCACTTCCTTTAGATATGCCTGAGCAAACGTATTTCTTCATCGGTTAAATCCCGCCATTGCCCTGGGGATAATCCCGTGAGTTGCAGTTTCGCGATCGCAACTCTAACTAATCTCAGCGTCGGAAATCCTACCGCAGCGGTCATCCGTCGCACTTGACGATTTTTGCCTTCGGTTAAAGTAATCTCTAGCCAAGCGGTTGGAATGTTTTTACGAAATCGAATCGGTGGATTACGCGGTGGTAAATCTGGCTCATCCAGTCGATCAACGATCGCAGGTCGAGTTCGGTAATTTTGAATCGTTACGCCTTTTCGTAATTGTGCGATCGCGCTTTCTGTCGGAATGTTCTCGACTTGTACCCAATAGGTTTTACTGTGGTGAAATTTCGGATCGCTGAGTCGATGTTGCAATGCTCCATTGTCGGTCAGCAACATTAAGCCTTCACTATCGTGATCAAGCCGTCCGACCGGATAGACATTCTGAACGGGAATAAAGTCTTTTAAGGTCGATCGTTCCGTGGGTGAATCATTCGTGAACTGACTCAGCACATTGTACGGTTTGTAAAACAGAAGATAGCGGTAAGGCATACAGCCCGAAAAACTCAGCGCTGTTCGATTGTACTATCTCAAAAGTGGCAGTGTGAGCCAACGTCTCGATCGACCTCCGTTTGCTGTCGATTCTGAAATTTGCAAAGTAATTTTGAGTTCGCTCAAGGGTTTTGTCGTTCGAGCGATCGGTGTATTGAACAACAGTGCCATCGTGATCACAAACACTAATGTCCAGGAAACCGGAAACTTAATCAGAGGTAGAGAGCGATCCATGAGTCGATTGAAAACAGCTTGTTCATTATGCCGAAGATTTGAAATTCTGGTGCAATCAAACCGTTGGTGAGATTACGGAATTAGTTTTGATCGGGGTGAAACTTGCGATAGAGCATAGGTTTGATCGGTTGACCGTGGATCAAATGTCGATCGACGATCGCGGCGACTTCCTCGGGTAAAACGCGGCAATACCAGACTTGATCCGGTAGGACGAGTACCATTGAACCATTGCCGCATTGTCCTAGACATTGAGAAGGCTCGATCGACATTTCATTGGGTGCAAGCGTTTGAAAAGCTTTGAGGACTTTTGCTGCACCCTGTTTTCGACACGAGTTGTGCTGGCAGATTCGCACTGTGGTCATGATTGAGGGTTGTGAATTTTGGTGTGTTCGTTTACCCGCGATGCTGACAAATTCGATTGGAGTTTGTGAATTTTGGTGTGTTCGTTTACCCGCGATTTCGCCCGGAAATGAATCTCCGGGCTAATGGAAGGAACCCCTCTGAAGAGGGCTGAAATCGCACTCTTAGGGGGCTTCAGCCTCCTTTCTCCCATTAGCCCGGAGATTCATTTCCGGGCGGACTGCATCGAAGCGACAAGGCTCCATGATTAATCCGGTAAAAGTCCTTTGGTTGCTAACCATTCGCGGTTGTATAACTTCGATTGGTAACGGCTGCCGCCATCACAAAGAATCGTCACGATCGTATGTCCGGGTCCCATTTGCTTCGCGAGTGCAACCGCCGCTGCAACATTGATTCCAACCGATCCACCCATAAAGAGTCCGTCTTTTTCGAGTAGTTGATACAAGACACGGAGGGCTTCTCGATCGTCTACTCGAATCGCATCATCCGCAGGCGCACCTTCCATATTGGCAGTCACGCGACTGTTCCCAATTCCTTCTGTGATTGAGTTCCCTTCGGATTTGGTCTCCCCGGTTTTGACATAGCTATAGAGGGCACTTCCCATCGGATCAGCCAGAACACATTTGATGTTTGGATTCTTTTCCTTCAGATACAGTGCAACACCCGCATACGTTCCACCCGTTCCAGTGGCAGTTGTCCACGCATCAATTTTGCCATCGGTTTGCGCCCACATTTCTGGGGCAGTGGTTTCGTAATGAGCGCGACGATTTGCCAAATTATCGAACTGATTCGCCCAGATCGCATTCTCCATTTCCGAAGCGACTCTGCCTGACAATCTCACATAGTTATTCGGATCTTTGTAGGGAACAGCAGGGACAGTCCGAACTTCTGCTCCAAGTGTCCGAAGTAAGTCGATTTTTTCTTGAGACTGCGTTTCAGGAATGATAATCAGGCATTTGTAGCCCTTCGCGTTACAGATATGCGCGAGTCCGATGCCCGTATTGCCTGCGGTTCCTTCGACCACGGTTCCGCCCGGTTTGAGTAAGCCTTGGCGTTCCGCTTCTTCGATAATGTAGAGTGCAGCCCGGTCTTTGACAGAGCCACCTGGATTTAAGAATTCGGCTTTACCGAGAATTTCGCACCCGGTTTCATCACTAAAACTATTGAGGCGAATTAATGGAGTATTTCCGATCGCGCCAACAAATCCATGCTTAATGTCCATGCCTGGTAATCCTGTGAGTTCCCTATTGCCATTCTGACGGATTGTGGCGCGATCGAGGGGCTTATTCTGTGAGGTAGCGTTCGAGTGCTTTCGTTCGCTCCTGAGTCAATTCGGTGACGCAGCTTGAATACATCAAAGGCGCGATCGAGCCTCCTTTAAAGCGATCGCGCTCAAACGTACAACTGGCATCGCGAAATTGAATCCACGCCTGTTGAGCCGTCACTAACTGTTTTTCGTTCGGAGTGCCCTTGAATTTTGCGATCGCTTTCTGATAGACCTGGTTTAATTTGCGATCGGCGGCGCTTGCTTGTTGAGCCGCGCAGATATTCATCACAGATTGAGTTTGAGCATTATTGCAATCGATTTTGATAGTTTGGGGAGTAGTTTGCGATCGAACTGAACTCGCGATAGTCATCATCGCAATCAGACAAGGAGCAATCCATTTGTGGTTCATAATCTATCCAACTAAGAATGTAAGCGGTTCATCAATGTTTGAATCTGTTGTTGAATCAGCGACCAATTTTCAGATGCGATCGCATCTTTTGTAAACAAACTGCCTCCGATTCCAACCGCGATCGCGCCTGCTTGAATCAGAGAACGAGCATTGTCGATCGTCACTCCTCCAGTCGGAATCATTGGAATATGACCTAATGGAGTTTGTAGCGCTCTGAGATAGTCTGCATAGCCGACCGACTGAATTGGAAACACTTTGACGCAGGAAGATTTCGCATTCCAAGCCGTTAAAATTTCCGTTGGAGTTAATGCACCCGGAATAATTGGAATTTCTCGGCGTTTCGCAACTGCGATTAAATCAAAATCGGTGTGGGGCATAAACGCGAATTGTGCGCCTGCTGCGATCGCGTTTTTCATATCTGCTACCGAGAGAATTGTACCGACCCCAATTGTGGAATTCGGAAATACAGATCTTAAGTGTTCAATTAATTTGGGAGCGCAATCGGTGTTCCAAGAAACCTCAATCAGTGAGATGCCGCCCTCGATCGCGGTTTTTGCCATCTGAGTGCCGATTTCCAGATTTGGAGCGCGGAGAATTGCGATCGCTTTTTCTTCTTTAATTGCGCTCAACCAAACATCATCTTTCATCAAAAAATAAACCGTTTTCTGTAACTCAAGAAAAATAATTGTAGCGGATTTACCTCATTAGAAAGAGTCGCCGTTTCAGTCATTGGAAAGAGGGAAAAGAATATTTAACTTTCTATGCTAAAGCTGTCACCAAACTTGGAGATAAAAAGATGGCTTTATACAGAATTAAAGATTTCGATCCCGACTACCGCAATCATTTCGATGGCGATGATGTCAAGGATTTAGATCTGTACAACGGCGACGATAAGATCGGTTCTGTGAACGATGTGCTTGTTGACGAAGAAGGGCGTTTTCGCTATCTCGTAATCAGCACTGGCGCTTGGATTTTCGGTAAGAAAGTCTTGTTGCCGATTGGTCGTGCTCAGATTGATTACAGTGCTCGTCGCGTTTATGCTCAAGGTTTGACGAAATCACAAGTGGAACAACTGCCTGAGTTCACGGATGATCTGAAAATGGATTATCACGGTGAAGAGCAAGTCCGGAACGTATATCGTTCTGGTGCAACCAGCGGCGTAGCATCAGGTATGGCGGTTGATCCTTACACCACTGCACCACTCGAAAATTCGGCTGCATTAGACGCTGAAGGAACTGCATACACAGGTTCTTCGATGGGAGCAGCTTCGATGGGAACCGTTGAAACGGGTGCAGCAGCAGCAACTCCGATGTACACCGAAACCGATTACAACTACGACTTGGATCGTGACCTGTACAAGATGGATCACCATGACGATCGCATTCGTTTGTACGAAGAGCGTCTGATCGCGAACAAGCGTCGGATGAAAGCAGGTGAAGTCACGGTTGCTAAGCATGTAGAGACCGAAACGGCTCGTGTGTCTGTGCCGATCGAGAAAGAGCGCGTCGTAGTGGAGCGTGTTGCTTCGACCGATATGACAGCAACTCCGGTGGGCGCAGATGCGTTCCATGAAGGTGAAGTTGCTCGCATGGAAGTCTATGAAGAAACTCCCGATATCCACAAAGAAGCCTTTGTCCGTGAAGAAGTCCGCGTGAAGAAGGTCGTTGATCAAGATGTGGTTAGCTCTGAAGAGCAAATCCGTCGTGAGGAATTGGATATCGATACCCAAGGGCGCCCTGTGATCGATGATGCGTCTACTCGTAAGATCTAGTCTTCTAAGCCTTAAGGTGAAATAGATTAAGAACCCTCTGGATTCGTCTGGAGGGTTTTTCGATCGCCATCTCGAATTCATTAAGCTAGAAAACTTAACTAGAATACTGCGTTTCCGTAGATTGGCACTTTTAGCCACACAATAAGAAAGTTAGCGATCGACAAATTCAACATGGAACCCTCTTCAGCAGAAGCCTTTATCCTGATCATCGAAGAAAACCAGGAGCAGGTTGTTCTGATTCAAACTGCGCTGCAATCTGATTCTGTATTGTGTCGAGTGGAAGCGATCTCAGATGACACAGAAGCTTTGAACTTTCTCCATCGCCGTGGCAAGTATGCACAGGCTGAACGTCCGAATCTTGTGTTGCTCAGTTTGCCGACAGAAAAAAGTCGTAGAGTTTTAGAAGAATTAAGTTCTAGTTCACAGCTTAGAAGAATTCCGATTGTGTTGCTGAACGAATCAGAAATTGAGGAAGATATTTTTAATAGCTATGCGCTGCAAGGTAATGGTTACGTGATCAAACCGCAGAATCAAGAGCAACTGCATCAAGGGGTTCAACGAGTGAAAGATTTTTGGTTAGGAATTGTGACGTTACCGATAGAGTAGAAGCCCATTGTTCTGAGAATTCTGATTGAAATATTCTAAGTTTTATAAATCTAGTCATCCAGGTTGAATTGAATCAATCCGCCACAAATCGATCTGTTTTAATAAAGGATGTTCTTGTATTCACATTGGCTAAAAATCAAGAGTGGAAATATGTCGATCGCTCTTGCAGACTAAACAACTACGCACTTTCAGTGCATAGGTTCCTCTAGGGCTGAAAGCCCAAGTTAACTCATTCCAGCATGAAATTGTCGTGATCCTGATTTGATGGATTTCGATGATGTTCCAGATACTCCGGCACTAGCTCTTCCGTCAGATTACCCGTACTCCATGCCCTATATCCAATCGCCCAAAAGTGCTTGCCCCAGTATCGTTTCTCCAATTCTGGATACTCCTGCTGTAGCAATCGCGACGTGCAACCCTTGATCCGCCTCACGATGTCACTGATAGATTTTGACGGCGGATACTCGATGTGCATCTGCACATGATCCTTACTCACCACCCCTTGAGGATCTTCACGTCCTCCGCATCACAAATCTGGATGATCAATTCTCGACACCGCTTCTGGATCTCACCTTTGAGTACCGGATATCGATATTTCGTCACCCACACCAGATGGGCATTTAAGCGGGTGACTGTGTGGTTGCCGGGCGGGTTGGTCACTCATGATGGTTTTTCTTTCAAACCTATCACGCCTCCCTTTTCCAGCTATCGGGAGGTGGGTAGCAACTAAAGTCTCCCACTAAAGTGGGTAGTTTCAACTAGCGTGCTGAGATAATGAATTAGCCCTACCCCAGAATGGGGGATTTAGGGGGCACTAGCCGATTCAATCGAAGCGAAAAGGACTTGTGTGTACACAGTAGACTTCCAGTCCGGGGCGAACGAGAACGAAGCGAGAAGACTTTCTATACTTTTCAAACACCCTCTTAGCGATGTTGGACAGGGCGATTTAGTTGATTGCATTTCCTGATTTGCTGCCGAGTCGAAACGTAATAAAACTAACTATCACAAGCGCGATCGCAATAGCAATCGCGCCGGATCGATCGCGTCGATTCACCTGCAACGATTCCTGTGTGGACTGTTGAATAAATTGATTGACTTGCTCACTTATCTCTTGTGCTTCAGGCAGGTTTGTATGATGAGGAAAGCGAATCTCTGTCTGAGCAATCACAACAGCAACATCATAGGTATTGTTCTGATTGCCTTCGCTATCTTGCGTTGTTGTCGTTTTGATATAAGCGCCCTTCAGTTCTTGCAGCGAGAATGACTGTGTTTCTGACCACCAATACCCAGTCTTAGTCAGGGTACAAATCGATTTGCTACGCTCACAACTAAAATCGGCATTATGCCCAAAGTACACAAAGCCCCCTGAAGAGATCAGCAACGCAACGCTAATGGTCAGCGGGCGAGATCGCGGAGTTCTCCAAATCCTTTCAGAAAACCGTACATTACCAATGGAGAGGCTACAAATCCATAGAATTACAACAGTCAATACGAACATCGAACTGGCAAGACCATCATTGCCTGAGACAGTAATCACGTTCGTTGTCTGCTTGGCAAAATCAGGTCGAGTCTCCACTGCTATCCCCCAATTTGCAGCCTGGTAAGCAGCAAATCCGTACATCAAGAGGATCAGCGATCCAATGAGTGTTCCTAAACAACTGAGGCAATGCTTATAGGTCATGATTCAGTCTCACGATTGCCGACTTATCTAATAGAGATAGTGCTTCGTGAACAAAGGAGATGCGAGTTTTATGTCAGCGTTGAATTACTTTCCGGAGTCTTGGTTTGGCGATCGCGCTACTGCTAAATATGGAGCGGATTTGCAAGCTCTTGGAGAACTGCCTCTATTGTCGATCGAATCGGCTGAAGTCTTTCGACTGCTGATGTGCCCCGCCTTGGGTAGTTCGCCGTATTCATTCCTGGTCAAAAGAACCGAGAAATGCTGGTGGCTACAGCACAAGTGGCAACAGCACAGTCAATGGTCTGAACACGATCGTACTCAGACCTTCTTCGATCCTCCCCGACTCCACCACTCAGCGTATTTGCTCACAGGTCGCAAGGCACACAAGCTAGAGTCGCTGATTCAAAAATTGAAGTCGCTCTTCTTTTCGTTACCCATCCAGGATGACCCGCTTGAAGGCTGCTTTGATGGCACAGCTTGGTTAGTTGAAGGCAAGCTCGATCGCCAATATCATGCGATTTGCCGACGAGATCCAAAGCTGTCTGCCCTGTCCGAGCTTGGTGCTTACCTTGATAAACTCACAGATTTCGAGAGATACAGAGTTTAGAATCCAAGCCAAGTAAAGAAGTCCTGGCGAGTGACAAACTGCAAAATTAGCAGTGCCACAAATCCGATCATGGCAAAACGTCCATTGATCAATTCAGCGTAAGGTGTCCAACCAAAAGCAGGTTGCTTCTCATTGGGTTCTTGAGTTTCGGGTTTCGGAGTTTCAGCAGTCATAAGTTTATTTCTTCGATTGTGCTTCAAAAGCTTGGACAGATTCGATTAGCGATCGTACCGTATCTGTTCCCTCTGATTTCTCAAACGAGAGCGGAAATTTCCGTCGCTGAATCATCCGAATTCCCAGCGGCGCAAGACTAAACAAGCCTTGTAAATCTCTGAAGTTATTTGCAACAACTTTCAAGCCAAAGAGCCGTTCATCGATCCAGCCCCCTTGTTTCACCAGATTGATCAAAGTTCTGCGGTGACGAATCGATCGACTTTCATCCACAATATCGCTATGCAAAATCTCGTTCTTAATTTTGCCAATTTGATCCATCGGCGCGACTTCCATCGGACAGACCGAATTGCAGTAATAGCAGCGAGTACAGCCCCAGACTCCGCTCGTTCCTTCGTTGTATTTTTCTAATCGATCGACTGTGGAATCATCCCGCGAATCCGTGACCATCCGATACGCTTTCGCGAGTGCATGAGGTCCGACAAAATTCGGATTCACTTCACGCGCATTGCACTCCGAATAACACGCGCCGCACATAATACAGTTTCCAGTCTGATTCAGCTTGTCGCGCTCTTCTGGGGACTGAAGAAACTCGCGTTCTGGAACTTGACGAGATGCAGTACTCACATACGGATCAACCGCTTTCAAATTCGCCCAGAAGCTCGACATATCCACGACCAAATCTTTGATCACGGGCATATTTCCGAGCGGTGCGATCGTAATTTCTGGAATCTCCGCATCCGGAGCAAATCGAGCCACTTCGCTGCCAATATTTTCCTTACAAGCAAGTGCCGATCGACCATTAATTCGCATCGAGCAGCTTCCGCAAATCGTATTCCGACAATTTTTTCGATATGCCAGCGTCCCATCTTGCTCCCATTTAATCCGGTTAAGACAGTCCAGAATCGTATTTCCCGGTTCCACATCCAGCGAGTACGATTCGACTCGTGGCACAGCATTTTCGTTCTGCCGAACAATCTTAAATACGACCTGCATGGATCATCCACCCAAAAAGAGCTACATCGACTGACCCTTAGTTTAACATTGCGCTTTATAGCTGAACGTGTGGAAATCAATTGAAAAATCCTGCGACTTCTTCTTGATAAGTTTTGCTGTTTTCGCACATTGACGATGAAGGATTGATCGATCTTTTACAAACGAAATTGCGATCGAGAAGCCGTTCATTGACGAAGTGTAAGATTTAATCGAAAAGATTAATCTTAAACAGAATTCTTCAAAATCACTGTGCAAAAACAAGCGTTTAGGGATATATTTTACTAAGTCAAACTTAAAGATTGACGCTAATACCCATTTCAGAAATCGTAGGGATATTCTGTAGCAGATGAGCGAACCTGCAACCGCCCCTTTAACTGGGAAGGCATTACTTCAAAAAGTAAAAGAACTGTCACATTTGCCCCGCCGAGAAACGGCAAAGCGATGTGGCTATTACACTGTTACGAAGAACAATCAAACCCGCGTCAATTTGACCGAATTTTATGATGCCTTGCTGGTGGCGAAAGGGCTTCCTCTCGATCCCGAAGGGACAAAAGACGGTCGCGGACGTGAACCGACTTATCGCGTGAGTGTCCATCAGAATGGGCAAATTGTCATTGGAGCCGCTTATACAAAAGCAATGGGTCTAAAACCCGGCGATGAGTTTGAAATTAAGCTCGGTTATAAGCACATTCACTTGGTTCAACTTACAGGTGATAAAGCCAGTAAAAATGGCGCAGTCGAAGTAGAAGAGACCGAATGATCGCTCCTCTTTTGAATCTCCAGTTTCCTATCTCGATCGATGCAGTTCAGTTTGTTAACGCTTTCTCACAAACTCCTGCATTTGTTCAGATAGGAATCTTCTTTTTGGCTTGGGGTTTGATCTGGTTGCCGATCGCAATTCCGATTTCGATCTGGGTCAAATGGAAGCCGTTTAATCCGCTAGAGTTACAACAGAAATTACCATTAGTCGCTTCACTTTATATTCTTGCTCCACTGATTCTATGGGGCGTTGCGATTCTCAAACGAGTTCCATTTTCTAGTTTTGGAATTAATTTGAATGCGAATCTTTTCGCCTCGGTTGGAACTGGATTCGCGATCGGAGTCGTTGGAATCTTAATTCTATTTGGCATTCAAACGGCACTCGGTTGGCTGCATTGGAAGTTCGAGAACTGGCGCAAATGGATTTCAGCGAGTGTGCCGACTCTTTTATTAGGAGTTTGGATTGGATTCACAGAAGAATTAGTGTTTCGAGGGTTCTTCTTTGGACAGTTGGGAGCCGATTTTTGGACAAGCGCGATCGTTTCCAGCGTAGTTTTCGCCTTGCTTCATCTGATTTGGGAAGGTAAAGACAATATTCCACAACTGCCCGGATTAACGCTGATGGGCGTAGTGTTATGTTTGGCATTTGTTCAGAATCAAAATAGTATTGGACTCGCTTGGGGACTTCATGCAGGCTGGATTTGGATGATTGCAAGTTTAGATGCCGCAGAAATTTTGCAATACGAAGAGACAGCCCCGGAATGGTTTACGGGAATCGATCGAAAACCTTTGGCGGGACTGTTGGGATTGTTATTTTTGTTAGGAACGGGATTCGCGATCGTGAAATTGATTTAGGTGAAATCGAATCTTTCTCGAAAATCTCTAAGAGGGTGTTTGAAAAGTATAAAAAGCGGCTTTGCTGCGTTGCGAGTCCGCCCGGAAATGAATCTCCGGGCAGGTGAATGCGATGAACGATTACTTCTCAAACACTCTCTTAGAAGTTGTGCACCTTCACCGAAGGCGAAACTTTATCATTTTTCGGCATCGGAACGCCTCGTCTCGCAGCTTCCACAAATCGACTCACACGAATTGGATCGATCGAGTTTTCTCGTTTCCCTTGCCGCTTCAACGAACTTGAAACAATCACCCCATCTGCAACCTGCATCATCTGAGGCACATTTTCCCAATCGGCTCCACTGCCTACAAAGACGGGTGTTCCTTGAGCCGCATCCCGCGCCAATTCTAAATCTTCCAAGTTAGGCGGATCGCCCGTTGCCCAACCAGACAGAATCACCGCATCGGCTAACCCACGCTCGATCGTATCTTGTACCGCCGTGGTCAAGTTCACCGATCCCAGTGGTCGTGCGTGTTTAACTAATACATCCGCAAAAATTTTCACATCGCTGCCCAGTTCCCGACGGTAGCGCATTAATTCATGAGCGCGTCCCTCGATCAAACCTTGATCAGTCGCCATAATGCCCGTCCAGACATTGACACGGATGAATTGCGCCTGAACACAAGTTGCGATCGCTAATGCACTTTGAGCATCATTTCGCAGCACATTAATCCCGATCGGCAATGTCACCATTTGCTGCAACCGTTGAATAATCACTGTCATCGCGCTCACGACTGCCGGATCAACGTGATCTTTGGGAAAGGGCGCATCAAAGAAATTTTCCACAATAATGGCATCCACGCCGCCTGCTGCAAGTGCCGTTGCTTCTTGTTCCGCACGATCGACAACCGCCTTCAAACTACCGCCCCAGCGCGGGGAAGTCGGCAGGGGCAGGAGATGAACGACACCAATAATTGGATTTGGAGTTTTGAATATTTGTTTTAAGTCCACAGCGCCCACTAAACCGACTTTCTAAGCAACAGCAATATTGAAAATGATAACGCGATTCGGAATGCGAAATTCTAAAATAGAAAGTCCACCTCAACTTAAACTTTATGTTATTGCACTTATCGACCTGGCAAGAAGTAGAGGCATATTTAGCACGATCGACCGGAATTATTTTACCGATCGGGTCAACCGAGCAGCATGGTCCGACTGGATTGATTGGAACGGATGCGATTTGTGCCGAAGCGATCGCGAAAGGGGTTGGAGAGTCTACAGATGCTTTAGTCGCTCCCACTATTAATATTGGAATGGCACTGCATCATACAGCGTTTCCGGGCAGTATGAGTTTGCGACCGAGTACGATGATTCTGATGATTCGCGATTATGTCACGAGTTTAGCGAAGGCGGGATTTCGGAAATTCTTCTTTATTAATGGACATGGTGGAAATGTAGCGACTTTGAAAGCGGCATTTTCAGAAACGTATGATCATCTATCAGATTTGGGCATTTCGCACACGGTTCAATGTGTGGTGAGCAATTGGTACATGTGTGGCTCTGTTTATAAATTGGCAAGAGAACTGTATGGCGATGAAGAAGGATCACATGCGACACCGAGCGAGGTTGCATTAACGCAATATGTTTATCCTGAAGCGATCAAAACTGTGCCGTTAACTGAACCTGCGGCGAAAGGGCATCGAATTTATGGCGCGATCGATTTTCGCGATCGCTATCCTGATGGTCGCATGGGTTCAAATCCTGCTCTTGCCACTCCCGAACATGGAAAACAATTCTATGAGTTGGCAGTGAAAGAGATTAGCAGTTCGTATTTGGAGTTTTTAGCGCAGTAGAGGATTGATGATAAGCAACTTTCTCAGAAATAAGCTGCGAAGAACTTGTCGCTGCGGTGTTGTCCGCCCGGCGCTAAACCGTCCGGGCTAATGGGAGAAAGGAGGCTGAAGCCCCCTAAGAACGCAGTTTCAGCCCTCTTCAGAGGGGTTCCCTCGATTAGCCCGGAGATTTATTTCCGGGCGGAATTGCGGATGAACGAAACGCCAAAATTCATCAAACTAGCCGATTAAAGAACCTGTTCTGCCGCGAGACTTCGATTAATCTTCAGAGTCGTACCATTTCGGATCGTCGAAGTCTCGATCGAACTCCGCTTTACTTCCAAATCCCAATGCTTCGATCCGAGAAAAGGCAGCGTTCTCATCGAAATCACTCTCATCGTCTTCCCAAATGGCATCGATCGTCCATTCGAGCCATCGAGCAGGCGGCATCCAGCGACGAAAATAATCAATTCGTTCAGCTTCGGGGTAGTTCTGCTGCTCCCACCAGACCGACCAGATTTCGATGTGCATTTCACCGTCACCCATTCGCCAACAGAGACTATAGGGGTGTTCGTCCGGAAAAACGATCCAGGGCGGCGGAACACTGCCATATTCGGCTTCGAGTTTTTCGATTCCTTCTTGTATCCAGTCTTCCATCGTCAATCTGCCAAAATTTGATTCACTCGATCGAGTAATTGTTCCATTGGCATTGGCGGTAAAACAACCGTAGCGATCGTTTCGAGTAGCGGTGTGTTTTCTGGCTGATGATTGATAATGACGATCGCAATTTTGTCTCGGAATCGCTTCAGAGCGGCAAGCTGTACCAGACTCGATCGATCTAAATCTGAGGCATGAAGCAGGAATAGATCAATGCTTTGAGTGTCGAGTTTTTGTAAGACATCTTGCCACGATCGAGCAATCATGCCGCGAAATCCAGCGGTTTGAAGGTATTGCATCGCAGCCTGGAGCCACTCCGATCGATTCGCATCTGGAGAACGAAGTTTAAAGGAATCGATCGCTAAAACGAACGGTCGCCACGCAAATCCCGCTGCCACTTGAATCACTTGTAGTAGCGCTTCTGAGGTTTCGGAGACGGGCGCTAGACAAGGAAAAACAGATAGTCCTGTGACTTGATTTGCAGCTTGAGTGGTAACTGGATCAAGCGTGATGAGCGGCAAGGAAGCGAGAAAACTACAGTCACCTAAGAGTCTTAAATACCCGATCGGATCAGGAACCGCAGAATCAAGCAGCACAATATTCGGCTTCCAAACTTGGGCGAGTAGTTCAGCTTGATCTAAATCGTCGGCTTCGACAACTCGGTAGTTGTGACTGTGTAATAACGTGTTCAAATCAGCCGCAGCGGGATTACCCAACCGATTCAGTTCGCCGTATCGCGTGGGACTTAGGCGCAGAATGACTAGAGTTTGAGAAGAAGGTTCAACGATCGACATCACCGATTGTTCATCGGGAGTTAATTGATTGAGCACTTGTTGGAGCGATTTTTGAACGATCGGTAACGCGAGAAATCCATCGGCTTGATTGCGCTGTGCCTGATCTCGATCGCCACGAGTGCCCGTTACAATCACGGGAATTTCTCGCGTTTCGGGTTCTGCTTTTAACAGAGTCAGCACATCCCAACCGGATAACGTGGGCAGTAATGGATTGAGAAAAACGGCACAAGGTTGGAGACGACGCGCTTTCTCAACGGCTTCTGTCCCCGATCGAGCAATCACCACGCGATATCCAAGTTCGGCTAATTGTTCAGAAAGAAGCTCGATCGATTTCACCACCGCTTCGACTACGAGAATCAGACGATTATCGACAGAGGTTTTGACTCGCAGCGTAGCAAGGCTATTCGTCGGCTGAGGATGCGTGGGCGGTAAGAGCAGCGTGAATTCACTGCCCTGATTTTCTCTAGAAATAAAGGAGATATCGCCGCCGTGAAGTCTTGCCAATCGCTGAGTCAGCACTAATCCCAATCCTGCTCCTTCAAAACGGCGCGTCATCGGATTTTCAAGCTGCTGGAACTTTTGGAAAATGAGATGTTGTTTTTCAGAAGGAATGCCGATTCCGGTATCCCAAACCGTAAAAGCAATCCAACCTTCCCAGCGACTTACTTTTATGCCAACTCGACCCGATGGATCAGTGAATTTGAACGCATTCGATAGGAGATGCACCAACATTTGACGCAGGCGCAATTCGTCAGCGACTAAAGCTTCCAGTCCAGATTCGATTTCTAAAACGCAACTGGGTAAGCCCGTTGTTGCTTCTAGATTCGTTCTAGTTTCTGGCTTTTCTTCTTCCAAACAAACCTGTTGGGCTTGCTCGATCGCTCTTTCACAAAGTGATTTCACACTGACCGAATGTAGCGTTAATTCGATTTGTCCCGTTTCAATCCGCGTTAAATCGAGAATGTCATTGACGATCGACATTAAATGCCGACCGCTGCGGTGAATGAGTTCGGCATATCGAACTTGTCGAGTGGTTAAGGTTCCAGAAAGTTGATCTTTTAACAGACTGGATAAGCCGAGAACTGCTGTTAATGGCGTTCTCAATTCATGGCTAATGCAGGCTAGGAATTCGTCTTTTAAGCGATTCAGTTGAATTAGATCTGCATTCTTCGCAGCCAATTCGCGTGAGAGTTGACGCTGTTCGGTGACATCTTGAGCCAGTACAAGCCAGATGCCTTCTTCTGTCGCCCGATCGAGTGTCGTTGTTTCTCGATCGAAAGCTGCTAACCGAAACGCAGCATCCGACTCGATCGAGGTTTGATCTGAGAACAGTTCGCCAAGCGGAATCTTAGCAAACTGTAAAATTTGTTCCTGTCCGTTTTTCAATGGACACACGCAGATACAAGTGTTAGGAGTCGAGCCAATTTGACACAGATTTGCTGTGCCAGATTTTGCCGCGATCGAACTCGTATAGTCCAAAACTGTTGCCGCATCCCGTTGCAGCCACGCCGAATCCGCGACATCTCCAAGCTGTTCTGTCCAAACTCGATTTTGGGCAATCACTTCTCCCGACTGAGTTTGCAGCATCAACGGTAACGGCAAATGTTCGAGAAACTGAATCAGTGCAGATTTGCGATCGGACTTCGCTTCGTAGCCCAGTTCCGCAACCTGAAGTCTCAATCGAGGAACGCGCTCTAATTCAGCACAATTATCGATTTTGGCTCGATGCCACAAGGATTCAGAAGATCGTTTAATCGGTTTTGGAAGATTCGCCTGAATCAATTCCGACCACGATCGCAGCGCAAAACTATCGATCAATCCCACAAATTGAGCCGCACGATCGATTACTGCCCAATATCGCAGCGGATTCGAGAAATCAATCTCAAACACATCGATCGAATCCTCGATCGTAGGCAGCGGTTGGATCAGTGGTTCTAAATCGGTTTCTTCAAAACAATGCGCGTGTGCTAACAGAGAATGGGCGTGAAGAATGCCGATGGGAAACTGCCGTTCATTGACCAGCACTAAACGGTCAGCTTGATGTCGCCCCATCGTGTTGATTACCTCAGCCAAAGTTGCCGACTGTAAGCAAACGGGGGCAGACTCGACGAATTCACGAATCGAGGCTGTGGATGTCACCATCGCTTTATCCTAACGATCGGCAAAAATATCGCACATCAACCGTTGCTCTTGATCTTAATGGGTTGCCAACGGTGGATCACGGTTATCTGAGTTACAAAGTCAAGACTGAAATAGAAATTAATAAGGGCGAGTGTAACCACTCTTATGCAGGTATTTATATCTAGTGCGCTTAAATCATCGCACATCAAATCATTTGTGCAAAGAGAGAAGGAGTTTATGTAATCATAGTTAACGGTGCGATAAACCATTTAAAACTACGATCGAGACTCTGTTTTTCTGTTACGGCAAATGTGCTGTAGATTTTGGCAGGTCGCTCCGATTCAGTCCGCCCGGCGCTAAACCGACCGGGCTAATGGGAGAAAGGATGCTGAAGCACCCTAAGAGCGCGATTTCAGCCCACTTCAGTGGGGTTCCTTCCATTAGCCCGGAAATAAATCTCCGGGCGAAATACCGGGTCAACGAACACGCCAAAACACACCTAACCCAGACTCTTTAAAATACGATTTAGCTCTTCATTACTCAGGTTTTTGCCTTGACAGCCGCAGTTTCTTCGATCGCTCGCCCCCAACTCTCGATCGGGGTGTATGTTCAATCTCCCGATCTGGTTCGCTCGATCGAGGAAATGCTCGTGAATGACGATCGCTACACGATATCGATCGCGCAGTCTGAAGCCGATTTTTTCCAACTCACCGAACATCAGAAACAGCAGCTTGACTGTTTGATTTTGCAGGATGGAAAGGAATTAGAAACGGTGCTGAATGGGCTGAGAACCGAAGCCATTTTGCTGCCGATCGTGATTCTTCATACCCAAGAACGACAGCTTGACCTGAGATTTCTGTATCACACGGCTGAACTCTGGGTGTCCTTTAAAGAACTCGATCACATCGAAACCTGGATCGATCGAGCGATCGAAGAATTTCTCGAACTGTCTCCGGTGTGTCAATTACCCGATACAATTACGCCGCCTGACTTTACCCGTGATTTAATGGCTCAAAACTTTCTCATGCTGCAACAAAGACGACTCACCGATAAGCTTAAAGAGCGCTTAGGCTATCTAGGAATTTATTACAACCGCAGTCCAAAAGCATTTTTGAGGAACTTACCACCTCAAGAGCAAGCCGAGCTTTTAGAGCAATTACGGCTCGAATATCGTGTGATCATCTTGAACTATTTCCAAGACGATCAAGATTTGAACGAACGAATTGATAACTTCGTTAACGCTGCTTTTTTCGCCGATGTGCCTGTTTCACAAATTGTTGAGATCCACATGGAATTGATGGACGAATTTGCCAAACAGCTAAAATTGGAAGGGCGCAGTGAAGAAATTTTGCTTGACTATCGCCTGACGTTGATTGACACGATCGCGCATCTGTGTGAGATGTACCGCCGCTCTATTCCCCGCGAATCTTAACTTAGAATTCGGATTGTCTCAGCAATTAGAGCGATACCCTAATGAAACAATAGCGATCGATGAAATACATGAGTGCTTTGAAGAAAACATACGTCCTCAAGCTGTATGTGGCAGGCAACACGCCCAACTCGGTACGGGCGCTAAAAACCTTAAACAACATTCTGGAAAAGGAGTTTCAAGGCGTATATGCGCTGAAAGTGATCGATGTATTAAAGAATCCTCAACTTGCTGAGGAAGATAAAATTCTCGCAACTCCAACTTTGGCTAAAATTCTGCCTCCTCCTGTTCGTAAAATCATTGGCGATTTGTCCGATCGAGAAAAGGTACTGATTGGACTCGATTTGCTTTATGAAGAACTGCGCGAAGAAGAATCTGAGTCAGAATAGAACAGTTTGAAAAATCCAAGAAGCCGCTTTGTTTGCAGGTTTTGTGGTAAATAAGTGAAACAATCCCGTTTTAATCCTTTTTCATAATAAGGAGCTTGCTCCATTTGTTTGACACCCTAACCTTATGACTTCGAGCAATCCAACCGAACAACGTAATCCATCCGAACTAGCGGGTGTCCATAAGATCCGCACGATGATTGAGGGCTTTGACGATATTAGTCATGGTGGCTTACCCATCGGTCGGACAACTTTAGTCAGTGGGACTTCTGGAACCGGAAAAACTCTCATTGCCGTTCAATTTATTTATAACGGTATTACTCAGTTTGATGAAGCTGGGGTGTTTGTCACCTTTGAAGAATCGCCTGCCGATATTATTAAGAATGCTTTTAGTTTCGGCTGGGATCTACAGAAATTTGTCGATGAGGGAAAACTCTTTATTCTGGATGCTTCGCCTGATCCAGAGGGTCAAGATGTTGTCGGAAGTTTCGATCTTTCTGCTTTAATTGAACGCATTCAATACGCGATTCGGAAATACAAAGCAAAACGAGTGTCGATCGATTCTGTCACGGCTGTTTTTCAACAATATGACGCGGCTTCGGTAGTTCGTCGTGAGATTTTCCGCTTAGTTGCCCGGTTAAAGCAAGTCGGTGCAACGACGATTATGACCACCGAGCGCGTCGAGGAATATGGTCCAGTCGCCCGATTTGGGGTAGAAGAATTCGTTTCGGACAACGTAGCGATCGTGCGAAACGTTCTGGAAGGCGAACGGCGCAGAAGAACGATCGAGATTCTAAAATTACGCGGTACAACGCACATGAAAGGTGAGTATCCGTTTACGATTACGAATCAAGGCATTAATATCTTCCCGCTTGGTGCAATGAGATTAACTCAGCGATCGTCAAATGTTCGGGTGTCTTCTGGTGTGACTACGCTCGATGAAATGTGCGGCGGCGGATTCTTCAAGGATTCGATCATTCTGGCAACTGGCGCGACTGGAACCGGGAAAACGCTCTTGGTGAGTAAGTTCTTGCAAGAGGCTTGTCAAAGAGGCGATCGAGCAATTCTATTTGCTTATGAAGAGTCTCGCGCTCAGTTGTCGAGAAACGCCTATTCTTGGGGGATCGACTTCGAGGATTTGGAGCAGAAAGGATTGCTCAAAATTATCTGTGCTTATCCCGAATCGGCAGGGCTTGAAGATCACTTGCAGATTATTAAGTCAGAAATCAGCGAATTTAAGCCGTCAAGAATTGCGATCGATTCCCTCTCAGCTTTAGCACGTGGAGTCAGTAACAATGCTTTCCGTCAATTCGTAATCGGTGTCACTGGATTTGCAAAACAGGAAGAAATCACTGGATTCTTCACGAATACGACCGATCAATTCATGGGGTCGCATTCAATCACGGATTCGCACATTTCAACAATTACCGACACGATTATCATGCTGCAATACGTTGAAATCCGAGGCGAAATGTCGCGAGCTTTAAACGTATTTAAGATGCGTGGATCTTGGCACGATAAGGGCATTCGAGAGTACACAATCAGCGCTCAAGGTCCTGAGATTAAGGATTCGTTCCGCAATTTTGAGCGAATTATTAGCGGATCACCGACTCGAATTGCAGTCGATGAGAAGAGTGATCTCTCTCGGATTACAAAGGGATTGCGAATTGAAGATAAGGAATAGACTGAGAAGGGGTTTGATGAGCCGCGAACCTCGGATGATCCGGCTTAAAGCTCGATCGTTCCGTCTCAATGCTCGATCGATCAAGCTTGCTCCCTTTAGCGTTTCCTCTCAATGCTCGATCGTTGGCTCTCAAGCCTCAAATGCTGGGTCTTAACGCTCGATCGATCAGGCTTGATTCCTTCAGCGTTTCCTCTCAATGCTCGATCGTTGGCTCTTAAGTCTTGATCGATCGGGCTTGCTTCCTTCAGTGTTTCGTCTCAATGCCCGATCGTTGGCTCTCAAGCCTCGAATGCTGAGTCTTAGAGGATGTTTGAAAAGCAATCGTTCATCCCATTCACCCGCCCGGAAATGAATCTCCGGGCTAATCAGGGGAAGCCCACTAAACTGGGCTAAGAACTCCAGGTTGTGCTCCCAGTCCGCTTCAGCGGGGTTTCTTCCATTAGCCCGGAGATTCATTTCCGGGCGGACTGGCAACGCAGCAAAGCCGCTTTTTATACTTTTCAAACATCCTCTAAAACAAAATAGGCGAAGAGTTTAAAACCCCTCGCCTAATCTACTGTACATATTCAAGTGATTCACGCTTCGTTTGAATCGGCTAATGCCCCCTAAATCCCTCAAAAACGAAGCGCGAATATACAGAGTGAAGAATCCGATCGCGAACTACTTCGCGCCGCCCATTTGTGCAGCTACTTCTGCCGCAAAATCAGTTTCTTCCTTCTCGATACCTTCACCCAAGACAAACCGCACAAAGCGACGAATCTGGATGTTTTCACCCAACTGCGCCACATTTTGCTTCACCAATTCTTCGACGGTGATATTCGGGTCTTTGATGTACGGAGTCGGCAACAAGCACATCTCATTCAGGCGCTTATCAATCCGACCTTGAACGATTTTTTCCTTGATATTGTCCGGCTTGCCCGCGAGATCATCTTTGCCCATCTCGATCGCTTTCTCACGCTCGACGATATCTGCCGGAATATCAGCCACTTTGACGTATTCCACATTCGCACTAGCCGCAATCTGTTTAGCAATATTGCGAACCAGTTCTTTGAAGGCTTCGTTTCTTGCCACAAAGTCAGTTTGGCAATTCACTTCGACCAATACACCGATCCGACCGCCGATGTGAATGTAGCTATCGACCAGACCTTCAGCCGTAACTTTACCTTCTTTCTTACCAGCCGACGCGATCCCCTTCTTGCGAAGCCAATCGATCGACTTTTCCATATCGCCGCCGTTTTCGGTCAGCGCTTTCTTACAATCCATCATCCCTGCGCCAGTCTTTTCGCGCAGTTCTTTCACCGCTTTTGCTGAAATGTCTGCCATGTGCCTCAGTTCCCAATATCGTTAAAAGGATGGAGAAGAAACAAATCTTCTCCATATTGTCCTATTGTTCTGTGCTTTCTTCTTCTTCCGGGGCTTCCGTTTCGTCGTACTCGTACTCTTCTTCTGCGCCTTCGTAGTCGAATTCTTCTTCGGCTTCGAGTTGACCGTGACGACCTTCGTAAATCGCATCCGCTAACCGACCGACGATCAGTTTGATCGATCGAATCGCGTCATCGTTTGCGGGAATCGGCACGTCAACGGTATCCGGGTCGCAGTTGGTATCGAGCAAAGCGACGATCGGAATGTTGAGCTTGAGACATTCTTGAATCGCGTTGTATTCCCGACGTTGATCAACCATGATGATCACGTCTGGGAGCTTCCGCATATTCTTGATGCCGCCCAGATATTTTTGCAGGCGTTCCAGTTCACGACGCAGAACAGAAGCTTCTTTTTTCGGTAAGAGGTCAAGTGCGCCTGTCTCTTCACGGCGTTCGAGATCTTTAAGCCGTTCGACGCGAGATTTGATCGTTGCCCAGTTGGTGAGCATTCCACCCAACCAACGCTGGTTCACGTAGTATGCACCACAGCGGCTTGCTTCTTGAGCAATAATGCCTGCGGCTTGACGCTTGGTTCCGATGAACAAGAACTTTTTCCCTTGTTCTGAAGCCGTCCGCACATAGTTGTAAGCAGCATCCATCAACTGTGCAGTCTGCACGAGGTCGATGATGTGCACACCATTGCGAGCGGTGTAGATGTAGGGACTCATTTTGGGGTTCCATCTCCGGGTCTGATGACCGAAGTGAACTCCAGACTCAAGCAATTGAGCCAATGAAACAACTGGCATGGGTATTCTCCTAGTTCGGGTTTAACTTCCATTCAGGAGAGAGCGATCGCTTATCGCTTTCGCCACCCGAAATCCTGAATGTGTGAGTTTTGACAGCTTATCTAGGGTAACACAAGAACGAGTTTGTTAACCTATGAAAGGGTTTTGGGGAATAGAGGAATGGTTCCAACACAGATAGATGCAACGATCGCAATTTTGGGCGGTGTAATTACAGGGATTCTGGCGTTTCGGGTTCCGAGACAGGAACTCGATCGAGTTCCGCTGTCTGGATTGGTGTTGCTGTGGATTGTGTATGTGCTGATTGGGTTGGGATTGTCGATCGCGCGATTGTCGATCGGGTTTTGGATTGGCGCGGCTGCGATCGCGATGTTGGTGACGTTTGGATCGTCGGTTCTGTTGGGGCGGGCGGGATTAATCGCATTTGTGCTGGCGGGAATTGGGGCGGTGGCGCTGGGATTTGTGCGGGGACAGACTGCGGATTCGTTGCGGTTAAGTGCGATCGCGCTTACATTAACCGGAATTTGGTTGTGGGCAACGGGTGGCGCGAGATATCGGATGGAACGAGCGGGATTTCGTCGATCGACGGTTCAATGGGTTTTAGCGATCGTCGGTTGGGAAGGATTGTGGGTCGGTTGGTTGATTAATACCTTTCTTGCGCCGCAAATGGGAACATGGTTGAATTAGTCGGGCTTGTTCAGAATTTTGGGTTGATGAGAAACTGTCGCTGCGATGGAGTCCGCCCGGAGATAAATCACCGGGCTAATGAGAGAAACGGGGCTGAAGCCCCCTCAGACACCAGTTCCAGCCCGCTTCAGCGGGGTTCCCTCGATTAATCTGGTGATTTATCTCCGGGTGGGATAGCGGGCAAACTAACCGAATTTGTAGCCAAAACCTCGAACGGTAATGATGTATTGTGGCGAACTGGGATCAAGCTCTAACTTTTCTCGTAACCACCGGATATGTACATCGACGGTTTTGGAATCGCCTAGATAGCTCATTCCCCAAACTTGCTCTAACAGTTGTTCGCGAGAAAAAACGCGGCGGGGATTGTTGATGAATAGTTCGAGCAACGAGAACTCTTTGGGCGATAGATTGATTTCTTTGCCCCGAACTATCACGCGATATTCTTGCAAATACAGAGTGATATCTTGATATTGCAAAATTGGCGGTGTTTCGGGAAGTTCTTGCGATCGGCGACGCAACAATGCCCGACACCGCGCAATGAGTTCTCTTACTCCAAAAGGCTTGGTTAGATAGTCATCTGCACCCACTTCAAGCCCAACAACAATGTCCATTTCGCTTCCACGCGCACTCAAAATCAAGATCGGGACTGTATTTCCTTGCTGTCGCAACACACGGCAGAAATCTAATCCACTCATGCGAGGTAACATCAAATCTAGAATGATCAAATCAATCGGCGGATCTTCAGGCTGCACCGATTGTATGATGTCTAGAGCTTGCCGCCCATCGCTGGCAGTGAGAACTCGATAGCCTTCTTGTGTAAGAACTGACGCGACCGATTCCAGAATTGCAGTTTCATCATCGATCACTAGAATAGAGGCTTGATAGAACAACGGTGATCCAGACGATCGCATATTTGACCCACGAACAACGGTTTAGATCAGCGATCGACAGTATCGGCTGGCTGATAAACTGAACCCTCCAATACAATAAACAAACTCGTGGTTTCAAAGGTTAAAACTGATTTAAAACTAAATTAAGGTTTGATGATTTGAGACCACAGAGGTTATTGATTTGGTCGTGCTAAAAACATACAAACTAGAACGAGTATGCTGTACCAAATTACTGATTCAGGTAGTAATGATAGCGATTCTCAAGTTGTTCGATCGACAAATTCTGTGTCCAATATTCTGTGAGTGCATGACCAAATGCCCAAGCAACTCGATCGGGCGTTGAACTACTATCGATCACTAAGCTCCAAAGCGATTTCAAATCTAATGGTGTTTTTGGTTTCAATAGTGTGTAAAGATCATACGCCATTTGTAGTTTGCCAATGACGATCGGTAATTGTTCGATCGGGATTTGTTCAGCTAAAAGAAAGGCAAGCGTAGGGGAACCCGTTGCGATCGTAGAGATAAATCGCAGAATCGGACTTTTGAGAAATGCAGTCAGTCCTTGCGTTGTGGTCATTTGGAACGTATATCGATCGATAATCTTTGCAGCCGTGATTGTTCTCGCATCAATGTCTCGTAGAAATCGTGCCAATCGAGCTTGTTTCGCAGGATCAATGGTGTTTAGAATTGCCATTGATAAGGCATCTACTCCCCAAGCTTGTCGATTGTCTCCAGCAGTCACCAAGGGCAACACTAAAGAGCAAACATCTCCTAGAACTTCTTGACGATAGGCAACTGCTTCTCGGATTGAGACTTCTTTTGGTCGATCGCCAAATTGCCAGTTATACGGAGGATTCCATTCGCGAATTGGACGTAATCGATCGACTTGAGTTACCACTGCGATCGTGGGTAAAGTAAGCGCTTTTAGTTCGTTCAGAAAGTCCAAATCCATTCGTAAAGCTGGATCATTCGCGGGATTAATTAATAGAACTAAATCAGTGTTAGAAGCATATTCAAGAACTCGATCGCGGTATTCCGGCTGTCCAACTTGCTCATATCCGGGAGTATCCCAGAGCATTAAAGTTTCCCCGGTTTCCGTTTCCCAGTGATAGTCCTGAATCCGATCAGTAGAAGGAAGTGCATCAACCTGCGCCTGAGCTTCAACAAACAAAGTATTGATCACACTACTTTTTCCGGCTCCAGTGCGACCCACTAACAATAAACTGACAGGCTTTTGTTCTACAACATCCGTCGGATTCGCTTCTGCAATGATCTCTCGTAAAGTTTGGAACTTTGGTGTCGCAGGTGCGATCGCGTTTAATGCAGGGGGAGTTGTACCGCTGTAAAGTGAGATCGCTTGTCTTGCTAAGTTCCGTAATGCCGCTTCTCTTAGTAACTGACTGAGATTTCCTAATAGCTCCTGTGTTGCTTGACTTCCACTTCGCTGAGTCACTGTTTTCGTGACTGCAACTGCTGGATTTAAGAACCATTGCGCCCAACTCCAAGCTTTCAGTATCTTTCGTGCAGAAGGTTCGATCTTCTGATAGACTTCGTAAGCTTGAACCGCCTGCCCAACCGTAACTTGATTCAATACGGGCGAGAGTTGTCGCATCCACTGATCTAAGTCATCGACTGTTCCGCGCAACAATGTATAAGCTTGAGGAACATAGATATTGAGTAGTGGTTTTTGAGCTTGCGGATAGTAAACAGATGCGATCGCACGAATCAAACTCAGACATCTTTGCCAAAAAGTATTCCAATCTTCCCACAAAGGCGGATCAGACTGTGCTTCAGTGAGAATTTTTTGTACTTCAATCTCAACCTTTCGAGTGGTTTCAGTCGCGGGTGAATCAGTTAGCTCAGTCGCTTCTTCGGACAGTTCAGCCACGATCGCTTCAACTTGCTTTAGAGCAGGCTGCGTCCATTGAACGAGTAACCAACGCCAACCGAGAAAGATCAAAGCCACGATCGCCCAAATCCAGTTAATTCCCCATGCGTGAATTTGTAGACCTGCTGCAACGAGAAGGAAGCCGACCACAAGCGCGATCGGGAGTGCCAATACAATCCATTGCCAAATTCGCAATCGCACCATAGTCTCGGCTCCAACACTCGTCTTTTTCAGTGTACAGATTTATCTTGCAGAATCGATCTCCTGCACAAATCGAAGCCGCCCACCGAATTCTATTCGCCAGGGCATTGATTATCGTATGCTTCGGTATTGGTAGCCGTTTACTGCTGGACTAATACTCGATCGCTCTTTTTCGCGGTTCGTTTGTTCTGTGCAGGATTCATTCGTCGCTCTAAGTATCTAAAGCCTTGAGAAGAAAGCAGTGTCAAAGCTAAATAGATCAGAGCCACAAGCGCATACAATTCAAACGGTCGATAGTTCGCCGCCACAATCAATTGCCCACGTCTGAATAGTTCCTCAAAGCCAATCACTGCAACTAAGCTCGTATCTTTCAGCAGCGTAATAAATTGATTGCCGAGTGGTGGCAACATTCGACGAAACGCCTGCGGAAAGATAATGTGACGTAAAGTTTGACGGGAATCTAAACCGAGAGATTGAGCCGCTTCGGTTTGTCCAACCTCGATCGATAAAATACCAGCCCGAACTACCTCAGCAATATACGCCGCACTGTTCAAACTGAGAGCAACGATCGCAGCAACAAAGCGATCGAATCTAAATTCCAGCCCAAGCTCTTGAATGATCGCAGGAATACCAAAGTAGACCATGAAAAGCTGAACCAGTAACGGTGTTCCCCGAAAGAAATCAATGTATGCACCCGCAAGCAATCGTACAAGCTTGTTTTTGGACAATCGAGCAAGCCCAATCAGTGATCCTAGTACTAAACCAATAATGACTGAGATCGCTGCGAGTTGAACGGTGATCAAAGCGCCAGCAAGCAAAGTAGGTAGCGCAGCTTGAATCACAGAAAGCCAACTCGATCGAGCCGCTTGAGTCTCGTTTGGCAAGGTTTCTGGAAGCTGGGGCGGTTCAGCATTAAACCATTTGCGATAAATTTGAGCATACGTTCCATTACCTAAAATTGTTCCTAAACCTTGATTGATTCGCTCTAGGTTCGGTGAACCTTTTGGCGTTGGAATTCCGTAATACTCGGCTGTCAAAAGCTGACTGCTCACTCGAACGTTTTTTAAGTTGCCTGTTGTAAGCGCATATTGGAGAATTGGTGCATCATGAACGACTGCAACCACATTGCCATTACTCAATTCTTGAAGTGCTAACACTGCGGCATCAAAAGTACGAATCTGAGCATTTGGAATCTTTTGTGCGGCTTGTGCGCCTGTGGTTCCAATTTGAACCGCGATCGATTGTCCCTGAAGATCATCCAGTGAATTGATAGTTTGAGCATCTGCACGAGTCGCGATCGCAAGTCCCGCTTTGAAATAGGGACGCGAAAAATCAACGACTTGCGATCGCTGCGGGGTAATCGTAATGGCTCCAACTGCGGCATCAACCGTTTGCGCCTGCAACGCTGGAATAATTCCATCAAAAGTTAGGTTTTGGAATCTCACGCCAAATCCCGCAGCCTTCCCAATCTCGCGAATGATATCAATGTCGAATCCTTGAATCTCTCCGGTCGGACTGCGAAACTCAAATGGCGCGTACACAGGTTCAACTGCCACTGTTAAAGTGGATTGACCGAGAACTCGCAGCGGACTTAGAACAATCAGTAGCGTACAAAACAGAGCAAGACAAATCGATCGCAGCTTAATCATACGGATGACTTTGAATAATTTCTAATTAATGAATGAGTTTAACTTTCGATAACTCTGTCTGGAGTGGCATGTCTCGATCGCAAAATGCGGATATTTTAGATTTCATGAAAAATGCGATTGAATTTAACCAGGTCGAAAAAAGTTACGGTTCGTTGAATGTGTTGCAAGGCATCAGCGGCTATGTTGCTGCGGGTGAAGTCCTTTCAATCATTGGTTCGTCTGGCTGTGGAAAAAGTACCTTATTGCGCTGTTTGAATCGATTGGAAGTCATCGATCGAGGACAAATCGTGATCAATGAGTTGGACATTTCTCGTCCGAATCTTTCTAGTCGCGAACTAAAACAGGTTCGTGCCAGAATCGGTATGGTCTTTCAACAGTTCAATCTTTTTCCGCATCTGAGTGTTCTAGAGAACTTGACATTAGCTCCTCAGCAAGTTCTCAAACTATCGCATCGAGAAAGCATAGAGCGAGCGCGATACTATCTGCAAGAGGTAGGACTTGCAGATAAAGCCGAGATGTATCCTGAGCAACTCTCTGGAGGACAACGGCAACGAGTCGCGATCGCACGTAGCCTCTGTATGGAACCTCAAGCCATGCTCTTCGATGAGCCAACGAGTGCTTTAGATCCAGAGCTAGTTGGTGAAGTGCTTTCTGTGATGCACCGATTAGCAGAACGCGGCATGACAATGGTTGTCGTCACTCATGAGATTCAATTTGCGCGAGATGTGGCAAATCGGGTGATGTTCCTGGATAAAGGAGTCGTCGTAGAAGAAGGGAATGCGCGGGAAGTCTTGACTAATCCAAATAGCGATCGATTAAATACATTTTTAAGCAGAATGCGACAAGCTCAGATGGCATAGAGACGGATATCCCTACGTGTTCGATCGAGGATTTTAGCTCTATGTTAGAAATGGGTTATGTGACTTTCTGAGGAGAATTTTATGCTTGAGTTATATCAATTTGAGATGTCGCATTATGTTGAAAAAGTGCGATTGATTCTGGATTACAAAGGATTGCCGTATCGCAAAATTGAAGTAACACCCGGAATTGGACAGATCGAACTCTTTCAGCTATCAGGACAGCGAAAAGTTCCTGTTTTGAAAGATGGGAGTGAGATCATTGCGGATTCAACTGCGATCGCGGAATATCTCGATCGTAAGTATCCAGAAAAGCCGATTATTCCTTCTGATCCGAAGCTGAAAGGACAAGTGCTATTGATTGAACAATGGGCAGATGAATCGTTAGGGATCAATGCCCGTAAAGGTCTAATTGGATCAATTTCACAGAATCAGAACTTCCGCACTGCTGTACTGCCTTCTTCTACACCGGATATTTTGAAGAACTTAGTCAGTGCAATTCCTAGCGATCTTTTGGGTGTGTTAGGAACTGGAGTCGGCATGGGACCGGATTCGGTAAAAGAAGCGATCGACGCATTGAAACGTAGCTTTACTGCCTTGTCTTATACCTTGATGGAACAGCCTTATCTAGTCGGTGATAGTCCAACTTTGGCAGATTTTGCGGTGGCTGGCTTGTCGATGTATGTGAAGTTTCCTACGGGCGGATACTTGGACATTCCTGAATCACTGAAAGGTCAAGGTGTTGCGGGAATTGCAGATGTCAGCATTTTTGATCCGTTCTTTAACTGGCGCGATAAGCTGTATGCTGATTTTCGCAAAGCTTCGATTAGTAGCTATACACCACCGAGCGGAGCGGCTCCGACTTCGATCAACATTGATTAAGTTTGCAAATCGTGCCCCCTAGATTCCCCATTCTGGTCGCAACGGTGGACTTTGTTTATATATAGCGATTCTATTTGGGTCGTGGGTATTAGAAAGAGTGGGGGGTAGGGAGTAGGGAGTAGGGAAATCAAAACGGGAGCAACACCCCACTCCCCACTCCCTACTTCTTTACAACCATCCCTACTTCACAACTAGCTTAGGGTTGCTATATCTATCGAGTTACTGTCTCTGCCTCTCTTGCTCCGATCGCGGGTGGAGCTAACGCGATCGAGTGTTCCACACGCAGAAAGACTCGACCATCTGACGCAAACTGAGTTTTAACAGTCGCATTCGGTTGAAGCTCGATCGCACGATTTTGAGGTTCTGTCGTTGCAACAAACTGCACTTGATCAGACGGAACCATTGTTGCCTGAACTGTATTCGATTGCCAAGCTTCGATTGATCGACCATCCGGAAGTGCTTGATGCAGATTCATTTCAGTTTGCCATTGTCCATTTTTGACTTGAACTTGACGCTGAGATAGCACTGATCGGATTGGTTGACTGTTCAGAACACCGGATGTTGCACTCACTTGTAGCGATCGCACTGCTTGTACAGTTAGATTGGTTTGATCCGGTAAGTTCGTATAACCGGACAACGTGTACTGTCCTGATTTTGTCGATCGAACTTCCATCGTCATTTCAATTTTGGGCTGAGGCATCAACTGTGTGATCTGATCCTGCAATTCACAGCCTGTGATGCTAGACAGCATGATAGCTCCCAGGAGAAAACGAACCCCAAAAGACTTTCGCGTATTTTTCATTACAAGTACCCTGATGAGTCAAGTCAAATCCCTAGAGATTTCAGCCTAATTTTCGCAGTCTCAGTGGTGCTACAGGTAAAACTAAGCACATTTTACGCAGATTCGCGGAAAAAAGTAAAAAATTGTCCGCGAAAATACGTTAAAAAACGACATTTCTGATGTAAATATATTTAAGGCTAAAAATCTTGTGTTCCATCGATCTATCTCCTCTGAATAGCAAGTAACTCAGAGACAGTTCACGGCTTTTTCACGGTTTGTGTCTAAACTTACCGAAGTAGAACTCGTGCAATGTGCATTCGAGAGTCCTGAAAGTTCCGAACTGCGTCACTCTAACTTCCTGATTTTTCCTAAACATAACGGCTTTAGTACAGCATGTCTGACTTAACTCGTCACGCCATGAGCAAATTGTCATGGCTGATCGAAGTGTGTTGCGCTTCGATCGCTCTACTGTGCGTGAATGGCTTGCAAGCGCCATCTCAGGCTCAGTCATCTACCAACCATTCACCTGAATCTGCACCTCTCCAAGCCCTGGAAAGTCAGCAGATTGCTCAAGCTCAAATTACTCAAGCTGCATCTCCTGATCTGGGTTCATCAGTGAGCGAAGATGCCATCATTCAACAGGTTTCCAAAGGAGTTGCGCTACCTGCACCTGCTCGAACAGGTTTTCCTGCACCGGAGGTATCGACTCCGGTTGCAGCACCCCTTCCCGCATTGCAATCTTCCACAGTTCGCTTCACCTTGCCGGATCGATTGCACAGTCCTCCGATTGCTCCTCTGAAATCGACTCCGACTGCTTCTCCGCCTGTCAGTAAACCAGAAACATCTGCTCAACTGCCTGATAGTTCACCGACTCGAAATCCCCTCCGCACAAGTGCGCTAACCCCGCCAAGTCTTGTGTTTCAGGGGGTTTACTTGTATCAGGGGGATGAAACTTCAGCGCGGGCGCGTCTAACAGGAATCTATCCACTTTCTCCGAATGCGATCGTTGGTGGAACAGTCGATGTCGTCACGGGTCGAGCCTTTAGCGATAGTCCTGATGAGGGCTTTAATGTCAATGAATTGTATGTGGCACTCTCACCGCGAGAACTGCCAGGATTGCGCTTTGTAGTCGGTCAATTGGATTTGACTTCGTACTTCGATCGCAATAGTTTCGCCAAAGATGGTGCTTCTCAGTTCTTTAGTTCTGTATTCCAGACGAATCCTGCCCTGAGTGCCACTGGAATTACATCGCGTCCAGGTGCATTGGTCAATCTTAGTTTGGGAGATAACTTAGAGGCGAAAGCGGCTGTGTTCTCGTCTGCGCGGGGATTAGGTGATTTTTCGCTCGATGCCTTTGCAGGTGAAATCGGAGTCCGAGGCGGTAATCTGATTGTTCGTGGCACGTATGCGACAGCGCGTGATGCAGGGTCTAACTCAGGATTTGACGAAATTTTTTCGTTTAATCGCGGTAACAATGACTTTGGATTGCAGCGCGGCGATCGAGAAGAAGCTTATGGCGTGAATGCAGAGTACTTTGTTCCGAGCATTCGACTGGGATTGTTTGGGCGCTATGGGCGCTATAACAATCAGGAGCTAAATCGAGGCGGAGATACTTACAGCTTTGGATTAACGTTTCTCGATTTGTTCACCCAGAACGATCGATTAGGGATTGGTTACGGGCAAGGATTGTCCAATTCGAGCTTGCGACGACGCGACAATCGAGAGAATCCAACCGTATTTGAAGTGTTCTATGACTTTCGCGTAGCTTCGGGATTGAGACTCGGATTTTCGGTACAGTCGCGCAATGATTTTTCGGAAACGATCGCTGGGGTGCGCTTGAGGACTGAATTTGATCTCTTGCCCCGCTTTAGGACACCTGATTGAGTCATCTACCCTCGTCACGAAATCATGAGAAACATTACGATCGCGTTCAGTTTGGGGGCATTGTTTTGCTCTGTTCCAACACTGGCGCTGAGTCAAGAAGTTGCAGTTACGAGATCGAATGTCGTTCCGTCTGAGATTCGCCAAGGATATGTTCTGCTAGGAAAAGGCTGGGTGAATGATGCGATCGCAGTTTTCCAAAGTGCAGTCAAGCGCTATCCCGATTCAGTGGAGGCGAGATTGGGACTTGCTATCAGCTATCGTCGGGCGGGACAAGATCAAAATGCTTGGAATACTTATCAGCAAGTTTTGAGCCGCGATCCAAACAATCTTCTCGCACTCAAAACCGTGGGAATGTTAGGAGGCTTTCGTCCTCAGTGGCAAACTCGTGGAATTGAAGCTTTAACGGCTTATCTTTCACAAATGCCGAATGATGTGGAAGCACGAGAACAACGAGCTTTATTGTTAGGCTATCAAGGTCGATTTGCAGAATCGTTGGCTGACTACAATCAAGTCCTACGAGTCAGGTCTGAGCCTGCGACTTTGTTGAATGCGGCTCAAACGTTTACTTATGCAGGAGATGAAAAGCGGGCGGTTGAACTATTCGAGCAATATCGATCGCGGGTTCGTTCTCCGATTCAAGGCAATGCTGCGATCGCTTATGCCAGAGCTTTACGCGAAACGGGTAATACAACCGAAGCGATTCGAGTGCTACAAGCTCAACCTGATAGTATTCAACTGCGATCGGAACTGTCTCAAGCTTATTTGGACAATCAGCAACCCACACAAGCGATCGCGATTTTAGACACATTGCGCGATCGTTCAGATGCTCGTTTACCCTTAGCTCGTGCATTAAATGAAGTGGGTAAACGAACAAATCGAACCGAGTTTCTAGCTCAATCGGCTGAACTGTATTTGCAAGTTCTGAATCAGTCCCAGAATCCGCCCGCATCGCTGGTTCGAGAAACCGCAGATGTTCTCAGTGGCATTCCTCAAGAGCGACAGACAGCATTGCAACTGTATCGTCAATTAGTCACGCAAGAGCCAAACAATAAGCCTTTGATTGTTCAACAGTTAGCACTCGAAAAGCAGCTTGGAACTTTGTCAAGGCGAGAAGTTCGACAACGATTACAGCCAATTTTGCAGCCATTACCCACTGATTCGGCTCAACGATTTGCGATCGCACGTTCTCTGGTTCGGATGGAACCTGATCCAGAGTTTCTTCCGGTCTATCAAGAATTAGTTCGATCGGACATTAATGAGCCATTTCTACAGTTCAGATTGGCGCAGTTGTTGATTGAACGAAATGAGATAGATGCGGCAAAAGTGGCGATCGAGCAATATCAATCGACTGCGGCGGGAAAACGCGATCGCTCTCCAGAATTGTTGTTAGCCGAGATCGATCGACTTCAAGGCAATCTGATCGGAGCATCACAACGCTATGAGGCTTTGATTGCTGAACCTAGCGAAGTTCAAAACGGTGCAATTCGAGGACTGGCAGGAATTCGGATTGCTCAATTTCGCTACGGGGAAGCTTTAACGCTTTATGATCAATTGCTGGCTCGGAGTCCAGATGATCCACAGTTACAGTTAGGCAGAACTGCGATCGCGTATCAAGCTCGAAAAATCACAGAATCACAAGCAGATACAGTTCTCGATCGCTTTTTAGCAGCGCGCCCTGCTGATTCTCCAGACGAGCTTTACACCTTAGTCGGTGTGCTGCCTGCGAAAGAAAAACGCGAACCTTTATACACCGAACTAATTGAAGCTGATCCAACGAATGTTCCAATCCAAGTCAAGCTGATTCAAGTCTTAGCCGATCGCGATCCAAGAGAAGCCAGAGTGAAAGCCAATCAATTGATTGCAAAAGCGCGACAAGCTTCTCCAGGTGAAAATAATCCATCTTTGTTATTGCTACGCGGCAGATTGGAACAGACGCTTGGAAACCTCGATCGAGCAGAGGAAGCTTACCAAACGATTCTCAAATTGCAGCCTGAGAACTTAGATGCGTTGACCAGTTTGGGCGGCGTGGACTTCGAGCAACGAGATTTTGAATCCGCTTCTCGGCGGTATGACCAGGCACTAGAACTCAATCCAGAGAATGTTGGAGTGCGGCGGTCGATCGCGGAATTGTCAGCGGCTCAGGGTCTATCGTTTGCCGCAATGGATCAGTTGGAGCGGTTGAGAATTGAGCAGCAAAGTCAGGGGGCAGTCGATGGGGAGCTAGATCAGCGGATTCAGAAGCTCCAGGAGGATATGCTTCGACAGCGAGGATTTCAGCCTGCTTGGGAGCGGTATTAATCAGTGTTGTTTCTTGTGTTTCCTATGCGTCTACCTCGATTGAAGCGATCGCTACGAAGGCTACGATTTGGCAGAGCCTTCATTCTCGTATTGTCGATCGCGCTTTCATTTTTCCTCACGCTCACTGCTTGCACCGAAGCCGCCAAACCTCCAAAACACACTCAACTGTTAAAGGAAAGCTGGAGCGCTTATCGTCAGCGATTTATCCAAGATGATGGACGAGTGATCGATCGACAAGATACCGATCGATCGATTTCCGAAGGTCAAGCTTACGGACTGTTGAGAGCAGTACTGGTCAGCGATCGACAAACCTTCGATCGAATTCTGCAATGGTCAGAGAACAATCTCAAACGCAAAGATAACAATCAGCAATTGATTGATCATCTTTGGGCATGGAGATGGGGACGCAATAGTAGCAATCAATGGACCATTCTGGATCAGAACTTTGCCACCGATGCCGATATTGATGCCATCACAGCATTGATTATTGCGGCTCGAAAGTGGCAACAGTCCGACTATCTAAATTTAGCAACGATCAAGCTCAAGGATCTTTGGGAGCATGGAACCCTTTCGATCAATCAACAACGGTATCTATTACCAGGTTCGATCGAGGTTTTCCGAAAAAACGATGCTCTTAAGTTCAATCCTTCGTATCTTGCTCCCGCAGCGTTTCGGTTATTTGCTCAGGTTGACACAAGCCATCAATGGCAAAGCTTAATTGATAGTAGCTATGAGGTACTGAATCAATCGACTGACCTCTCAAAAGTGAATCTTCCGAGTGATTGGGTTTTGTTTCAGCCCAACACTGGAAGCTATGCCCCGATTCAGAAAAACGACTTAGTGAGCCGCTATGGTTTCGATGCAACTCGCGTTTGGTGGCGGGTCGCGATCGATGCTGAATGGTTCGGTGAACCGAGAGCCAAAGCCTTTCTCAAAGAGCATCTTGGCTATCTGAAGCAACTTTGGCGATCGCAGAATTCGATTCCAGCCCAATTGGATTTGGATGGTCGATCGCTCGTCTCTTACGAAGCAACTTCCCAATACGGAATGTTATATGCAGCATTCCGCGTGATCGATCCGTCGATCGCGGCTGAGATTTTTGAGCGCAAACTATCGCCCCAGTACCGGAACGGGTTTTGGGAAAACGATAGTGCTTACTACACTCAAAATCTCGCTTGGTTTGGTTTGATGCCTGCTTCGATGGTTGTTCCTTATCTGTCGCACTCTACCTAATTCACATGAACAAACGGTCATCTAGACAATCCCGGCAAAGTTCCTCTTCTCAAACTTGGCGATCGCGCTTGTTGCTTCTGGGAGGAATTGGACTCTTTACTGCACTGGCAATCATTCTGACTCAAAAGCCAGTTCCGCAAGTTTCCGCCCAGGCTTCTCAGCGTTCAGCGGTCAATCAGTTGTTTAAGCTGCCCACAACAACTGCGATCGCACAATATCGTCCTTTGTCGATTCCCTCTGAAACATTGGTCGCTCAAGCGACACCGACTAAACAACCTAAGCCTACAGAATCGACACCATCGGAAAAAGCAGCAGAACCCAAGGGCAAGCTGAGTCAATACATTGTGCAATTCAATCGCAGTCCAATTATTGGGAATCGCTTTCGACTGCAAGGCGTATATACGGAGTCTCAGTTTGGCTTTACTCGTCCGCGTCTGTGGAATCTCAAATCAGCCAAAGCAACGATTCGCTATCAGCATTCCCCCGCATTGGTTCCAGAGAAGTCGAATTTAGTCATTCGAGTGAATGACACGAGTATTGGAAGTGCGCCGCTGAACTTGAAGAATGCTCAAGTTGGTAAAGTCACTTTCGATATTCCGCTGAATCTATTGCAGGATGAGAACCAAATCTCGATCGTCGCTCAGCAGCAAAATTCTTCAACTTGCTCAAATCCTGATGATCAAACCCTTTGGTCAGAGGTGCTATCCGATTCAGAGATTGCCTTCGACTACGCGATGAAGCCGATCGATTTAGATTTCAGCCGCTATCCATTCCCATTCTTTGATGAATACGGCTTAGATTCCAATCGCATTAGCTATCTTCTACCAAGTCAAACGAGTGAATCTTGGTTAACTGCCGTGAGCCGATTCCAGACAAATTTTGGACGGTTAGCAGAGTTCCGACCTTTGGAAACGGTGTTGATCAAGGATCTGAAAAAGTTGGAATGGAACGATCGCATCGTGATTGTCGGAACACCAAGCGAACAGCCATTGCTCAAAACTCTGAAGTTGCCTTACAAATTGGTTAGCGATCGCTTTGTAGATGGCAACAATGCACCGCTGCCTGACACGGTTGGCGTTGCAATGTTAGCGACTTTGAATAATGGCGAAATTCCAGTCGTCGTTGTTTCTGGAAATGGTGCAGAAGGAGTTGCGAAAGCAGCACAGTTCTTGATCCAGCCTTCCAATAGTCAGATTGGGGCTGGAACTGCGGTGATTGTTTCTGATCTGTCAGATACGCCTTCACCTGCTCCGCGTGAATGGTCACATTACCTACCGAACAAAGATAGTTTCCAACTCTCTGCGTTGACCGGATTGGACAACAAACCATTCAAAGATAAAACCGTCAAAGGAACATCAGCGGCTCCGGTGCAAGTACATTTCCGAGCGTTACCCGACGATCGCTTTTTGCGCGGTAGCACGATGAATCTGAAATATAGCTACAGTGCTCAAGTTGATCCGCGTACCTCGAATGTCTCTGTGCTGATTGATGGAGTCGGAATTGGGAGCAAAAAGCTCGATTCTGATAAAGGTGGACAAAACGAATCGCTGACGGTTGATCTGCCCCCAAACTTGATCAAATCAAATTCAGTCATTGATGTTGCATTTGATATGTATCCGAAAGAGGCTGCACAATGCGGCTATACGAACGATCAGCAGCTTTGGGGAACAGTTCACGGCGATACAAGCTTCAACCTCAGACGTGAAAATTCGGTTGAGCTACCCGATCTGAAACTGTTAACGACTGGATTTCCGTTAGCTTCACCGCAGGATTTATCGAAAACCGCGATCGTTGTTCCCGATTCTCCTTCTGAAACCGATTTGATGACATTACTCAAGTTCAGTGAACGCATGGGACGTTTAACCGATGCAAAATCAGTGAAAGTTGATGTGTTCAAAACCGGATCATTACCTGAAGGAACTAAGAAAGACCGAAACATTGTTGCGATCGGAACCCGCGATCGCTTTCCAGTTCAACAAGCTTTCGAGACAGGTGGATTTCAGCTAATGGATGTGTTCGGGCGTGGACTTGGACAAGACCGGATTCAGACGCTCCCAGACTCTAGCGGCGTGATCAAAAGCGTCATGTCGCCTTGGAATAGCGATCGTGTTCTAATCGCGCTGAGTGGGCAAACCGAAAAAGGACTCCAACAAGTTCAAGACATTCTCGCTAAAGATAACTGGTTCTATCAGTTGAAGAATGACACAGTACTAATCAATTCAAATCCTCAAAGTGCTTCTACCTTTGATGCTAATGCGTATCAGCTTCAGTTCTTAGACCAAGCAGAACGTCGTCGGATCGAGAACGTTAGTCCGCTGAGCAAAGCCCGTCGCTTCCTTGAGGAGCAATGGTTCTTTGTTCCCCTCGGTATCATTGTCGCAGCACTATTGCTCTATGGTGTCGCTCAATTGTTCCTTAAGCGCGTTGCAGGCTAGATCATGAACCAATCCCCCACCAAAGGTCAGCGCTTACTCTCTGTATTGGCTGATCTGATCCCAAATTTCTTCGATCGTGTTTTGAACTGGAGCGGTAGAACGCAGCTATTTTTCATCATTACGGTGCTGCTGTTCTTTTCTGTACCGCTGATTATTACGCCGCTAACCGTTTGGCAGCAAGGAATTGTCGCCGTATCGCTGATTGCGATCGGTTGGGCAATTTCAGTCGTGGAACGAAAACATGCCACCGGACGAACAAGCGAATACTTGCATCTGTTCATGATCTGGCTCAGTTTGATGACCACGTTCCGCTATTTGTTCTACCGCGTGAACTATACGCTGAACTTGAACAATGGATGGCTCGATGCAACCGCGAGTATTCTCCTGTTCCTCGCTGAACTATACGCAATCATGACTTTGGTGTTGTCCTTCTTTCAGACACTCAAGCTGAAAGAACGTCAGTCGATTAGTATGGAGAACATTCCACCGTCAGATTGGTTTAGTGTTGATGTCTATATCCCAACCTATAGCGAGGATATCGAGATTGTGCGAAAAACAGCGATCGCGGCAATGGCGATCGACTATCCGGAGGATAAAAAGAAGGTCTACATTCTCGATGATGGTTCCTCAGAAGCCTTACGAGAACGCCGCGAACAACTCCAACAAATGTGTGCTCAGCTTGGTTGTAGTTTGCTAACTCGTGAGAACAATGATCACGCTAAAGCAGGCAATATTAATGCAGCTTTGACTCGTACTACAGGCGACTTGATCCTGATTCTGGATGCTGATCACATTCCAGCGAAAAGCTTTTTAATGGAAACGGTTGGCTTTTTCCTCAAACCGAAAGTAGCTCTAGTTCAAACACCGCACTGGTTCTACAATCCCGATCCATTTGAGCGAAACTTAGTCACAGCAGGCAAAGTCCCAGTCGGAAATGAACTGTTCTATAAAGTGTTGCAGAAAGGCAATGACTTTTGGAACGCAGCTTTCTTCTGTGGATCAGCAGCAGTCGTTCGTCGATCGCATCTTTTAGATATTGGTGGGATTGCAACCGAAACAGTTACCGAAGACTGTCATACCTCTCTACGCCTGCATTCGAGCGGTTATGAAACCGTTTACTATGACAAAATCATGGTGGCGGGACTCGCTCCAGAAAAGTTCTCAGCTTATGTAGGACAACAAACTCGCTGGGCGCGTGGAATGGCTCAAATTTTGCGGCGCGAAAATCCATTGTTCAATCCTGGTTTAGATCTGACAATTCCACAGCGAATTTGTTACTTCAGTGCAACCTCTCATTTCTTCTTCGGCTTCCCAAGATTGATGTATGCACTCGCTCCAGTCTTGTTCTTGATCTTTGGACTCAATCCAGTTCGAGGTTTGGGACTTGAAACCTTAGCGTATGCGCTCCCTCACTTTTTGTTAGCAGCATTTGCGAACTATATCGCTTACAAGCACGTCCGGTTCTCGTTCTGGAATGAGGTGTACGAGTTTGCCATGTCATTCCATACTGCGATCGTCACGCTCTTAGCTTTGATTAGTCCGAAGCTTGGGAAGTTCAATGTCACGAGCAAAGGTTTAATTGTCGATCGACGAACCTTCGATTGGCGATCGACCTTGGTTCTGTTAATCATTGGCATCTTTGTGGCAGCCTCGATCGTTGCTGTTCCCTTCTGGCTAGTGTTCAGTCCTGAGAAAACGGAAGCGGTGTTGGTGAACTTATTCTGGAGTGTGTTTAATTTCACGCTGATTAGTGCTGCATTGTTAGTCGGATTTGAACAACCTCAGCGGCGGTTTGCTCATCGACTAGCTCGAAATCTGAGAGCAACAGTGCATTGTTTTGGTCGATCGATTCAAGGCGTGACGCTGGATGTTAGCGATTCAGGTGCTCGACTTTTGCTCGATCAAGAGGTGACTCTTTCGGATGAGATTGAGCTTGATCTAGTTGGAGATTCGGATGCGCGAGCTTCTGTACGTGCTCATGTCGTTCGGGTGGTTTCGGAACAAGAAGGTCGCTCGATCGCGTTAATTCAATTCGTTGATTTGTCTCGTGCTCAGAAAGATGCGCTCAATTTGGTGATCTACTCCGATGTGCAAGAGTGGTATGCTCAGCGGCGGGATTCGATCGATGATTTGTTCCGATCGTTTGCGTTTATTGCAGGCAGTTTTGGTCGATCGTTGCGTCCTCGTCGATCGACTTTAACGGTTAGCCGTTCTTAGAGGATATTTGATACTGTGCTGCGTTTGGGGTTTCATTTATCCCAGGCGCAGCGTCAAATTTTCAACTGCGTAATCGCAATCTGACCGGATAAACAAACATCTACATCAGAACCTCGATCGCGTTTTCTCGCGCCATAGTTCCCGCAATAATAAAATTCATTCCCTTCAATGCGAAAATCACTCGGTAACGGTTGCGTACAAGGCTCACAAAAAATCATCTCCGGATCAGGCGCATCCGGTTCAACATACGGAAGATTCACATTCCAGTAATGTCCTACTTCTAATGGTCGATCGATTAATTCTTTCAATACTTTCGCGGCTAACTTCGTCGATCGATTCCAATCGACTGGAATTCGACCTTTTTTATACTGTGAAATTGCAATCCCTGGAACCCGATGAAATGCTGCTTCTCGAATCGCTGCAACCGTTCCAGAAATATAAACATCAACGCCCATATTTCCACCTGCGTTAATGCCTGATAGTACAAGTTTAGTATCAGGAAAAAGATAGTTCAGCGCAATCCGACTACAATCTGCTGGAGTTCCGCCGATCGCATATTCTCGATCGTTGCGTTTCTCGACTCGAATTGGTTGCATCGTCGTGACTTGATGACCGCAACCGGAATAATGATCACTTGGCGCAACCAAAATTCCGGTTCCATTCACTGCCTGCAACAATGCCCGAATTCCCGGTGCATCAATGCCATCATCATTCGTCAAAATAACCGTCATTCAATCTCCTGAGTAGATTCCCAATCCATGAGCAGTTTTTACCAGTGTACTTTCTGGATCAACCACACAATAGCGCTGAATCGCACCGGAATTGGTACATCAATCACTTGTCGATCGTGCCATCCCATCATTCGATCGAACCTTCTGCAATCAGAGCTACACTGGTTAAAATTCCAATTCGTTTGACTTCACCCATAATCCCCTACACTGAATAAGTTGTGTGGTGTATCACGTTTCGCCAAATAGCATTTAGGATTACAAAATAGATTTAGGAATGTCAGAAGAAACAGACATTTATACCCCGATCCCCACTGCACCCGATGATTTTCGATCGGGCTTTGTCGGCATTATCGGTCGCCCGAATGTTGGCAAATCCACGATCATGAATTTCCTGGTGGGTCAAAAGATCGCCATTACTTCTCCAGTCGCTCAAACCACGCGCAATCGATTACGCGGCATCCTCACGACTTCAGACGCGCAAATCATTTTCGTCGATACTCCCGGCATCCACAAACCGCATCATCAACTAGGAAAAGTCTTAGTTAAAAATGCTCAAGGTTCTATCAATTCGGTCGATGTCGTTCTCTTCGTGGTCGATTGTTCAACTGAGCTAGGTGGAGGCGATCGATATATTGCAGATCTGCTCACCGAAACTCAAACACCCGTAATTCTAGGATTGAACAAAGCCGATCAACAGACTGAAGCACAATTTGACGATCGCTATCGAGAATTAGCCACAGAACGCGGATGGACGATCGCGAAATTCTCTGCGCTTCAAGGCGATGGCATGGAAGAATTACAGCGATCGATTATCGAAAATCTAGAACCAGGTCCCTATTACTATCCGCCTGATCTCGTCACGGATCAGCCAGAACGATTCATCATGGGCGAATTGATTCGAGAGCAAATCCTGTTACTCACTCGCGAAGAAGTGCCGCATTCGGTCGCGATCGAGATTGAAAAAGTCGTTGAAGAACCGAAACTAACACGAGTATTTGCTGCCATTAACGTCGAGCGACCTTCACAGAAAGCGATTCTACTCGGTAAAGGTGGCGGAATGATTAAATCGATCGGCACTGCTGCTCGTGAACAGATCCAAAAACTGATCGAAGGTCAAGTCTATCTAGAATTGTTCGTGAAAGTGATGCCGAAATGGAGACAATCGCGAGTCAGACTAGCGGAATTTGGCTATCGAGTGGAAGAAGATTAATCTTGTCCAAGGATTGACTCAACATCTCTTGATCCACGAAGCACCCGAATCACTTCGATTCCACCGTCGATCGCTCGATAGAAAATGACATCGTTACCGACTGGAAAGCTTTGCAATTCAGGCATGATTTCCTCGCGCTTTCTTCCCATGCCTGGATAACGTGCCAAAGCTTCAAGCTTTGCCTCAACTTGATCGAGAAACTCATCGGCTCGATCTGGGCTATCTTCTGCAATGTAATTCCAAATCTCTAGAAGATCTTGCTCAGCAAGCGGACGCTTTACCACAATCGCCATTATTCCGCTTGCCTCTGTTGGCGACGCTGCCGCGCTTTTGCTTTGACTGCCTGCATATCAAGTGGTGTCGCTTCTCCGCTGTCTAATCCTGCCTGAATCTCTTGACGTAATTCCTGTAATCGAATCTGTTGAAGCTGCTCCCGCTCTTTTAAAAGCCGCAACCCTTCACGAATCACTTCACTCGCAGAGTAATAGAGACCGCTTGCTACTTTCTCCTGAACATATTGCTCTAGTTCTGGGGTTAAAGACACATTCATATTTGCTCTCCTGTTGCTTGCTATTCTCATTTTATTAACAGCGAATGACAATTATTGTTATTCAGTCTACGAAAAAACTCGCCAGCGATCGCCAGCGAGTTCTTCCTAATACGAATCTACCCAACCACTTTCGATTCAATCGGAGCCGTTGGAGTTACAACCTCATGAGCGCGTTCAATCTTCGCACCCAATCCGCGCAGCTTCGCTTCAATGTTGTCATACCCTCGATCGAGATGATTCAATCCCCGAACTGTGGTCATCCCGTTCGCTGCCAAGCCCGCAATCACGAGCGCTGCCGATGCGCGTAAATCCGTTCCCTGAACAGGCGCACCCGACAACTGTGGGACACCCCGAACGATCGCGATATTGCCCTTCAAGCGAATATCTGCGCCCATCCGATTCAGTTCTGCCACGTGCTGAAGACGATTCTCAAACAGCGTTTCTGTAATCACACTATCGCCTTCCGCCAAGGTCAACAGCGACATAAACGGCGCTTGCAAATCGGTTGGAAATCCTGGAAATGGCAAAGTTTCGATGTCAGTTCCCCGGAATGATCCAGCAGGCAGAACTCGAACCGTATCGGGAGCATCGATCGCAACTTTCACGCCAATTTCGTGCAACTTCGCGATCGCAGCACTCAGATGATCCGGCACAACCGGAGATAGGCTAATCTCCGATCGCGTAATCGCCCCTGCTAACAGAAACGTTCCTGCCTCAATGCGATCGGGTACGACCGAATAATCGACTTCATGCAGCTTCGGAACGCCATTGATCACAATCCGATTGGTTCCTGCACCGCGAATCTGTGCGCCCATTGCTCGACAGAAGTTTGCTAAATCGACCACTTCCGGTTCTTGGGCTGCGTTTTCGATGATCGTTTCCCCTTCTGCCAGGGTTGCCGCCATCATGATGTTTTCCGTCGCTCCAACGCTAGGAAAATCGAGATAAATTCTAGCTCCAGTCAACCGTTTCCGATTGCCGCGAACATGAGCATTTACTACTCCATGTTCGATGATGACTTCAGCACCGAGCGCTTGCAGACCTTTGACGTGCAAATCCACAGGTCGATCGCCGATCGAGCATCCACCGGGCAATGGAACCTGAGCGACTCCAAGCCGCGCTAGTAATGGACCTGCGACAAAGAAACTGGCTCTTAACTGGCTCACCAGATCGTAAGGCGCTTTCGACTGCGTAATCTCTGACGCATCCAAATCGAGAATGCCTTGGCTATGAGAAACTTTGACTCCCAACGCCGAGAGAATTTCACCAATCCGGGTGATATCGAGCAGCGAAGGAACATTACGTAAGCGACAAGTCCCTGAGCATAAAAGAGAACCCGCCATCAGTACGAGTGCGGAGTTTTTTGCGCCACTAATTGTGACATGCCCACTTAGGGGTTGCTTTCCCCAAATATGAAGGACAGGGTGGCGATCTTCGGGTGAAGATTGAGAATTTGACAAGCTGGGAGCGAGAGTAATGGGTCTGTCCTCCTGAGTCGGCATGTTTACAATTACTTCAAATTTGGTTTAGATTCTACCGGAAAGTTGGCAATTGTCCAGCATTGAAGTAAACAGCAATCCGGTACAAGGGGTCAACCGCAGAAACAACATCAACAAAAAGATTGACATTCTCAACTCGGTACGTCACAATCAGAGATCGCGGCGCTTAGACGTTCGCAACAAGCGGGACTGGCGGAATTGGTAGACGCGCTAGATTCAGGTTCTAGTGTTCGCAAGGACTTCCGGGTTCAAGTCCCGGGTTCCGCATTCTAAGGAGTGGGTTGTTCTAATTTCAGGGCAGCCCATTTTTATTAGACGGTTATACTTATCAATCAAATCTTATCGATAGAAAAAACTGAATGCTTACAATTGCCCCGAAATCGGCTGACAGGTATTATTTACTGCTGCCGTGTTAATCGGAATCAGTTCATCCCGCTGCAAAATCTGATTATCTACCCCTAATGCTCTGACATCGCAGATTCCAGTCGCACCAGGAGCGACCAGCAAGAGCATTCCATCGACTCCTCGATCGCGCAACACTTTCCCATTGTTAAAAGTCACTTCAACGGCTGCCACGGATGATTCTAAGACTTCACCATAAAAGACGGTGTACTGCCGCTTGTCTTTGACATTCGATCGACCGACTCCGTACTCGATCAGTTTCTTCGACTTTTCTGAGGTCTTCGTTTGCTTTGTGAAATAGCTACCTGATCCGAGTAAGTTCCATTCCATGCCGTTCCGCTTCACGACTCGGTAACTCAGCATTGGTTGTACTTTCGGATTTTTGGCTTGAGCGATCGAGCGATCGTCTAAACAATTCCCCCGGTAGAGTGCGACCATGCCCTCTGCCCACTTTCGCACAGTCAACACCTGAAACTCTTTGGCTTCACCTTTGGTTTGACCGGGACAGGTGAACGGGCGACGGATCATTTCTTCTGGAGTCGCCGCCACGATCGAAACGGTATACCCAACAGGTGCAAGACACATCAAACCCACTAATCCACCCAGCCAGCGTCGAATCATGGTCAGTTCCTTGGCAACACAGATACAAAACTCTATGCAGACAGTTTGCCTGCATTTTAAGCAGACTATCTCTTTCTACGGGGGAGTTTTAAGATTTGCTTATACTGTAGCCGCTAAAAGTTGATTTGCACGCTCAACATTTTCCCTCACAGATTTTGCTGAAGCATGAAGCGCAGTCCGCTCTGTTTCTGTTAGGTCGAGTTCCAAAACAGCCTCAATTCCCCGACATCCCAAGCGACAGGGCACACCGATGAAGACATCATTCAAGCCGTATTCGCCTTTGAGATAAGCCGCGATCGACATCAATCGAGATTTACTATGCAAAATTGCTTCAATCATCAAACAAGCCGATGATGCGGGTGCATAGAAGGCACTTCCAGTTTGCATCAGTTCAACAATCTCTGCGCCTCCGTTACGAGTTCGTTCGATCAATCGCTCGATCGCAGTTTCAGATAACAATTCAGTGATTGGAATACCGTTGACGGTGGAATATCGGGGCAAAGGAACCATCAAATCGCCATGTCCCCCTAAAACGGTCGCATTAATATCTGCGATCGACAAGTTTAATTCCATTGCAATGAAAGTCTGAAATCGAGCAGAGTCGAGTACTCCTGCCATTCCCATCACTCGATTCGGGGGAAGTTCGCTGACTTGCCAAGCGAGATGAGTCATCACATCCAGCGGATTTGTAATCACAATCAGGACTGCTTGGGGCGAATGAGCGATCGCGCTTTTCACCGTTTCCCGCACAATTTTGGCATTGATTCTAAGCAGATCATCCCGGCTCATTCCGGGTTTGCGGGGAATGCCTGCGGTAATCACAATCACATCTGATCCGGCTGTTTCGCTGTAATCGTTCGTACCAATAATTTGTCGATCGTGCCGTTCAACTCCCCGCGCTTCCATCAGATCGAGCGCTAATCCTTGAGGACGACCTTGAGCAACATCGAGCAGAACAACATCTGCTAAATTCTTTTCTGCAACTCTTTGGGCTAATGCACTCCCGACATTTCCGGCTCCGATGATTGAGACACGAAACTGAGTACAAGTCGGAGAATTCATAACTTTGCCGCCAGTGCGATCGTTTCAGTCTAACGCGCTTGGCTCGATCGACTGACGGCTTAGTTGAGATTCTTCAAAGTTTTGCTTTAAACCCGGCGATTGAAATCGCCACGGCACAAAGCACAATCTACTGATTACTTAAAAGATTCGAGTTGATCTTGTCTCAGCCAGATATTCGGAGTGGGAACTTTGCCGAATTTAACGAAAGCGTAATCGCCTCTGATATCCACGACTTCGCCTTCAGATTCAAAAATATAGCTGGGGAAGCGAGGATCACTGGCTTTGGCTTCTAAGCTGTTTTCGAGTTTTTCGCGGATTACACGAACCATTGCGCCTTTCTTGACGGGCATAACGTACCTCACGAATCATTTGATCCTATTATGTTGCAATCGCGTTACGAGTTTCTATAGAGAACAAACCACAAGATTCTTAACATTTGTCAATGAGTGCAATATCATGAAGCGGTTGTGAGACGATCGTGTTCCATGAGTTTTGAGAAGAAACGCTGGCTGCAAATTGCACTACAAGTTAAAGGCTCAGTTGTGCCGAAGGTTTTACCGCGATCGATTTTTTGCGGTGCGTTCGGTTTGCTGATTACCGTCTTTTTTGTCGAAGGCTTTCCGGTTTCGATGCCCGCATTAGCAAGTTTAATTCCAAACATTGTTTTGGGTTTGCTGCTTGTGTTTCGGACGAATACGGCATACGATCGCTTTTGGGAAGGTCGGAAAGCTTGGGGAAAATTAGTCAACGATACGCGCAATTTAGCTCGACAAATTTGGGTGGCAGTTTCGGAAAGAACCGAGCAAGATCGAGCCGATAAAGTCGAAGCATTGCATTTATTAGTTGCGTTTTCTGTGGCAATGAAAGCTCATTTGCGAGGAGAGCAATTAGAAGCTGGAATTGAAAAGTTAATCCTACCAGAGCACTTTGTTCGATTAAAGGGAGTTCAAAATCCGCCTTTAAGAGTAGCATTCTGGATCGGTGATTATTTGCAGTATCAATATCAACGCGATCGCATTAGAATTCACCAGCTTACCGAGATGCAGAATCTATTAAATGGTTTAGTTGATTGTCTTGGCGCATGTGAGCGAATTTTGAAAACTCCAATGCCGATCGCTTATGCAATTCATCTCAAGCAGTTATTACTTCTATATTGTCTTTCTCTCCCGTTTCAAATGGTCGGAAATCTCGGATGGTGGACTGCTCCAGTCGTTGTTTTGATTAGTTTTACCTTGTTTGGAATTGAAGCGATCGGGATCGAAATCGAGAATCCTTTTGGACGTGATCCGAACGATTTACCGCTCGATGCAATTTGCGAAACAATGCTCAATAATATTCAAGATTTGATCGAATTAAAACCGAGTACTCATCCTCAAGATCTATCGCTGGTTGCGACTTACGAAGAACAGCAAAATGGCGCTCATTCCTAATAAAGTCGGGGTAAGCCAATCGCCCCATTTCACATATAAAGTTTGGGTTTGTTGGCGATAGATTGTATCAGCATGAATTTGATATTGATTATTTAGCGATCGCCATTTCACTCGACCATGTGGGTCAACAATTCCTGAATATCCGGTATTCGTCACTCGAACTGCCCAACGATCGGTTTCCATCGATCTAATAATATCGTGTGCCTCATGTTGCGCCATCAAAACCGTACTGTAAGGATCTAAATTTGAGGCAGTAATTAAAAACTGTGCATTGTTCGCGACTTGTTGCCGAAACACTTCTGAGAATGCAGAATCGAAACAAATCCCGATCGCAATTCTTCCAAGTGGAGTTTCAAATTGTTGATTGAACTTGCCCGGAACCATAAGAGACTCGATCGGGGATAAACGCCCAATCAAACCGCCAAGAATCTTCTCAAACGGCAAATATTCACCCAGTGGAACTAATTTAATTTTGTTGTACCGAGCGATCGTATTTCCATCCGGTGCAACTGCAATTAAGCTCTGAGTGTATCGCGTTCCTTCCGGTACAAAAGTTCCAATTAATGCAAGGACTTGCTTCTCTTGTATCGCCTGAGTGACCAAATTTCGTAAATTCTCGCCCTGCCACAAAACAGGTAATGCACCCTCCGGAGTGACCACAAAATCGACTCCTTGATTTGCCAGCGATCGATATCCTGAAGAATATCCGTTAAACGCCTGCCGCAATCCTTCCGAAAATAACTTCTGCCGCGTTGGAACATTCCCTTGAATAATTCCTGCGGTTAATTTCGCTTCAGGAGCTTGCACGATCGCAGTTTGATACAGTCCAAATCCAATCAAATGCAGAATGATGAAAGTTGCGATCGCGCTTCCAATCAATCGCTTACTCCGAGCCATCCAAGCTTCTGCAATCAACCCATTCACAGCGACGATCGCAGCAGTCACGGTCAACGTTCCAGAAATCCGCCCCAGATGCAGAATGATCAAATTACTCGGACTTTGCGTATAAGCCAGCGTTGTCCAGTCCAATGCACCCCACTGCCGCACTAATTCCAGCCCAGACCATAGCGCCGTTCCCACAATCACTCGCACGATCGCATTGTTCGGAAGCTTCACCAATCCCCACGCCCAAATCCAGGTATAGAACGCACCCAAGAGCGTAATAAAGCTCCAAGCAAACGCCACGATCGACACACTTGCAATCCAAGACACTCCCAACCACATCAACGGATGTAGCCCAGTAATCCAGCGCAGTGCAAATCCGTGATAAACAATGCCCCAGAAGATTGCAGTTTTCGACGATTTAGTTCTAACCGTAATCACCCACAATGGAGCCAATGCAAACCAAGCCAGCCACCAAAAACTAATGGGTGCAGTGGCAAACGCCATGAATAAAGCGCTGAGAATTGCGATCGCGACTGGTCGATTCAAAATCTTCAGCATCGTAACCCACTCGAATGTTTCTTCATCTTTATATTCCAGCGCCATTTCCGATATTCGTTCTTATTAAATAGAAGCATCTACTGTTCGATCGAACATAGGAGCATAAGAGGGTGTTTGAAAAGCAATCGTTCACCGCATTCACCCGCCCGGAAATGAATCTCCGGGCTAATCGGGGGAAGCCCACTAAACTGGGCTAAGAACTCCGTATTACGCTCTTAGCCCGCTTCAGCGGGGTTTCCTCCATTAGCCCGGAGATTCATTTCCGGGCGGACTCCCAGCGAAGCAAAGCCGCTTTTTACACTTCTCAAACATCTTCTAAATCATGAAACAACTCTATGCCATTTCTGGTGTGTTAGCCCTCTTGATGTTTGGATGTTCTAGCACTCCTTCTCAGTCCAACTCAACAACCGCAAGCCCGATCGTAGCTTCCAGTTCAGATGTGATTGCGACCGGAAGCTTTGTCGCTGGCGAACATTCCACGAAAGGTGGCGTTCAGATTATTAATCAAAATGGCAAATGGTATTTACACTCAATTCAAGCAATTTAACGGCGCACAAACCTACGAAATTCCAGCCGATGTCAATTTGAATGACTATAAATCGGCTGCAATTTGGTGTCGGCGATTTAATGCAACTTTTGGGGCAGCGACTCTGAAGGGTTAGCAGTCGATTGCTTCTGCCGCTCTTGTAAGGCTTTCTCAATCAGTTTCGCCACCAACCAAGACACCGATCGTTCATCTATTTCTGCCCAGGCTTCGAGTTCTTTTTTCCATTCCGGAGGTACGTAAGCTACGACGCGCTCTAAATCTGTTTTGCCGCCCATAGGTGAAGTTCGATCGTTGAAGTTTGTCATAGCTTAACATAGCGTGTGTTATGCTAGGCTATGCTGTGCCAGCAAGAAATGTTATGAATCTGCAAAATCTGTTATCCGTCTCCAAACCAGCTAATCAACATCGCGGAATTGTTCTGCTCTCTGCACGAGAACTCGACAAAATGCGAACCGTTGGAAAGCTTGCCGCACAGTTATTAGACTACCTCGAACCGTTGGTCAAACCGGGAATCAGTACTCAAGAATTGAATGACGAAGCCGATCGCTGGATGAAAGCCCACGGAGCAATCAGCGCAACATTAGGATATGCTCCTCCAAATCATCCACCGTATCCCGGTTCAATTTGTACCAGCATTAATGAAGTTGTTTGTCATGGCATTCCTAGCCCCAAACAGATTCTTAAAGACGGCGACATTCTCAATATTGATGTCACTCCCATTCTCGAAGGTTATCACGGGGATACCTCTCGGATGTTTCTCGTCGGTAATCCATCCGAAGCGGCTCGAAAGTTAGTCGAAGTCACCAAAGAAGCGATGATGCGCGGAATTGCTGAAGTGAAACCGGGTGCAAGAGTCGGTGATATTGGTGCAGCGATTCAAGAATATGCAGAGTCCAATGGATTCTCTGTGGTGCGCGACATGGTTGGGCATGGAGTCGGACGAGTCTTTCACACAGAGCCGCAAATCCCGCACTTTGGTAAACGGGGAACGGGTGTGAAATTGCGTCCGGGAATGGTATTTACGATCGAGCCAATGCTGAATGAAGGCACGTATGACCTGAAGTTTTTAAGCGATCGCTGGACTGTGATCACGAAAGATAAGAAACTCTCTGCACAGTTTGAACATACGATCGCTGTCACTGAAGATGGACACGAGATTCTAACGCTTCCTTGAGCAATTATGATCAAACTAATCCTAAATTAAGGAAATTGCGATGTTGCTTGAAGATTATTTTGAGTTTCTAAGTTCGATCGACATTCGACTAAAAGGAACACGAGTTGGAATCGAGCATATTCTGTACCCCTATCTCTATTTGTCCGAAGCTCCCGAAGCAATCTCTGAACAATTTGAAAGCGTGACCCTGGAACAAGTTTACGCCACGATTTTGTACTACTTACACGATCCAAAGACGGTTGGGCAGTACGTTACGGATTGGATAGAACAGACAGATCGTGCAGCAATAGAGCAAGATACAAATCCATCTCCACAGATTTTACGATTGCGCCAAATCATTGAGCAACAACGTTCAGTGGAACAGGTTTCGCAGTGAAAATTAGATACCTATTCGATGAGAACTTGGCAAATGAATACCGGATTCAGCTATTAGCACGTCAACCCGATTTAGAAGTTCTGAAAGTGGGAGATGAAAACGCACCTCCCTATGGAACAAAAGATCCTGAAATCTTGTGTTGGTGCGAAGAGAATGATTACATTTTGGTCACGAACAATCGTCGATCGATGCCTGTTCATCTAGCAGATCACTTATCAGAGGGTCGCCATGTTCCAGGTATTTTCGTATTTCGTCGGAATGCCAGTATGGGACTAATTCTTGACTCTCTAGCGATTCTTGCAAGTGCTTCCTTGGAAGGAGATCACGTTGATCAAATTACCTTCATTCCACTGTGAAGCACTCAGAGTAGGGGTTACTCCAGATGAAAGCACCCCCTACACATCAACTTAGATCCCTGATTGCAATACAACGAGCGATCGACCCATTACCGGAACATTCTTCGTTCCTGAAAACGTGATCTTCTCGGTAACAAATCTCGGCTCTTTCGTATTAACAATCGCCGACCATTTGCGCTGACGTAATCGAGCAGGCAACACAAATTCGAGCATATCCCAGTGAGCATTGAACAGTAATAGGAAACTGTTGTCCCGAATCCGTCCACCTTTGGGACCTCGATCGGGCAATTCATTTCCGTTTAAGAACACCGAAATCGCTTTCGAGTACCCGTTACACCATTGATCACAGGTCATATCGTTGCCATCCAGATTAAACCAAGCAATATCACTCACACTAGAGCCATGAATCGCTTGTCCTTGGAACCAGCGTTGACGACGGAAAACGGGATGTTCGTGGCGGAAATGAATCAGTTCGCGAGTGAAATTGAGCAGGTCTTCATTGCGATCGCACAATTCCCAATCCAACCAAGAAAGCTCATTGTCCTGACAGTAAGCATTGTTATTGCCCGACTGAGTGCGACCCATTTCATCGCCCATCACAATCATTGGAATGCCTTGAGACAGCATCAAAGTGGACAACATATTGCGCTGTTGACGTTCTCTCAGTCTTAGCACTTCAGCATCATCTGTTTCGCCTTCGTTGCCACAATTCCACGATCGATTATGACTTTCGCCATCGCGATTGTCTTCTCCGTTCGCCTGATTGTGTTTCTCGTTGTAGCTCACCAAATCTCGCAGTGTGAAACCATCATGCGCGGTGAGGAAGTTGATGCTGGCGTGAGGTCTTCTACCATTCAACTGATAGAGATCAGAGCTTCCAGTAAACCGATACGCAAACTCGCCCAGTTTGCCATCTTGTCCGCGCCAGAAGTCGCGCATTTCATCTCGATAGCGACCATTCCACTCTGACCACAGCACCGGGAAGTTTCCAACCTGATAGCCACCATCCCCAATATCCCAAGGTTCTGCAATCAGTTTTACATCTGCCAGAATCGGATCTTGGTGAATGATATCGAAGAACGAGGCTAAGTTATCTACTTCATACAAGTCTCGTGCAAGTGCAGAAGCCAGATCAAACCGGAAGCCATCCACGTGCATTTCTGTAACCCAGTAGCGCAAGCTATCCATGATGAGCTTTAACACTTGGGGGCTTTGCACATTAAGCGAGTTACCACATCCAGTAAAATCCATGTAGTACCGCTCATTCCCTTCTACTAAGCGATAGTACGTTTTGTTATCAATGCCTCGCAGTGAGAGCATTGGACCTGCATGATTTCCTTCACCAGTGTGATTGTAAACCACGTCTAAGATAACTTCGATTCCAGCTTTGTGCAGAGCTTTGACCATTTCTTTGAACTCTCGCACTTGTGCGCCCGGAGTCTTATCAGAACTATATCCCGAATAGGGTGAGAGATAGTTGATCGAATCGTAACCCCAATAGTTCGTTAAGCCTTTACTTTCTAAGTGTCCAGGATGTGCGAGGAAGTGGTGAACAGGCATCAATTCGACTGCTGTAATTCCAAGTGATTGAAGATGTGCGATCGCGGCTGGATGTGCAACTCCCGCATAGGTTCCTCGTACCTCTTCTGGAATGTTCGGATGCTTCTGAGTAAATCCCTTCACGTGCATCTCATAGATTACCGTTTCGTTCCAGGGAGTTCTCAAAAGCTGATCGCCTTCCCAATCAAACGATTGATCCACAACAATGCACTTTGGCATCAGGGAGGCGCTATCTAAATCAGAAAAACCTAAATCTCCAGCGGGATCATCCCAACGATAGCTAAAGATTGCTTCACCGTGTTGGACATTGCCCTCGATCGCTTTTGCATACGGATCAATCAAGAGCTTATTCGGATTGAATCGATGTCCGCGCTCTGGGTTCCATTCTCCATGTACTCGAAACCCATACCGCTGTCCTGGTGCGATTCCTGGAACGTAACCATGCCAAAGATAGTTCTCGCCTTCGTACAATGGCAATCGTAGTTCCGAACCTTGCTTGTCGAATAGACAAACTTCGACTCCAGTTGCGTGTTCAGAAAAGATCGAAAAGTTGGTTCCTTTTCCGTCCCAGGCTGCGCCTAACGGATAGACTCTTCCCGTCCAAATGGGTGCGTACATAGCTTCTAAAGGGGATGTATTAATCGAACCTTGGTAACTTCGTGATTTGCGTTACCTAAATCCTTGTGAGTAATACAACCCTAAATCAATCCGCCTGATGCACCCATCTGCCACGGGTAAAACTTCTGTTCTGTCTTAAGGTGTGTCTTTGGATACGAGTACTGCCCTAAAAGTCAGAGACTCGTTGATTTCTAGCGAACATACCAGTAGTAGGTCGCCATCGGGATCACAGTCGCAGCAATCAATAAGCCAATCACCCAAGGAATGGCATTACTTTTCGCGGTTTCTTCTCGCGAGGCAAAGGTTCCTTCGGTTTTGATGTTATCGACAACCACGGGCGGACCCGGATCAGGCTCACCCGATAAGACAGCCACTAATCGATCGCTGACATCCAAAAACGCTTGATTATAGCGATCGCCTTTTTGCAAGGGAACCTGCATCGTTTCCTGAGCGACACTGGTGGCTATCTCATCCGACATGAGTGATTTCACTTTTTCGCCCGTGACGATCGCAGAATTATTCGTGATGCTATCTAGAACAACCAGCGTTTGATTTGCCCGTTCTTCCGCATCTGGAAACCATTGTGAAAACAGCTTATCCGCAAAGGATTGAACCGTTTCATCATAATCAAGTCGCCGTATCGTGACAAAGTGAACTTCTTGACCTGTTTTCGTTGCCAGATCATTCAGGGTTTCATTCAGTTTGCTTTCGTTAAATCGGCTGATGATATCGCCCAAATCAACCACTCGCGCATCGGAGACTGGTGGAACTTCATACAAACTGGTGGCAAGCGCGGGAGTAGCCCAAAGCGATAGAGAGAGAACTAAAGCAAGGAGCCAGCCCCGGCAGACGGTTAGGAGGAGCTTTTTCATAAAAAACAGTGGTAGTTTGGGAAACTCAGTCACTTCAGTGCTGAGAGGAACAAACAGTAGGCGGTTAAAACCGCCTACATCCGTCAGTGTTTTTGGTGTGTCGCGATCGCCTTGGAGTGACTTGATTCGGGGTGCTTTTGTATTGCACTTTCAACGGGACAATTACCGTTTCAAATCGTTCGCCCTGTACGCATCGCGACGAAACGCCCTTACGGGGTAATGTTCGCTTCGACAAGGTTTTCTCAGCTTGTTCGGCTTGCAGCACGTCCTTAACCCAAATAAAGATGTTTAACCACAAGCGATAGAGCGACAAACTAGCGACGCATTTATCGGTATCGTGACTGAGAAAACGTAGCCCAAAGGCTGAGTCTGGTCAACTGAAACTAAAGTCTCTAGGCTGGAAGCCCAGTCACTTTAGTGCTGGGTCGTTGACAATGCGGATCGTGGTATTCTTCTCTCTCAAAAATACAACGGATCTTATACGCTGGGATAAAAGCGTTGTAGGTTCGGCATGATTTTCGTTTCGTTGATAGTGATTGTTTCGATCGTGGCAATCACGATTTTCTCTGGAAAACTCGATCGTGCTCTGAAAGCTGCACCTGTGATTTCTGAATCGCCGATCGCTGATTTTCCCAAAGTTGCTGTGATTATTCCGGCATACAACGAAGCCGCAAATATTGAAGCCTGTGTCACATCGGTTTTAGAAAGTACAGCGATCGGAGTTGATCAACTCCAAGTTTGGGTCGTCGATGATCAATCTACCGATGCAACAAAGCAAATCGTAGAACTTCTCCAAGATTCGCGCCAGGATGCCCGATTGAAATTGATGTCGGCTGGAGAACGTCCCGCAGGAGAAGTTTGGGTGGGAAAGAATTGGGCGTGTACCCAAGCTGCGAAACAGGTTGAGAGCGAGTTTTTGCTGTTTATCGATGCGGATGTGCGACTGAAACCCCAGAGCATTGAAAGAACGATCGCATTTGCTCAACAAGAAAAGATTGATCTACTCTCATTGGCAGTCGTCATTCTCTGTCGGCATTGGTCGGAATGGCTCGTGCAACCGATCGTCGTATTTCTATTAGCAGTTGGATTCGATTTCGCGCCTGTAAATGATCCGATGTCAGAAACCGCATTTGCAGCGGGTCCATTTATGCTATTCCGCCGCAGTGCGTATGATGCGATCGGAGGTCATGCCGCTGTTCATGATTACGTAGTCGAAGATGTTGAATTAGGTCGCCGAATCAAACAGCAAAGCTTTCGACTCTGGTATGGGTTAGGTCGCGGATTGGCTGAAGTGCAGATGTATCGATCGTTTTCTGCACTCTGGGAAGGTTGGACAAAGAATTGGTTTGAAGGCTCGAATCGAAACTATCAAGCTGCGTTCTATTGTGTGTTTGTGACGTTCCTCATTTTTTCCATGCCCTTTATTGGAATGGCGATCGCACTTTCACAATTGGCGCTCTCTGGTTTCACGATCGCGACTGGATTAACTTTTGGATTGAGCGCGATCGCACTTTTCCAACACTATGTCATCCGCCTCAGAAGCGAACCTTATACGCTAATTTCAACTCAATATTGGTGGGCGATCGGAGTTGGCGGATTGTTAGTTTGTGCGATCGTATTAACCTCGATCGTCAAAACCGTAACGGGTTGGGGCTGGACATGGCGCGGACGACAGTTGAATTAAGTCTGCTTCAACTTTGAGAGCATATCCACGGTGTCACCCAAAGCCGTTGTGAGATTCTTGCGAGTTTGAGCATGACTGAATTGTTCCGCCTTGAAATCTTCAGCAAGTTGATTACGATCGCTCCAGACTTCAGCTAATTTCGATCGCAATTCCGCTACCGTTTGAAACTGAGCAATTTCGCTATCGATTTCAGTCACGGTTGGCGGATTTTTTAATCGATCGACTTCTGCTTGCAATTCAGCGATCGTTTTCTGCAACGCCAAAGTTTCTGTCCGACGCTGTTGAGCTTCAATTTCATAGCGTTTCCGCCAATTATCTATACTGGCGTGTGCCGATTGTTCCGCAGCTTTCGCCGCCTTGACTTGCTGCTGTAAGTCTTTAACTTCATTCAGCCAACCAACAACCTCTTGAGACATTGCAGGTATCCTTATTTATGCAATCGTGTGTTTCACACGATACCTCAACTTTTCCAGATTGAATCACTGAAAAATCTACTGTCGATCGAGCCTCAAGCGCGAAAAAGCTTTGCCACCAATTCCGCACGAGCAGAAACATTCAACTTGCAAAACATCCGTTTCAGGGTTTGCTTCACAGTATTTTGAGTGATCCAGAGTTGAGCGCCGATCTCAGCATTGGTCAACCCTTGAGCCACTAATTCTGCAATCTGCCGCTCTCGTGGAGTTAATTTGGTCAAGACGATCCGGACGATTGGCGCGAAGAAACTCGATCGCGATTTCAGCTTGCCAGATTGCTCGAATCTGCTATTCAAACTCTGATGAAATCGGCAAACGAGTCAACCGATCGGAGAGTCCTGGAGGATAGAAAATTTGACAAGCAGTTTGAGTCATTGCGGGAACTGCGATGAATGGAATCGAAGAGAGAAGCCCGATCATAAACCGTTGAAACCTAGTGTTTAAGCTAATTCGAGGGAATTTCAGAATTTTTCAACTGGGTATAGAGTTTTGCGATCGCGAACAGTTGCAATTTTACGAAATCGTTTTTTCTCAAACGTACCAGTTCAGAATTCGGCTTCTAGTAAACTAAAGCTCTGAAGTCAACTGCTAAAGTTTCAGTAAGACACATTCTATTCCACCATGAAGATCCTTTATCACTTTCTTGCTTTGGTTGCTGCAATAACTTCTGTTAGCAATATCAGGGCAATCAATGCTCAATCGATCGAGACAAAACAAACTCAATGCCAACGATTTGAAGCGGGACTCATTCAATTCAACCAAAATTTCTCCACATTCGAGCCTGATGAAACAACTCGACGAAAAATTATGCTCAATACGCTGAAAATTCTTAGGAATGAGATGCAGCGGTTGAATAGTGAGCAGTATCAGGATGTCAAACTTCAAGCGCTTCAGCAACAACTACTAGAAGACATCAAATCGGGTCATGACAATTTAGCCAATTACGTCAGTACAACAGAGCCGAGTGAAGCAGCTGATAGCAATTACACGGCTCTACAATCGCTGCCGTACCAAATCGCTGAAGTAGTTGAGCAGTTCGAGCAATACTGTGGCAAAGCGGACGGAGCTAAATCGCCTTGAGAATTTACTTTTAGAGGGTGTTTGAAAAGTATCGTTTATGGCATTCACCCGCCCGTGATTAGAAACCACGGTCTAACAAAACAAAGTCCGTTAGAAACGGACTAAAGCATCGTCATGAAGCGGCTTTCACCCCGTTTCAACGAGTTTCGCACTGATAGACTGTGATTTGCAATCACGGGCGGATGCAACCGCAGCGACATGTTTCTCAATACCTTTAAAACGCCCCTTTAAAGAATGGCAGCTTGAGCAGGAGAGTTCTAGACATCATCCGAGACCGTCTTTTTAGCGATCGCTTTCATTCTCAGCAGATCGCTAAAAAGACGGCTTCGGCAGTTCTGTAGTCACTAGACCTTCTGCACGAATCGAAAATGCTCACCGAATGGAATTCGGAGCGATACAGACAAAGTGTGCCGCCCCGCGCACTCACAGCCTTTTTTCTTAGTCCGCATGGGGCGGACTTCGTTTGTTTAGCCGCGAATTCTATTCGCCCAGGCATTCGTACAGGAGGTCTACTGAAAGGGCTTGTGGCGGAGTCGAATCGGGCGGGTAAGTAGGAGAGCCAAATTAAACCACTCGTTGGGTTTGGGTTTCGACTCCGCTCAACCCTCGAAGAATCGGGTGTTGCGCGTTGAGCGGAGTCGAAACGCATCTTACGCATTGATCTCACCCATCTACTTAGTAAAAATTGACTTGAATTGATCGAGTTTCTCTCGGTTTTAGTTCCAGTTTAAGTAACGGAGCGACCATTGACAGGCTTCGTTAAGCCCTTCGTCAAAAATCATGACAACGACCGCTACAGCAATGACAGCGCGTTTCCTGATGCAGCAGACAACAAGAGCTTAGATTGTCGATCGTTTCTCCCTAGCCTCCTAAAAACCATCGAGCGCCCATGAACAGATAATAGGCTCCAGTTATCATCAGCGCTACGCTGCCGAAGCGGATAATTCCTTCAGAATGTTTTAGCAATTGCTTACTTTGCTTTGCAAATCCAGTAAACAAGCTCGCTAGAAAAATCAGAATAGTATACCCTAGTGCATAACTCACCATTGTTAATGTGCCTAGAACTTGAGAACCTGTAGCTGCTGCTGCCGCCAGTACTGCAAATAGCACCGGACTGGCACAGGGAGAACTGACCAAGGCAAATGTCAGCCCAACTCCATACGGACCTGCGATCGGGATTTTCATCTCCGTCTGTGGCAAAGGCAGTTTGATCACTCCGACTAACCATAGCCCCATTATTGCCATAATTAGCCCGACAATGACATTGATATAGCCTCGATACTCCACCATGACGGCTCCAGCAAAGGAGGAGACTAAACCAAATAAACTGAGAATCGTGATGGCTCCTAGAACAAACGAGCCTGCTTTTACAACCGCATCCCAACGGGATTTAATGTTGAGAGTGCCGATGTAGCTGAGGTTAACTGGCAATAGTGCCAAAATACACGGTGAGACGCTTGCAAGAACTCCTCCAACGAAGGCTAAAGGCAACAATACGACGGGATTCGCAGTATCTTGTTGATCAAACCACTGTTGATAACGATTTTCGACGATCGAGATAATCTGTTCGATCGGATGACTGATGGTTGATCCGAATGTCAGCACTAGAATCAGAGCAAGCAATCCCAAACTGCTGTAAATGAGCCATTTCTTTTGTGCTTTAGAGCGTCGCGGCGGACTCGGCTCTGTTGTCGATCGAGGAATTCGAGTCATAAATATTTCCTTGCATTTAGGAGTGGCAAATTAAGCATTTCCTCATACCAAATTTACTGAGTGAGAGCCGGATCAAGAACAGCCGTGTAATCTGCTAGATTTGCATTGTTACGATGTTGTGCGAGGATTTTGCCCGTAGCAGGATCAATGATGGTAATCATGCCAGTTTGAGCTTTGTTTGCTGCTAGAAATTCACCGAGTCCAAGCTGTTTTGCTTTTGCTTCGGCTTCAGCAGATGTCGTCTGATCACTCACATCCAGCACCACAAAGTTGACTTTCCCTTCATAGTTCTTTTTCAGTTGGGACACCGTAGGTGCAATGTTTTTGCAAGCAGGGCACCAACTAGCATAAATATCAACGATAACGGGTTTTCCCTGTAGCTCTTGTGTGAGAGGTGCGCCGACTGATTTCGTCTTGCTTGCACAAGGGTTTGCTTTAGAAGCACATGGATTCGCCTTGCTTGCACATGGATTCGCTTTGCTTGCACATGGATTCGCTTTGCTTGCACAGGGGTTCGCCTTGCTTGCACATGGGTTCGTTTTCACTTCAGTACTCGTGCTAGTGTTAGCAGATGTCTTTGCTGCATCAGGACTTGAACAACCGACTACTGCCCCTAAACTTAGTAGCGAAACAACTGCAAGTGTAGAAAAGTATTGAATCTTCATGGCAATTTCTCCTCAAAAAACTGTAGATTTTGGCGCGATTCCCTCTTCAGGGAGTTCAACGCCGAGACTTCCTTATCGACGGGACAGCGCGGCATTTAACACAGACGTGTAAGCAGACTTGTTTGCATTATTACGTTGCTGCGTCAGAATGCTCCCCGTTGCTGGATCGATGATGGCAACCATGCCCGTCTGCGATTTATTCGCTGAGAAAAACTGCCCCAGCCCTAGTTCTCTCGCTCGGTTTTCTGCTTGGGTGGCTTTGGCTCGATCGCTTACATCTAGCACCACAAAGTGAACTCTTCCGCCATACTCCTGTTTCAGTTGAGACAATGTGGGTGCAACATTCTTGCAAGCAGGACACCAACTGGCATAGATATCAACGACAACGGGCTTGCCTTGCAGTTGCTTTGCCAAAGGTCCCCCAACTGTTCTACCCTGATTCGCTTGGGCGATCTGAACCGGAGCAGCAGATGTTCTAGCGGAGTTTGCAGTGATAAGTGAACCTGCGATCGCTAAACTACTGACGCTCAAAATAACCCAAGATGCCAACTGTTTACGCATATTATTCAACCTCAAGATTCTAGACCAGACTGTGAGCAAAAATATGGGCAAAAGCAGAAAGGTAGAGCTTAACGCTCCAACCTTTTCAGCAGGACAGGAATTCAGATTTTCCCGCTGCTGACATTTGGATTAAACTTTAGAAAAATGAGTCTCAGATGAAAGCGAGATGGAGACTAGATAAAATTCCAGGATTTTTTGATGAAAAGCAGTCACCAAAGAGCGTTTCCGGTTTTTCAGCAAAAACTCATCTTAGTATTATCTAAGCATCACATTTATCCTGTATCTTTCTTGTAAAGTAAGGAGCATAACGATCGATTCTCTGACCTGATAGCGAAAATCAACGATGACAGGACAAAACTGGTTTGTAACCGATGAAGGACAGTGCCAAGCTTGGCAGGTTGATCAAGCTGAAGAATTAATTCAGCCTTACCGACTCTACCGCTTTCTCACTGAGTTGGAAGATGTGTTAAATCGTATCACTGATGATCAGCTACGCCTGCAAGCGATCTGTCCGTTAGTGCGCCAGTTATTGATGAGTTCTTCCTGGTTGCAATTACCCTTACTTGAGCCTGATCCTGAGACAGGTTGGGCGGTATCGATGTTATATGATGAGCCATTTTTTCCGCTGACTGTTCAGTTAGTTGCTTGGTCACCTGGTATCACTTCACCTGTGCATAATCATGCGAGTTGGGGATTGGTCGCGTTACTGAGCGGACAAGAAAAAAACACATTCTGGCAGCGTTCTCCCACTCCAGAACTGCTCGATCGCATTAAACCTGTAGAAGAACAAATACTCGTGCCGGGGGACATTCTCTGCTTGATGCCAGAAACCATTCATCACATTGAAGCGATCGACAATGAACCCACGATTAGCTTTAATCTCTATGGTGAAACGAACTACGATCGACGGTTTGAATTTGACCCCATTCAAGGCACTGCCAAAAACTTCTAATGCTCTCCCCACTCTTGATGCCACTATGAAACTGAGCCGACTCATTCGAGCGATCACCTCGTTCACAGGCAAGCGAATTTCCACCTCCTCGCTTCAGTTTCGCTTGACCTCGGAATTAGTCGCCCTCTCAATTTTGGGGCTTGGTAGTGTCGCAGTTTGGTCAGCTTGGCAGATGGAGCAAAATTTAGTAGCGGCTCACAAGCAAACACTAGAGTATATTGCAACGCGCTTTCCTGACCAGATTCAGCTTTACAGTGAAATGGGTGCGATCGAAACTGGACTCGATCGCACCATCCTCAAAGTGTCAAAACCTGGATTAGCAGTATGGGTGAAAAATCCAGACGGCAAACTGCTTGCACAATCTGCTGGAATCAGTCAGACCTCTCCTGAGATCCAAAGTGTAGAAACCCTCGCTCAAGTGCCCGAAAAGCCGCAAGTTGTTCGCTTTGGCGATCGAGATATCGTTCTCTGTGGCAGTCCACTCGCGATCAACGGTAAAGCCTATGGCAAGCTCTATCTGGCGCAAGATATTACGGAAGATCAGCAAAAGTTAAACGCTGGACTCTGGCAGTTATTGATTGTGAGTTTATTAGCGATCGGGGGATTGATTGCAGCAATTTCTAAACGAATTCACAAAGCAATGCAGCCTCTTGAACAGATGAGCCAGCTTGCAAGTGCTATTTCTGCGGATGACTTGGCAGATAATTTGACTGGAGCCAAACTGCAACTCCATCGCGCACCAGATGAAGTGTTAGGACTCGCACAAGCCTTTAATGAGATGTTGTTTCGGCTTTCTGGTGCTTGGGAACAACAGCGCCAGTTTGTCGGCAATGTTTCCCACGAATTACGTACCCCTTTAACCGTTGTTCTGGGCTATCTTCAAAGCCTACTGCGACGAAGTACAAACCTTAGCGACTATCAGCGACAAGCCCTAGAAACTGCTACCGCAGAAACCGATCGCACCATCCGAATGCTGCAAGATTTGCTAGATCTAGCGCGGGCAGATAGTGGTAACTTACACTTTCGGCTAAATCCGGTTATGCTAAACACCTTGGTGATAGAAGTAACAGCAATGAGCCAAAAGGTGAGCAATCGCCCCATCACAGTACTATCCACCGATGAGGATGTTATCACCTGCGCCGATCAAGACCGTCTCCAGCAAGTTCTGATTAATCTAGTCGATAATGCGATCAAGTACTCTAGCTCAGATCAACCTATTGAGTTAGTGCTAGAGAAAACAGGACAGTGTGCCATGATTCATGTGTGCGATCGCGGGATTGGCATTCCCTTATCGCATCAACATCGCATTTTTGAACGATTTTACCGAGTAGATGAAGCGATGACTCGTTCTAGAGACGGCACTGGATTGGGATTAGCGATCGCCAAAAGCTTGATCGAAGGTATGAATGGACGAATTACACTCCGCTCTAAACCCGGAGAGGGCAGTACGTTTACAATAACTTTGCCGCTCTGGAAACCAGCACTATGACTGACCGCATTCTTTTAGTTGAAGATGACCCCAGATTGGCTGAGTTTGTCAAAACAGAACTCAGCTTAGAAGGATATCAGGTTACTGTTAGTTCTAACGGCATAGAGGGTCTATCGATCGCCCGTGATGCTCAACCGGATTTATTGATCCTAGACTGGATGCTTCCGGGGATCTCTGGCTTAGATTTGTGTTTGCGGTTGCGGAAAACAGGTGTTCAAGCACCAATTATTATGTTGACTGCAAGAGATGAAGTACCCGATCGCGTGACAGGTCTAAATGCAGGAGCAGATGACTATGTGACGAAACCCTTCAGCATCGAAGAACTATTAGCAAGAGTCAAAGCACGTCTGCGCCGCATTCATCCTGAAGAACCAGATATTTTAGAGTTTGAAGACTTGAGCTTAAATCGTCTCACACATGAAGTGCATCGAGGCACGCACTTGATTGGATTAACCGCAAAAGAATTCGATTTGCTAGAGCTACTGTTGAGCCATCCTCGTCAAGTGTTCACTCGCGACCAAATTCTTGAAAAGGTTTGGGGTTATGACTTTATGGGTGAGTCGAACATTATTGAAGTCTATGTACGGGCGCTACGGCTGAAATTAGAGGCAATCAATCCAAATCGTTTAGTTCATACGATTCGCGGAGTCGGTTATGTGATGCGAGAGCCTTAGACAGCATTTGAAACGTATCGTTTCTTGCACTCACCCGTCCCGGAATCAATTCGGGGCTAATAGAACGAAGTCCACTAGACCTCCTGTATGAATCCTGAGCGGTGTCCCAAACCCCGAAAGAAGGGATAGATCCTGCTCAGGAGGCGAGTTAAATGTACGAACACTACGTGCAGCGAAGCTTGCGATTCAACACCTGCGACCAAAATCGTTCAAACGCAAGTGCGGAGTGAGACGTGAAACCTTCGAGAAGGGGGTCGAAGTTCTCAAACCGAAGTTGACACGCAAAGGAAAGACAAGGCAAGTTTGGCGCGGGCTATGCTTTGATCTGGGTGCAGGAGTTTGAACTGAGGAAAGATGGCAAGCATCAACAATCTGCTGGAATTTTAATAATAAATTCTGTACCTTCACCGATCGCTGATATCAAGCTTAATTGTCCTCCATGTTTTTCAACAATCTGGTAGCAAATGGGAAGACCTAGCCCTGTGCCTTTGCCCTCCGGTTTTGTGGTAAAAAAGGCTTCAAAGATTCGCTGTTGAACTTCAGGTGGCATACCCGCGCCATTGTCTTTGATCCGAACAACCGCAGAATTGTTTTCAACGCTGGTTCGGATAGTAATGCAATTGGGTTTCGCTTCCAATGCTGCGTAACTCTTGCCTCGATTTGCTTCTTCTAAAGCATCGATCGCATTCGCAATTAAATTCATAAACACCTGATTCAGTTGACCTGCAAAGCAAGGAACTTCGGGTAGATCACCATATTCTTTGATCACTTGAATTGCTGGATGTTCGGGAGTTGCTTTCAAGCGATGCGAGAGAATCATGAGGGTCGAATCAATCCCTTTGTGCAGATTTGCAAGTTGTTTCTCGCTGCCATCCACACGGGAGTAAGTTCTCAATGATTGCATGATCTCCTTAATTCGATCTGTTCCCAACTTCATCGAGCTAATCATTTGAGGCAGATCTGTGATTAAAAAATCCAAATCGATCGCGTCAATTTCATTCTCAATCTCTTTTCCAGGTTGAGGATGAAATTGACGATATAACTGAATTAACCCAATTAAATCTTCAACTCCCTGCTTTGTATGATTGAGATTTCCTGCGATAAAGCCGACAGGATTGTTAACTTCATGGGCTACACCTGCTACAAGTTGACCTAAGCTCGAAATTTTCTCAGTTTGAATCAGTTGCGCTTGGGTATTTTGAAGATCCTGGAGAGATTGTTCTAATTGTTCAGCACGATCGCGTTCACGAGCTTCGGAAGCTTGTAAGGTTTGGTAGAGCGTAGCATTTTCGAGAGAAATCGCAATCTGCGTGGAAAGAAGAGACAAAACTTTTAAGCGATCGCGGTTAAACGCTTCCGTTGTTTGCCGATTTTCTAGGTAAATAATCCCCGATAGTTTGCTCTTGTGAGAAATCGGAAAACAGAGAATTGATCTCGGTTGATGTGCCAATACGTAGGGATCAGCCGCACAGATTGGCTCTTTGGTGGCATCATGAATCACTAGCCTCTGTTGGGTGCGAGCCGCATACTGAACAATCGATAGGGATAGCATTGCGTCGGTAAGCGGCTGGAGTGTAATATCTGTGCGATCGCTATTTCCTTGAACTGCGATGTTCCAATAGTCATCTTCTGGCAAAAGGATAGCTCCTTGCTCTGCTCCAGCGCTTTCCAGTATCACTTTTAGCAAGCTTTCAAGCAGTCGATCGAGTTGAATTTCCTGGGAGATTGCTTGAGATGCTTTCAGAATGGTACTGAGGTCGAGAATCTGGGTGCTGCCAGTGCTGGTTGAAGAAATATGAGTGATGGATAAAGTTTCGTCCGCGATTTGGGATGGTTCAACGATCGGCTGCCCTAACCTTAGAAGATGAGGGTAGCGCTGTTCTAGATCTGCAAGTTTAGTAGAGGCTGCCCAAGATTGATAGAGATGATAAGCATCACTCCAGTAAATTTGGGCAAGCTTCTCTTTTCCTCTAGCAATCCAAAACTTCGCAGATAGCTCATTTGCTAATGCCGCATCTTGCACGAATCCGTTTGTTTTTGCAAGTGCGATCGCTTCATCATAAAGGTCGATCGCGGTCATTGAATCATTTTGCAATCGAGCCATTTCTGCTTCGACTAATAGATATTGATGCCGAAAGTTCTCTGGACAGGTCTCTGCCCAAATCTTCATCTGCTGTTGGTTCGTTGTGATCTGCTGCCAGTATTCGATTTTTTGAGACTCACTGGCAGTTGGGTACAGTGAAGCTAAAATCAACGAGTCGTAGAAATTAAATTCAGCAAGCGAGATACAGCCTGGAAGATAGTTAAGAAGTTGCCTTACTTCCTCGATAGACTGATGAGCATCCTCAAAACAACCATACAGATACAAAATTTGAGCTTTGAAAATCTTGAAGAAGCCGATCGCAGCAAAACTCGATCGTTTCTCACACGCTGTCAAATATTCAGTCTCGCTTAGGTTTTTCGTTTCAAACTTGCATTGTCTAACATCACAGTCTTGTAAACTGTGAAAGATTAGCTGACAGGCAAGCAGCATATCTTTTGCAAGCTGATTTTGTGTTTGTTCCGTAAACTCTAGATAGTCGAGAAGCTTGTCTTGCAGGGAATCTAAGTCGGCTCCTTGGTAGAATAAATTAATCACTTGATGGGCAATATTGTAGCCCGCAAACTGAAGCTCACCGGACTCTAAGCCAGCCTGATACCCTTCCATGAAAATTTCAGCATCTTCTTTGAGGGGTCTAATCCAGTGATTCACTGAACCACCCACGACCAAGCAGCCTTTGCATTTTTCCGCTTGATTGTTAAATCTTTCACTGATTTTTAGGCTGAGTTGTCCGAACTCATAGCCTGCCTGATAGTCACCCAGCATTGATCCTAGAATCAATCCATACTCAGAGTAACCATAGGTAGATTCTGAAAGCACCCCATGTTTCAAAGAAAGATTGACTAACTTCATCACACAAATTAGCCAGAGATCCTGATTAGAAAAGTAAGTCGGCGATCCTAATGTTGTGAGCAATTTCGCAGCGGCTCTTTTCTCTGGAATCACCATTTCTGGTTGATCCAATAATGCTGGAATCTTTTGCTGGGCGAGTTGTGTTTTCGCGATCGCTAGTTCGTTTTCAAAGGCTTTGTGTAAATCTGTTCGAGGGATATCAATGTCGAAAAATGAAAGCGCCGTTCGTCCAGTCTCGATCGCAGGTTGATATTTTCCTTGCATTGTGTAGAGAACGATCAGCAGTTGGTAAATTTCTGCTTTCTCAAGGGCAGATTTTGCTTGTTTCAAGGTAGTTTCGATCAAGCGTTCAGACTGCTCGAAATTACTCAGTAAATACTCAATTTCTGCCTGCTCTCGATGTAGGGCAAACATCAATTCATAGTGCTCTGACCAAGCTGCTTCTGCAAGATTGTTCTGAGCATTGATCAAGCATTCTTGAGCGACGGAGTAGGCTGCTGCTTGTTTTGCTTTGATCGCTGCTTGCACATTCAAATGCGCTAACTGAGTCTTTTCATCAGCTTGGGTAATCAGTGCTTGTCCCAGATTTAGATGTCCTACCAGTTCAAAGAGTTGCTCACTCGATTCGTTGTAGGCTGCATTGGCGTAAAGAAGCTTTCCAATTTGGAGATGTACGGCTTGTTTGTCGCGATCGTCAATCAGTGCATAAGCGGCTTGTTGTACTCGATCGTGCAGAAACTTATAGCGATCGCTGACTAAAATAGGATCTGTCGTATCGCTTTGAACAATTTCTAGAGCAGAAAGTGGGACAATTAAGCCTTGTTGAACTGCGATCGATAGGGCTTGCGCGGTTGTCTCAAGCGTTGAAGATTGCAATACGATCGATAGTGTTCTGAGATCAAAGCGATTTCCAATACAGGCAGCGAATTGAATCACTTGCTGTGTTACCTCTGGTAGCTTTCTCAATCGATCAACTAGCAATTCAACAACATTGTCCGTAATGTTGAGCGTTTCAATCTCACTTAAGCTCCATTGCCAGGAATTCTTGTAAAAGTCGAACCGCAGAAGTTCATTGTGATGCAGAGTTTTGAGAAACTCATTGATAAAGAATGGATTCCCGTCCGTTTTTCGCATGATCAACTCTGCTAACGGACTGACTTCAGACGTTTTCAAAGTATCCGAAATTAACTGAGTGACATGATGCAATGAGAGCGGTTTCAACGTAACTTGATGAATCGAAACCGCCTGGGATTGTAAATCTTCCAAAAGCAGGACTAAGGGATGTGTCGCACTGACTTCGTTATCTCGATACGCTCCAATTAGAAACAAATGATGGGTTTGTGAGTCACTCAGCAATCGCTTAATCAGACGAAGGGTTGCAGAATCCGCCCATTGTAGATCATCAAAAAAGATGACCAAAGGATGCTCTGGTTGGCAAAACACACGAATAAAGTTCTGAAACACACGATTGAAACGGTTCTGTGCTTCAGTCGGGTTTAATGCGGCGATTTCGGGCTGTTTGCCGATGATTTGCTCTAGTTCTGGAATGACATCAATGATGACTTGTCCATTTGAGCCAAGCGCGATCGCTAATTTTTCTCGCCAGTCGCGCAGTTGAGCTTCGCTTTCCGTCAGAAGTTGCTGTACTAACGATCCAAATGCACTCGCGATCGCGGAGTAGGGAACATTGCGCTGAAGTTGGTCAAACTTTCCAGCAATAAAATACCCTCGTCGCTGCACAATTGGCTTATAAACCTCTTGCACTAAAGACGATTTACCAATCCCAGAATAGCCACTGACCAGCAGAAACTCGCTGAATCCTGATTGAGCGACTCGATCGAAAGCGGTTAGCAGTTGATCGACTTCCGTTTCTCGTCCATACAATTTTTCGGGAATGGATAAGCGATCGCAAAAATCTTGTTGGGCGAGAGCAAATGGCTCGATCGTGCCGTGAAGTTGGAATTGTTGCTGGCAAACCTCAAGATCATGCAGTAATCCAGTTGTACTTTGATAGCGATCTTCTGCCATTTTCGCCATCAGCTTCATTACGATATCTGATAAAGAAATTGGAATTGCTGAGTTAAGTTGTGCTGGCGAGATCGGTTGTTTTGCGAGGTGACAATGAACAAGCTCTAAAGGATCATTGCTAATGAAAGGAAGTTGCTGGGTTAGCAGTTGATAGAAGGTGACTCCGAGCGAGTAGAAATCGCTGCGATAGTCAATGCCCCGATTCATTCGCCCGGTTTGCTCTGGCGACATATAAGGCAAGGTTCCCTCTAATCCATTGGGACTAATAAGCGTTTGATTTTCTTTTGGCAGAATAGACGCGATACTAAAGTCAGTGATCTTAATCTGTCCAGTCGTTGGATTGATCAATAGATTCGCAGGTTTGAGATCTTTGTGAATGATGCGATTTCGGTGCAGTTCTCCGAGAATTTCAGTCGTTTGAATCGCGATCGACAAAAATTCCTTCAAGTCAAAAGAATTCGTCCTGCAATACTCTCTCAGAGAAATTGCACCAAAATCTTCTAAAATTAACGTCCATTGATTCTCATAGGTTTCTAAGCTGTACGGGCGAACAATTCCCAGAATGCCAAGATGGTTCGCCAAACTGTACTGCTTCCGAAACACAGCAATCTCTCTTGGCGTTGGGTACTGATTTTTAAGTGCTTTAATCACGACTGGTTTCTGATCATTCGATCGAACTCCCCGGTAAACCAGCGTCTTTGAGCTTTCGTAGATTTTCTCAACGATTTCATACCCAGGAAGCATAACCATAGGATTTGTTGCAAGCTTTTATACTTTCTTTAAGCTTCCCTGCAACCTGTTATGGACAACAATTGCTGCCCTAAAGCAAGTCAAAAATTAAATCCGTTCAGGGGAGCAAACAACAATGCTTATGAAATGGCTCCGTAAGTGACTCCTAACTGTTTCAACCACTTGCGATAACCCAAAGAAGCACGATCGCTAGGCAGATGAAATTCTGCTTGTAGATCGAGCGGCAATCGTTTTGGATTATGGGATTCTAAGTTATCCACATCTTGCAGAATCACTTTGTCTTGAAATGCCACCATAACCTCTTCAGGAATGTCATGGGCATAATTCAACGTTCCCCACATCCAGCCGATACACTCTTCCTCAGAAACCGGAGTGACATAGTAAAGTAACACCATCGTTTGTCCGCTTGCTCTTTGTTTACGGAGTGCCACTGTTAAAGGTCGAATTGTCCAATAATCATAGGCTGCAACACCACCTCGCCCCGTTCCATCCGGGTCAGGCTGCCAGATCTTGATATCTTTCATGTAGATACCTGTGTCGATCGACATTACTTCATAGTCTTCGATCACCGCTTGGTCAGGTTCTCCTAAAATTCCAGCATGAACAAAAGGCAGGTGTGCTACATCTAGAAAGTTTTCGATCGCCCGTAATCCACTACACCGACAGTAATGCCCACCGCTTAGATAGGTTCGATAGCTCGGATCATCCCACTCTGGAAACGGTACGACGGGTTGAGACGGATTGCCGAGCGACACAAAGACGACTCCATATCGTTCTTCAACCGCAAATGATTTTACACAAGCCTGTTTTGGAGCAGTGTAATTAGGATGAGCCGGAACTTTCACACAGTGCCCACTAGGGTCGTAAGCTAACCCGTGGTAAGGACAAACTAAGGTATCGTCAACAATTGTCCCTCCCGAAAGTTTTACACTGCGGTGAGGACAGCGATCTTCCCATGCGATCGCGTCGGTATTTTTTCCACGCCAAAGTACGATATCAGTGTCTAACAACCGCGATCGTAGAATGGTTCCAGGCTTGAGATCCCTCGATCGTGCGATCGGATGCCAGTCATTCCAGAAAATTGGATCAATCATCGGTTCACTCCAGGAGCGTCTATCAGCGGTCTTGTTTAATGTAAGGAGTCCCCAACGATGCGGGCGTTTCACTCCGATCTGTTCCTCGTAATAGTGCCATAAGCGTTAACACATAGGGAAGCATGAGCAGGAATTCATAGGGGAGATCTTTTGCTCCCAATGCTTGAATTCGATATTGCAAAGCGTCCGCGACTCCAAATAACAGTGCGCCGAAGAGTGCCCAGGCAGGTTGCCAACGCGAGAAAAACACCAGTGCGATCGCAATCCAACCCCGACCCGCCATGATCCCCTCAGTGAACAGTCTGAGTTGAACGACAGTTAACACTGCACCCCCTAAGCCTGTTAAGGCAGAACCCGCAATCACAGCGAGATAACGAATGCGATCGACACTTAATCCTGAAGTCTCTGCGGCAGTTGGATTCTCGCCCACTGCTCTTAGAGAAAGCCCCGCAGTTGTGCGAAACAAGAAGAACCAGCAAACATAGACGAGAAGGGCTGTGAGATAAACGATCGCAGTTTGATTGAACAAAATCTCACCGACGATCGGTAAGTTCGAGAGTCCTGGAATTGCCCAAGTTTCTAGTCCTTGCACCCGCGTTCCAGACAGTCCAATTCGCGATCGGAACAGATAAGCCGTCAATCCTTGACCAAATAAAACAAGCGTCACTCCTGTCACAACTTGATCCGTCTTCAAGCTCACCGTTAACACTGCCATGAGCAAACCCATCAGCACCCCACTGAGCAATCCGGCAGTCAGCCCACCCCATGCCGCGAGACTCGCATTTCCTGTCGCTTGTTCAAGGCTCACAGCAACCCCAAAGCCTGCTAGTCCACCGACCAGCATCACACCTTCTAAGCCAAGATTCATCACGCCCGATCGCTCTGTAATGATCTCGCCCAATACCGCTAATAAGACGGGCACGGCGAATCGAATTCCTGCCGTGAGCAATGCGATAAAAAAACTCCAGGTTAGAACTTGTTCCCAGGGCATAACTACCTCACGATCGACGATTTGCGAATGCAGAACCCGCCAGCACAAATAGCACGACTAGGGCTTGAATCACTTGAGCCGCAGAAGCGGGAATCTGTAGCATCACATTCAACGACTGCGCCCCAACCATCAAGGCAGAAAATAAAATAGCTGCAATCAAAACCCCGATCGGATGAAGTTGACCGAGTAACGCAACTAAGATTCCACTAAATCCATAGCTATCTGAGATTTCACCTTTCAACCGAGTATAGGTATAGCTCACTTCAATTATGCCAGCAAGTCCAGCTAATCCACCGCTCATCATTAATGCCAGCAAGATACTCCGGCTCGTATTGATGCCCACACTTCGAGCTACACTCAGCCGCGATCCGACGACCCGAAGATGAAATCCTAGCGGTGTATGCCACAGCAAAAGGTAGACTCCAACAACGAGCAACAGCGCGATCGCCATGCCCCAATGCAATCGAGTTCCAACCAAGACGGGAATTTGAGCATTACTGCTGAACTGTGCGGATTCCGGTAAGAATCCATCTGGCTGTCTTAGCGGAACTCGCGCTGCATACTGAACGATGAGAATGCCGATATAGTTCAGCATCAAGGTGCAAATAATCAAATTCATGCCGCGTAGAAGATGAAGCAATCCAGCGATCGCACTCCACAATGCACCACCGAAAACGCCAGCGATTAACATCAATGGAATCAACAATCCCGCAGGCAGATTAGGAAAAGTCAGTGCAACCAGACTGCCACACAACGCGCCGAGATAGTATTGTCCTTCGGCTCCAATGTTCCAAACTCGACACCGAAACGCGATCGTCATTCCCAATCCGATGATGAGTAGCGGCGTGGCTTTTAGCAGCGTTTCAGTCCACTGTCGCGCTCCCCCAAACGCACCCATAAACATCACTTGATAAGCTTGTACTGGATTTGCCCCACTCAATTGCAGCAAGACTCCACCTAGCAACAAAGCTAAAAATGCGCCGAGGATCGGAGCTAGAAACTTAAGTCGTAACCAAATCGAGGATTGTGGAAGCGCAGAACTAGAATTCAGCAAAGTTCCCTCCTTTCTTTCCTGCCATCAACAACCCCAAATCGTGCAAGTTCACAGCTTTGGCATCGATCACAGCAACAATTTCACCTTCATACAAAACAGCAATGCGATCGCTGAGTTTCAAAATCTCATCCAGTTCAGTCGAAATCAGTAACACTGCAACTCCCGCCTCTCGCCGTGCCAAAAGCTGTGCATGAACAAACTCAGTTGCTCCGATATCCAGTCCTCGTGTCGGTTGGGCAGCGAGTAGCACTTGATGATCGCGACTTAGTTCACGCGCAAACACAACTTTCTGAGCATTGCCACCTGAGAGCTTTCCAGCCTGCATCTTGACCGAAGAAGCTCGAATCAAAAAACGCTGCACAAGATCAGTGGCATATTTGAAGATGAACTGCCAACGCAACAATCCTTTCTGTTGAAAGGAGGAAGATTGAACATCTCTCAGCACTAAATTTTCTGCGATCGAGAAATCGGTCAGCAATCCCATCGCATATCGATCGCTGGGAATGTGTGCAAGATTGCCGCTCATCCAAATTTCTCCTTGTTTGAGCGATCGCAGTCCGATGATTGCTTCTTCGAGTTCGCGCTGCCCGTTGCCATCAACGCCAGCCACCCCCACGATTTCACCTTGCTGAATCACGAGATCAATTCCCTTCAGTGCTGGAAAACCGCGATCGCTCTTAACCCAGAGATTTTTCAAAGTAAGTCCAGGCGTTGAACTCTGCACTTGTGATGAAGTTTTTTGAGTTGAATCGATGTCTCGACCGACCATTAGTTGCGCGAGTTCGCGCTCGGTGCAGTCTTGAGTTGCCACTGTTGCCACCGCTTGACCATCGCGCAGAACAGTCACGCGATCGCACACTGCCATTACTTCATTCAGTTTGTGAGAAATAAAAATAATCGAGGTTCCCTGAGCCGCTAACTGCCTGAGTGTGGTCATTAAATCTTGAGCTTCTTGAGGCGTTAGGACTGCCGTTGGCTCATCGAAAATGAGAACTTTGGCATTGCGATACAGTGCCTTCAAAATCTCAACGCGCTGTTGTTCCCCGACCGAAAGCTGCCAAATTTGCGCGGCTGGGTTGATTTTCAGTCCATACCGATCCGCTAACTGCTGTAAGCGAGAATACAGGCGCTTTGGATTTTCTCGCAATACTTTACGCGATTGTCCCAGAACAATGTTTTCTGCAACAGTGAAGGATTCAACCAACATAAAATGCTGGTGTACCATGCTGATTCCAGCCGCGATCGCATCTTTTGCCGATCGAAATCGCACAACCTGAGATTGCACTCGAATCTCTCCTTGATCAGGCTCGTGGAGTCCACAGAGAATGTTCATCAAGGTGGTTTTCCCAGCACCGTTCTCGCCCAGTAGCGCGTGGATTTCGCCCGTTTTCACACTAAAGTCGATCGCTTGGTTGGCAATCACCTTTTGAAATCGTTTGGTGATACCAACCATTTCGATCGCTAGACTATCGACTGAATTCAACCCAGAAAGCACCATAGTCGCAGTTAACTCATACCCTGTTCAGAACGTTCAGCGCCCCTTAAACCTACTTTGGAACAAACGGCACTTTCAGTTCGCCAGAAGCAATTTTGGCGCGGGTTGCCTCGATCGCCTTAAGCTGCTCTGGAGTCAGCTTGTCTTTGAATGCGGGTGACACCTCCACATTGATTACACCTTCTGCAACCGCCATTTTGTAGAACTGACTGGTAAATTTCTGAGCCTTGGTATCTTCAATCATTCGGGTAAACAGCGGCTCCATATTCCAAACTAGATTTGATGCCACAACGTTTGGCTCGATCGAAGACATATCCCCAACGTACCCCGTGGCAAATCCGCCCTTAGTCTTCGCTGCCTCAATTTGCCCTAGAGTGGGTCCCTGTCCGCAACCAATCCAGAAGTCAACTCCGGTTTCTGCTTGAGACAATGCCGCTTCTTTTGCTTTCGCCACATCATCCCAGTTTCCCACTGCCGCATCGGTCAACGTCGCGTCAGGTCGCACCGTCTTTGCGCCCGCCAGCATTGCTTCTCCCATCGCATGGCAAACCGGAATATCAAATCCATACAAGGCTCCCAGCTTCCCAGTCTTCGATAACTGACCGCCAATTAATCCAACTAAATAAGCTCCTTGATAGAACGGCTGATCATAGTCCGCCACGTTCGCTGCGGTCTTATTAATACCACCTGCCCACGCAAAATTAATGTTCGGAAATTCTTTCGCAACTTTGAAAACTGCATCGCCATAGTTGAAAGAATGCGCCACGATCGGGCTATATCCCGCTTCGGCATACTGCCGTAACACCCGCTCAACATCAGCCGGAGAGATGGATTCAGACACCACCACATCGACCCCTTTGGCTTTGAGTGCTTGAGCAGCTTCGTAGGCTCTCTGATTCCAGGACTTATCTGTAGGCGGACCATTCATAATCAAGGCAAATCGCGCCGCTTTCTCGTCAGGATTAGAACGGGTCGAGGCTGGGCTGACCGTGGATGTAGGTGCTTGCGAAGTCGTTGGGGCAGAACCACAGGCACTTAACACGAGTAAGGGAACCGCTAGAGTCAGCGGAGTGAATTTCTGAACGATCGCTTGAAGAAATTGTTGGATAGCCATAAATGGTTAAACACTAATGCCGGGTGAATGCGCCAAAAAGCTGATTCATTATTCCCTGTGAATCAAGGTTTGTAAAGAAAATGGCGGGTGTGTGTCATCAGAGAACTCTTGCAAATCGCGCTTGGGTTCAAACCAAATTCTAGGGAACCCTTGGAAGGTCACTTCCGATCGCCGCGCTTGACTGTTGTAATTCTCCAGAGATTCAGTCAGTGAATGCGATCGCTGCATTAACCTGATTCAAAAAGCTCATGAACTCGCTATTTTCTTCTCCTAAGCGCCAGCAAGCAACCAGAAAAGTTCGAGCATTGCCGCTCCAGCTAGTTTTGATCATTCCCTTCGTGGTGCAAATCTTTGGTGCAGTCGGATTGGTTGGCTACTTGTCGTTCAGGAATGGCGAAAAGGCGGTTCAAGATTTGGCAAATCGATTAATGGAGCGAACTAGCAGCGAGGTTGATCACCATTTAGACAGCCACTTGGCAATTCCCCATCAGATCAATCACATCAATGCGAATGCGCTGCGGATGGGATTGTTTGATGTCAACGACCGTAAAGCAATTGGCAAATTTTTCTGGCAGCAAATGCAGTCCTTTGACGTGACCTACATCGCTCTCAGTTTACCCAGTGGAGCAGCGACTGGAGCGGCTCGTTATGACGGTAAAACCGTAACGCTGGACGATGCCGCAGTCAAAACGCCAAGCTTGCCGAAAAATATGACGACTTACTTGACAGATCAGGATGGCAACCCGACTCAACCCGTCTATACCGGGACTTGGGACACGCTAAATATGCCTGTCTACACAGAACCTGTCAAAGCTGGTAAACCGATTTGGACTCATATCTATACTTACTATGATCCAGCCTATCCTCCGTATATTGCAGCGTCGGCAAGTCGTCCGGTTTACGATGCAACCCAAAAATTGCTCGGTGTGGTGTCGGTCGATATCCACTTATTGAAACTGAGCGACTTTCTACGCACCCTAGATATCAGTCGCTCTGGAGAAGTCTTTATCCTGGAGCGGAATGGGATGTTGGTTGCCAATTCGGGGCAGAAGCAACCGTTTAAGGTCGTGAATAATGAAATCAAGCGCCTCAAAGCTACAGAAAGTTCCAATCCAGTCGTACAAAATATTGCAAAGCAACTTCAGCCTCAAATTGCCAATTTCCCCGCGATCGAGGAAACCCAGAAGCTAAAACTCAATTCTCAGGGCGAATCCTATCAGGTGCATCTATTACCCTGGCGTGATGCCTACGGTCTAGAGTGGTGGGTCGTCATGGCAGTCCCAGAAAGTGCATTCATGGCACAAATCAACGCCAATACGCAGACGACAATCTTGCTTTGCCTGGGAGCATTGGTGATCGCAACAGTCAGCGGCATCTTGACGGCTCGGTGGATTGCACGTCCGATCGCGAATCTGAACCAGGCAAGCCAAGCGATCGCATCGGGTGACTTAAAACAAACGGTTCAACAAGGCAACATTCAAGAACTGAATCTGCTTGCCCACTCCTTTAACCACATGGCGGGACAGGTACGCGAATCTTTCACAGCACTGGCAAACAGTCATGCAGCTTTAGAAGACCGAGTGGAAGAACGCACTGCTGAACTCAAAAACACATTAGTCGAATTACAACGGACGCAAGCTCAGGTGATTCAAAGCGAAAAGATGTCGAGTTTGGGGCAAATGGTGGCAGGCGTTGCCCACGAAATTAACAATCCGGTCAACTTTATTCATGGCAACCTCCGTCATGTACAGGAATACACTGAGGATTTATTAGAACTTGTACAGTTATTTCAGCAATCTGCTTCCCCTCATCGCCCTGAACTTCAAACACGGGCTAAGGAGATTGATTTGGAGTTTTTGCAAGCCGATCTCCCGAAAGTATTAGCCTCAATGCAGTTGGGAACGGATCGCATCCGCGACATTGTGCTGTCTTTACGCAACTTTTCCCGGCTAGACGAAGCAAAATTCAAATCCGTAAACATTCACGAGGGCATTGAAAGTACGCTGTTAATTTTGCAACATCGCTTTAAACCAACGCCACAAAGACCCGCGATCGAGATTATCAAGGACTACGGCGACTTACCCCAGGTCGAATGCTACGCTGGACAACTCAATCAGGTATTGATGAATATTCTTGCGAATGCAATTGATGCACTGGAGGACATTCAGGGACAACAGGAGCTACGTTGCATTACAATTCGGACTTCAAAGGTTGGCTCAGACTGGGTGCAAATTGCGATCGCAGATAACGGTGTTGGCATTCCTGAAGAGGTGAAACGACGAATCTTTGAGCCGTTCTTTACAACAAAGCCTGTAGGCAAAGGTACAGGACTAGGGATGTCGATTAGTTATCAAGCTATTCAGGAAACCCATAAAGGTAAACTCGAATGTTTCTCGACCCTCGGTAAAGGAACTGAGTTTGTCATTCAAATTCCAATTCAGCAGACCGCACCTAATCGATAGGATTGTGACGCAAAAAGATAGGGTAGAGAGGCTCACCTTTCTCTCGTCTCAGAGATTTGAACCAAGATCTTAATTCAATTATTCCTTAGATTTTGACACTACCGACTGAAACCTATCCTTCCCTCCTGTTGCAACTATCGCGTGAACAGTTGCTTCAACGGTTTGGATAATGCGATTAAGTTAAGTAGGAAAAACGCGATCGACTCCAGATAAAATCGGTGCATTGCTTTGACAAGCTCCTACTTTGCAATCGCAATCGTTTCTCAGACTTTTTGCCGCCCCGTCCAGGTCAAAGCATAACCCTAGGCTTTAATCGGAATTTCAACTAAAAATTCTGTTCCTTCTCCAACAGCAGAATTCACAGCTAATCGCCCGCCATGTTTGTCAACCACAATCTGCCATGCAATAGACAACCCTAACCCTGTTCCTTTCCCAACAGGTTTCGTTGTAAATAGATACTCAAAGATTTTCTGCTGCATCTCATCAGGAATGCCGCATCCGCTGTCTCGAATTCGGATCGCGACCCATTGCCCATCAGAAGTAAGACTGGTCCGAATGACAATTCGATTCGGATGAGCAGTTAGCTCTTCGTAGGTATATTTCTGACTCTTTTCTTCGATCGCATCGATCGCATTGGCAATCAGATTCATAAAAACCTGATTCAACTGTCCCGGTAGGCACTCCACTGGAGGGATCTGATCATACTCCTGAACTATCTCAATTTCAGGGCGAGCGCTGTTTCCCTTTAGTCGATGCTTCAAAATGAGCAAGGTACTATTGATACCATCATGAATATCAAACTCAGTCTTAGCAGCGCTGTCTAGCCGAGAAAAAATTCTTAAAGCAATGCTGGTAGAAGCAATTCGCTCAATTCCAACTTCCATCGATCGAAGCAGTTTTGGCAAATCTGTGCTTAGGTACGCTAGATCAATCTCACTCTCGTGTTGCGCGATCGTTTCTGAAGATGCACCTGATTGATAAAGCCTCAAATGTTCCATTAAGGCTTCAAAATCCTCAGTTGCGTGCTTGAGATTTCCCTGGATGAAGCCAACCGGATTATTGATTTCATGTGCAACTCCTGCAACCAGTTGCCCTAAAGCTGACATTTTTTCGCTGTTGACCAACTGAAGTTGAGACTGTTTGAGCTGATTCAATGCTTCACTCAACTCAGCAGTGCGTTCAGCAACCCGATGCTCTAACTGTGCATTGAGATCCCGTAATTCTTGAGTCAACCGATAAAGTCGCAAATGTGTGTCAAGTCGAGCAAGCACCTCTTCATGCTGAAACGGTTTCGTAATGTAATCAACCGCACCTAAACTGAGTCCTCTGACTTTATCTTCGGTTTCAGAAAGCGCAGTCATGAAAATAATCGGCACGCTCTCGACATTCGGCATTTGTTTAATGCGGCGACAGGTTTCAAACCCATCGATCCCAGGCATCATCACATCTAGCAGAATTGCATCCGGTGTAACGCTCTCAAGCGTTTCTAGCGCTGCTTCACCATCTTGTGCAAGCAGAACCCGATAGCCAGCCGATTTCAGAATGTCAAACAAAACTTTGGTATTGTTGGGATTATCATCAACAATCAAAACAAGACTAGATTGAAAAGAACTCATTGTCAAATCTCAGGCGTGTAGAACTTAATAAAGCGAACAATCTCTTTCAGATTAAGTTGATGAGCGAGATGCTCAAGCTTCACGGTATAAGGCTGATAGTCTGCACTCGCTTGTTGAAGCTGCTGAATTTCCTGCTCTACAGTTTCAATATCGCCAATCTTAGCAGCCCGATAGAGCGGCTTCAAAGCATCAGTTGGTGGAACAACAAACGGGGGTTGGGCTTGCTGTACTTCATCAGAATTGGCTTGCGCTGTTTGGGGAGCACTTCCCTCAGCATAGATCCAACAGAGTCCTAAATAGGTGCAAAGCTGTTCTAATAGTTCATCAGACTGAACAGGTTTCGGCAAAAAATCACGACAGCCTGCATCACGACTTTGCTGACGATCGAAGTTAAACACACTAGCAGAAGAAGCAATAATCGGAATTTGGGCAAGTTTTGGGTTCTGCTGTAGCTGCTTCACCATCTCTAAACCTCCCATCACAGGCATCGCTAAGTCTGTGATGATTAAATCCGGTTCCCATTCAGCCGTTTTTTCTAAGCCCTCTTGACCGTTTGTGGCTTCTAAGATGCTAAATCCAAGCGGTTCTAGTAAATTGAGAATCACAGAACGGTTCTCCCAGCGATCGTCCACGATGAGAACCTTTTTGCGATCGCCTTCGTACCCAACCACGTTATCGGTTGACTGGGCATCGATATAATCAAGCACTTGATCGGACTCTAGTAGCCCAACATCAAACCAGAATTTACTGCCTTCAGCGATCGTGCTTTCAACTTGAAGTTCACTGCCCATCATCTGTACAATCTGCTGACTAATCGCTAGACCTAAACCCGTTCCCTCGGACATTTTCTCTTTACTTCCCACCTGTTCAAAGGGAAGAAAGATTTTTTCGAGTTGTTCGGAAGTCATGCCAACGCCAGTGTCCTCGATCTGGAATCTCAGCTTGACTCGCTTTGTATCAGATAGCTCAGGGGGAACAGCGTCATTTGATGATGCTGGCGAATCAAGTTCCCAACCTCGATGGCTCTGAATGAGAACGCCGACCTTGAAAGTGACACCACCTTTTTCTGTGAACTTGATCGCGTTGCCGAGTAGATTGATTAACACCTGGCGCAAACGTTTCTCATCCGCACAGATGGCGAGTGGTAGCTTGTTTAATGCTTCATAGGTAAAAGCGATTTCTTTTTGCTCTGCTTTGATGCGGCAAATCTCAACGATGCCTGTTAGAAAAGAGGAGAGATGAAAATCTTTGTCAGTCAGTTCTAATTTACGAGCTTCAATTTTCGAGAGATCCAAAATGTCGTTGATCAGGGTCAACAAGTGCGATCCACACTGATGAATGATACTGACTCCATCTAATTGTTTGGGATGTAGCGTTTTGTCTCTCAACAAGATTTGAGCATAGCCCAGGATGCCGTTGAGCGGTGTTCTCAACTCGTGGCTCATATTAGCAAGAAACTCGCTCTTTGCTTGGTTTGCGCTATCCGCCTGGTTCTTTGCTTCTCTTAACTGCGTAGTGCGTTCCTCGACTCTAGCTTCTAGCTCCTCAAATGAGGATTTGAGTTGTTTTGCCATTGAGTTGAACGAGGTTGCAAGCGTCTCAATTTCGGAGATGCCCTGAATGCTGACAGTTTGATCGCGATCGCCAACTGCGATCGCTTGGCTTGCTCTCGTCAATTTCAAGATTGGGCGAGCAATCCAACGCGAAGTATAAAGTCCCAACAACGTTGCTAAAGCTAGAGCACCGACACAAAGCCAAATCGTGTTGCGGGTATTTGCATTGATCTGACCCATAAACGCAGATTCAGGAACAGCGACTACGACCAGCCAATCTAACCCTTGTGGATCTTTCCAAGGTGTAACTTGCACAAACTGGCGCTGCCCATCTATTGAAAATTCAAGCTGCTGACTTTCCTGAATTGATTGAAGCTGACCGAATTGGGTCGTCAAGTGTTTTGTTGTTGCTTGAATCAACGAATCTTCGATTTCATTTGCTTTTAAGCGTTTTGCTTTTTCGTTTTCAACTAGATAGGGCTTCTGTGTACTGGAACTTCCAACGAGTGAGCCATCTCGCTCCAAGATGAAAGTTCTTCCAACCCCTGCGGAATCAAGTTTCAACTGGCGCAAAAAATCACTGATTTGCAGTAAGCTTTGCTCTGTACCAACGCTACCAATTAGCTTACCTGATCCATCGTAAACAGGTTGAGCATAGGAGATTGAGAGCGTATAAGGCGGAAACTCCCACGCATAGATTGAAGTCCAACGAGGTTGACCTGCTTTGAGTGGCTCTGAATACCATCCTTCTTTCTGAAAGTCGAAGGGTGTGGGAGGGTGAGCCGCTTTGAGGCGTTTACCTTGGTGATCAACTTCATAGCCATAAACATTGTTGTTGCCATAACGAATCGGAGAAAGTTCAGACACCACAATGCGATCGTCACCGAATAGATAGCCTGCTCCCGCATATTCTCCGCGAGTATTTCCAAACAACACATACCCCACTTTGTGCAACTGTGCTTGCTTCCAAAACTTGCGCCCAATATTCTCCAAATCGTTCGGATTTAGCAAGCCCATTTGAATCAAATCAGCATTAGTCTGCGTGATCAAGCGAGGAGTGAGCAAATAACTATCCAAGTGTTGATCAATGCGATCGCTGGTTTCTCGTCGCAATTGACTCGCGAGATCGTTGACCGCTTTTTGACCATTCCGCAAGGAAAAATATCCCGTTAGTCCGACCGCTGTAAAAATTTGCAAAACAAAAGGAACAACGAGAATGAATCTTAGAGAAATTTTTGGCGACCTCTGAACAGGGGGATGTTTCTTGCTGGCAATCATCGCACTCACTCCGGTTTTTGAATACAGACACTGCTGTAATGCTTGGTAATTGTATGGTTCCCTCAGATAAAAACTGATGTCTAGAACTGTAAAAAAGATCAGTGATTTGACGCATTACGCTCAAGAAAATTAGAGAAATGCAAAGACTTGGAGCGAGAGACGACGATCTCAAATCGTCGAGCGAGAACAATTGCTGCGATCGCTAACCCGATCACCAGTCCCCACCAAAACCCGATCGCTCCTAACTCAAAGCGCATTCCGAGTAATGCTCCGATCGGTAAACCGCAGCACCAGTAAGCGAGAAACCCAACAATCATTGGAATTTGAGTATCTCTCACTCCTCGCAATGCGCCTGATGCTGTAGTTTGAATGCCATCGACAACTTGAAGCACTGCCGCAACTCCTAGCAGTTGTCTCGACAAGCTCATCACCTGACGATTCGCTGGGTCGTTCGTATCCAGGTAAAACGCGATGAAAGGATCAGGCATAAGCCAAAACATCAGACTAAATGCACTCATACAAATGCCAGAAATGCAGATTCCCACTCTGCCCGCGTGTTGAATGCCTGATCGGTCTTGTTGTCCTGATAGTTGTCCGACGCGCACAGTTGTCGCTAGAGCAATACCATTCGCAATCTGATAGGTTAAAACGGCTCCAAGCTGTTGCACAATCTGATGAGCAGCAAGCGCGGTATTTCCCAAATGCCCAATCAAAAGGGTGATAATGGTAAAGATCCCTGCTTCAACAGCCATAAGTCCGCCGATTGGAAGCCCAACTCGCAGGAGTTCTCGCAAGATCTGCAAGTTCAGGTGCTGACAGCCTTGAAAAATAGAAGTATCAGTCAAAGGCGGCTTCCAAATAACATAGACAACTAGAGCAAGCAGCATACTCCAGAGTGAGAGTGTACTTGCCCAACCAATCCCTGCAAGTCCTAGTTCTGGAAAGCCAAACTTACCAAACATCAGAGCATAATTTCCTCCGATGTTGAGCAATGTGCCAAACAGCGTAATCAGCATAACTAAGCGCGGCTGTGAAATGGCTGAGATGAAGCTTTTAAGAACTGAGATCGCGAGTGCCGGGAAAAATCCCCAGGTGAGCGGACGCAGGTAAACTTCGGTCACTTCAACCGTGTTAGCATCTTGACCAAACCAAAGCAGAAGCGATCGACTCTGCCACAGTATCAGCATGATTGGAACACTGAAAAGTACAGTCAACCATAATCCCTGCTGAACGATTCGCTGAACCGCCTTTGGACTATTTCCTCCATAAGCTTGTGCAACAAGTGGGCTAACCGCTGACAGAACTGAAGTGCTGATTAGTAAGCAGTAGTTGAAGGTTGTTGCCCCTAAACCGCCTGCTGCGATCGTGTGACTTCCTAACCAACCCATCATGATCGTGTCTACAAAAGCAGTTGTCGATTGAGCAAGCTGAGCTGCAATCAGTGGAATCGCTAGGGATAGGCAGGCTTTCGCTTCAGAGAGCGTTTGAGTAGAGTTCGACATGATTAATGCCTTAATTGAGCAACAGCAGGAGTAATGAGGAAGCCATCTTGAATAAAGCGATCGATGTAAACGCTAAGAAGCTGAGCATCGATTTTGGGACAAGACCTTGAGAAATCTTTCAAGCCCTCCATTGTGTTCCTACAATCAAAGACTTGATTACCAGCCAGCCACAGTTCTAAACGAGTGCAATGGTCTGAAATCGGTTCGACAATCACTGGTGCTAGAGCTTGTAGTGCGTTAGATTCAAGTTTCAAAGCAGCTTGCCACTGTGAGTGGGGCACTGTTTGGACCAAATAGCCAAGTTGATTTAATTCTTCTACCAACTGTCTTAGCGATAAGGATTGCGGATTGATGAGATGAAATGTCTTGTCATAAGACTCAGTTTGCAAGGATAGATGCGCGATCGCTTGGCTAATATAATCAACAGGTGTGACATCGATCGTCAAATTTAAGTCAGGTGCACATCCTAGCTGAATAAAGCTTTTCATCAGTAAACAGAGCCAATCCTGGGGATTAAAATGCCCTGTCTTGCTGTGTCCTGTAACAGTTCCAGGTCGATAGATACAAACAGGAATGCCTCTCACTGCTGCTTGTGACATCAAGCACTCTGCGATCCATTTGCTCTGAGCATAACCGCCTGCGATACCTTTCCCTTGAGAAATGCTGTCGGTTTCGTAGATGACAGTTTTGCCTGTTGTTGCGATCGATTCTAGGACATCTAGTGTAGATAGGTAGTGAACAGGTTTTGTTTTTCCTGTGCTCGCTAGACGCAGGATTTCGCGAGTGCCCAGCACGTTCGTCGATCGTAGTGCAGTGTAAGGATAGAGTAAATGGACATTTGCGCCACTGTGATAGATGACCTCGATCGAATCTGCAAGTTCCTGAAATTGAGCGTCGGTGAGTCCTAAGCTCGGTTGCGCTAGATCGCCCAAAATCAGCACAATCCGTTCAGCACATTCTGCTAAATTCGCATTTGCTTGTTTTAGGACGCGAGCAAGTTTTTGTTTTGCGGCTGTGATAGTCTCGGCGCGGACAAGGCAGTAAATTGTGGCTGCTGTTTGATGCAAAAGCTCTTTCAGGAGAAATGAGCCAATGAAGCCTGTCGCACCTGTTAGAAAGATGGATTGAGAAAGGCGGGAGACTGGGGTATTTGAGCAATCGATAACGAGATCAAGATCAGCTTCTTGTTGAAGCTGATTCAGACTCATAAACTCTGTGTGAGTTGTGGAATCTGAATGAATTCGCTGAAGTAAGCTTGCTAGACCTGCGATCGTTGGAATCTGAAAAAACTCCATCAAGGGCACGACCACTTGATAGTTCTTTTCAACTTGAAAAATTAGCTGTGTTGTGCGTAGTGAATCTCCACCGAGTTCAAAGAAATTATCATTTACCCCAATTTCAGCCATGCCTAACACGATCGACCACATCTGAGCCAATTCGTGCTCTAAAGGAGTACGAGGCGCAACAAATAGCTCATCTAAGGCTGGACGATCAGAATTAGGAGCGGGCAGCGCTCGTCTATCAATTTTTCCATTCGGGGTGAGCGGAAGTGCCTCTAGCATCACGAACGCAGATGGAACCATGTAGCTCGGAAGCTTGCCTCTTAGATAGGAGCGCAGTTGAGGAATGCAGCGCTGTAAAAATCTGCTTTGCAAAGGTGCATTAGCGTAAGATTGCCAAGATTTAGGAGTTGATGAAACAGGTGAGCCTAATTTTGATTGAGACGATCGAGACTCAAAGCAAGCATCAAAATAGCCCTTTTGCGCTGACCAGTAAAGTGAAATTTCATAGGGTAGCTGTTCACACAAGTTATACAGCACTTCGGGATTGATTCCCTCTTCTGAGTGTTGTGCGATCGCTTGACGGAGTTCACCTACGGTTTTAGGGCGGTTTGAACTTGACAAATACTCAAGAATCTTCACATCTGACAGAATTCGCGCATTGGGGATGCCACGAACGATGAGCGTTTGAGGTTCAGTCTCACTTAGCCATGTCTTCAAACTAGAAAGCGATAAGTTTTGGTCACGCCAATCGAATACCTTGTCCGGTGGCACAGTTGTGAGAGGCAATCCAATTTTTAAGACGACATCATAACGGAACTTTGTGAGTTCATTAACAAACTGTTCTCGCTTTAGCTTGATGGAGACTTGCTGAATTTGAGGAAGTCTTTGTTGGAGGGCATAGAAAAACTCAGGGTCGATAGTCAGTTCTTCCTCCTGCTGCGATCGCTGTGTAATTCGTTGCTGCAATTGCACGATCGATTCTTCATCATTGGCTCGATGTAGTTCGATAGAAGCCGCAAATGTAGAAAGCAGAGAGTAACTACGGACATCGCCAATAAAAATACTTCCTCCGGGACTTACCCACTGAATCGCTTCATCAAGAATTTGAACGAGGTAGTTGATACTCGGAAAGTATTGAACGACCGAATTAATGATGATTGTGTCACAGTTGGAAGGCACAATCTCTCGGCACTCGGTGGCGCTGCACTGGTGTAGATGAATTTGGGTCTGGGACAGATCTGGCTGGTCTAAATGCTGCTTCACATAGTTCAAAGCAGTCTGAGAGAAATCAACACCAACATACCTTAGTGATGTAGAAAACTTTTTGCAGTCTCAAGATGAGAATGTAGTGATTTTAGAGAACTGAATGCGCCGCTCTAAACGAACACGTTTACTTTCGGAGGCACAAGCGGCAGGCGGACTACGACGT